>NZ_KV880638.1:1200000-1500000 GCF_001907695.1 Thalassospira sp. TSL5-1
CTTTCCTGGGCGGGTTTAACCCGGCGGTTTCGGTTCTCGATATTCCCTATCTGATGCCGCAGGATTTCAAGCAGGCACAGGCGATTCGTGACAGCGCGTTTGGCAAGGAACTGCTGGCCTCTTTCTCGTCAAAGGGTGTGGTTGCCATTGGCCTGTGGCCGAACGGCTTTAAGCAGTTCACCTCGAACAAGCCGATTGAAAACTGGAAAGAATTTGCCGGTCAGAAATTCCGCGTGATGGATTCCAACATCCTGATCGAACAGTTCAAGGCAATGGATGCTTCGGCAATTGCCCTGCCGTTTGGTGAACTTTACACCTCGCTTCAGATGGGTGTTGTCGATGGGGAAGAAAACCCGCTCGATACCATCGAACGCATGAAATATTACGAAGTTCAGAAGAACCTTGTTGTTTCCGACCACGGTGCAATGGAAGACGTGATCCTGTTTAACGACGCTTTCTGGAATTCGCTGCCGGAAAACTATCGCAAGGTCATTGTTGAGACCTTCCACGAAGTGATCCCTGACCTGGTCAAGGACAAGGCTGACAAGGTCGCAGCCGCCTTGGAAGTGGTTAAACAGAACGGCATGAATGTGCGTGTTGCGACCCCGGAAGAGCGTAAAGCCCTGCGTGAGGAAGTTTATCCCGCGACCAAGGCTGCTTATGTCGAGCGTGCCGGTGATGAAGGCAAAAAGCTGATCGACCTTTACGAGAAGGCTTACGCCGACGTCGTTGGTAAGTAATCATCCCGTGGCGGCATGGTGCGGTTTTTCGCATTGTGCCGCCATTTTTGTTTTTAAATTTTCCAATCATCGGCACTAGCAATAATCATAAACGATGCCGGGGAGACAGCACATGACGACGCTTTTAAAGGTTCTTAGAACGACCGAGCGTATTTTTCTTGTTACCATCTTTTTGTTGATGGTCGGGCTTTTTACCCTTGGCGTTGTGGTGCGCGAGGTTGCCCCGCAATATTCCAGCGATTTTTCCTGGATCGACGAAGCTGTACAGATGCTTAATCTGTTTCTGGTTTTCTGTGCGCTGGGTTTGGCGCTTGAACGCAAACGGCATGTGGGTGTCACCACGTTTCGCGATTCCCTTTCCCCTGGCAAACGCAAAGTCGTTTTTGCCCTGATCGATCTGACCGGTGTTTTATTTTCGATTTATACCACCCGTCTTGGCATCGAAATGGTGCAGTTTGTGTTTGCATCCGGCCAGCACAGCCCGACATTGAATATTCCAATGGGCTGGATTTATCTGGCACCAACCATCGGGTTTGCCCTTTTGGGCCTGCGTTATGCCCTGAGCCTGTTTGGCGTGATCGACCGTTTCACCCCGGATAATGCCAGTAGCTCCGCCACGCCCGAAAAAGGAGCCGCATGATGCTGATTGCGATTATTGCCGCGACTGTCGTTCTGATGGCGCTTGGCTTTGAAATGCTGCTGGTGCTTGGCCTGCCCACGCTGGCCATCAAGGAAGTTTTTTACGGGCGCCTTCCCGATGTGGTGTTTGTTCAAAAACTGCTGGGCGGTATTAACCATTCAACCCTGCTTGCCATTCCATTTTTCCTGTTTGCCGCCCAGTTGATGGCATCGGGCCAGATCACCCGTCGTTTGATGGGGTTGGTCAGCGCGATGCTGGGGCATACACGCGGTGGTATCGGCCACACTGTTATTGGCGGGTCGATGGCATTTGGGTCGGTGTCCGGTTCGGCTCCGGCAACGGTGGCGGCCCTTGGTGGTATGGTTTACCCGGAATTGCGCAAAAGCGGCTATTCGGAAAAATTCAGCCTGGGCCTGATTGTTTCAAGTGCCGAAACCGCGCTTTTGATTCCGCCCTCGATCACCTTCATTGTGTATGGCTGGATGACGGGCACGTCGGTCGCACAGCTATTTGCCGGTGGCCTTGCCATTGGGGTTGTGCTGGCGCTGATTTTTGCCGCCCTGGTAATGTTTCATGCCTCCCGCCAAAATGTAACTGCCCGCCCGCGTGTGCCCTGGAAACAGCGCATTGATGCTCTGGTCGCGGCTGGCTGGGCGCTGGGCATGCCGTTGATTATTCTGGGTGGTATTTATTCGGGGACATTCACCCCGACCGAAGCCGCCGCCGTCAGCGTGGTTTACGCCATTTTTGTTGAGGCGGCGGTGTATCGCGAACTTGGCTTTCGCAAGCTGGTTGATACTTGCGAAGCCAGTGCCATCTCGACAGCTGTGATTTTTATCCTGCTGGCTTTTGGTGGTGTGCTGTCGTTCTTTGTGACCCTGGCGCATGTTCCGACCGCCATTTCGTCTTTTCTGGCCGCAATTGATGCCGGACCGATCCTGTTTTTGCTGATCCTGAATGTCTGCTTCTTGATTGCCGGCATGTTCATTGATCCCAATTCAGCCCTGCTGATTTTGGTGCCGCCACTGTTTCCGGTTGCGACCAGCCTAGGCATTGATCCGGTACATCTGGGCATGATTGTCACGCTCAATATCAGCCTGGGCATGATCACACCGCCCTTTGGTCTCGATCTGTTTGTGGCGTCATCGACGCTGGATAAGCCCGTGACCAAGATCATTGCCGGGGTTTGGCCCTTTGTGGTGGCGAACCTGATTGCGTTGCTGATCGTCACCTACATTCCGCAGATTTCGCTGTTTATTCCCAACCTGTTATTTAGGTAAGGAAACGTCCAATGACTGCCGCTGTCCTACATGTAACGCCGGATTCCATTCCGGCGAACGAACGGGTATTTGAAAGTGAATGCCTGGTCAAAAGCAATACGCCGGTAAATAACGACTATCGGCTGCTGATCCTCGATGCCCCGGCCGAGATCCTGAACTGCACGCCGGGCCAGTTTTTCCACATCCAGTGCCCGGTGCGCGGGGGCCATCATCCCTATCTGCGCCGCCCCATGAGCATCTATGGCTATTTCCCGGAAAAGGGCGAATTGCAGTTTCTCTATAAAATCGCAGGCGAGGGGACCGCTGCGTTAGCGGAGCTTAAAACCGGCGAAAGCCTGAATGTTGTGGGGCCGTTAGGCCAGGGCTTTCATATTGCTGATAACTGGCAAAACCTGTTGTTGTTAGCCCGTGGTGTGGGGCTGGCAACGCTGGCACCGCTGGCGTTGGAAGCACAGCGCCTGGGCAAAAAACTAACCGCGATTTGTAGTGCCCGTTCGCCTGAATTGCTGATGTCGATTGATTATTTCCGTGATTTGGGCGCGGAGATTATTACCGTCACCGATAGCGAAGGGACGTCTGATCTGGCCCATTTGCAGGGCGTGATTGAAGGCCTGATTGCCGATCAGGGGATTGACGCCTTTTATACCTGTGGGTCCAACCGATTGTTGAAGCTGCTTCAGGAAATCGGCGCCAAACATGGCATTCCTGGCGAAATTGCCCTGGAACAGCAAATGGCCTGCGGGCTGGGCATGTGCCAGTGCTGTGTGCGCTCTTTCCGGGCGGAAAGCGGCATTGTGCATAAACGGGTGTGCAAGGAAGGCCCTGTATTTGACCTTCAGGAGGCAATGGGATGGTAGATCTTTCCGTTCAAATCGGCGATTTGTGCCTGAAAAATCCGATTATGCCCGCCTCGGGGACATTCTCCGAGGATCTGGTGACGGTGTTTGACCTGAATTTGCTGGGCGCGCTGGTAACAAAAACCATCACGCGCGGCATTCGTCAGGGCAACCCAACGCCGCGTGTGTGCGAAGTGTCGGGATCGATGCTGAATTCCATTGGCATTCCCAGCAAGGGTGTTGGGCAGTTTATTGCCAATATGGTGCCGTTTTATCAGGCCTATAACAGCCCGCTGGTGGTTAGCATTTCTGGCAACACCGCCGATGAATTTGCTCGCCTGTGCGAAGAAATCAGTGTGCCGGGTGTGGCGGCGATCGAGGTCAATATTTCCTGCCCCAATATCGAGGAAGACGGCAAGGCCTTTGCCATGCGCCCGGCATCGACGCTGGATGTGATGCGCAAATTGCGTGCTGCGACCGACTTGCCGTTATGGGCGAAATTAACCCCCAATACCGGCGAAACATCGGACGTCGCCCGTGCCGCCGAGGAAGGCGGGGCCGATGCCCTGGTGGTTTCAAACACCATGCTGTCCATGTCGATTGACGTGCACTCGCGCAAACCGCGTTTGGGGAATTTGATGGGCGGGCTTTCTGGCCCGTCGCTAAAACCGATCAGCCTGCGCATGGCCTATCAGTGCGCCAAGGCGGTGGATATTCCCGTTATTGGCTGTGGCGGCATTTCCACCATTGATGATGTGCTGGAATATTTGATTGCCGGGGCATCTGCCGTGCAGGTGGGGACGGCGACCTTCATTCATCCGACTGTGATGGTGCAAATGATTGGCGAATTGGAAGCCTATCTGCGCACGCACAATATCGCTTCGGTCCGGGATCTGATTGGCAGCGTCCGTGACGAGGAAGCCGCCGACACCGTTGTCTTTATGGAGGCCGCACCATGAACACTATCGTTCCGCGATCAACCTTTTCGCAGCAGGACCGTGACCTTGTTGCCAGCCTGTTTGCCGATATTGGTGCACAAACCGCCGATACCGAAGGGGTTAGCCGCCCGGCTTATTCGGCCATTGAAACGGCCACGATTGATTATCTGGTGGAATTCGCCCGCAAACACGGGCTTGAAGTTGAATTTGATGCCGCCTGCAATGCGCTGTTTTCCCTGCCCGAAGACAAGGCGGCGGAGAAATTTGTGCTGGTTGGGTCACACGCCGATAGCGTGCCCAATGGCGGCAATTTTGATGGGTTGGCCGGTATTCTCGCCGGGTTGATGTGCCTGGTGCGTGCCAAAAACGAAGGCCGCCGCTTTTCCCGCCCGGTCAAGGTGATTGCCCTGCGCGGCGAGGAAAGTGCTTGGTACGGCCCGTGTTATATTGGCTCCAAGGCGCTGTTTGGCCTTTTGGGTTCAACGGAGCTTTCGGCTCGCCACAAGGGTGATAATCGCCCGCTGGCCGATCATATGGCCGAGATTGGCATTGATATGGCCCCGGTGAAGGCAGGGGAAAAGCTGTTTGATCCGTCGCGCCTGCTGGCCTATGTCGAACTGCATATCGAACAGGGTCCGCTGCTGGTGAACAAGGATTTGCCAGTCGCCAATGTGTCGGGCATTCGCGGTAATTTCCGCCACAAGGCGATTACGTGCATTGGCGAAGCGGGCCATTCCGGTGCGGTGCCGCGTGCCTATCGCCGGGACCCGGTGCTGGCCGCAGCGGACCTGTTCACCCGCCTGGATGACGACTGGGACACCATTTTGCAAAAGGGCGATGACCTGGTTTTAACCAGTGGTGTTGTCGGTACCGATCCGCAAAAGCACGCCATTGCCCGTATTCCCGATAGCATATCCTTTAGTCTGGATGTGCGCAGCCAGGATGCTTCAACGCTGGACGCGATGCGCGATTTGCTGCGTGCCCATATGCGCATTGTTGAACGCAACCGCAAAGTCCGGTTTGAACTGGACGACGAACTGGGCGTGGCCCCGGCCCTGTGCGATGGCGATGTGGTGGCGGGTATTTCGGCTGCCATGCGCCGCCTTGGGTTTGAGGATTATGTCATGCCCAGCGGGGCGGGGCATGATGCCGCCGTTTTTGCCAATAACGGGGTTCCGACCGGCATGATCTTTATTCGTAACCGGAACGGATCACACAACCCGCGCGAAGCAATGGAGATTGATGACTTCATGGCGGCAAGCTCGGTTTTGTATGAATATCTGATCCATTCGGAGGCCGCATGACCGCAACAGAATTGACGTTGCGCCGCCCGGATGACTGGCATTTGCACTTGCGCGATGGGACGACGATGCGGGCGGTGCTGCCCTATAGCAGTGCAAACTTTGCCCGTGCGATTATTATGCCCAATCTGGTGCCGCCCGTGGTGAGCGGGGATGATGCCCGGGCCTATCGCGACCGCATTTTGGCCGCCGTGCCCGCCGGGCATGATTTTACCCCGCTGATGACGCTGTATCTGACCGAAACCACCAATGCCGATGAGGTGGCAGCATCCTATGAGGCGGGGTTGATTTCGGCCCTTAAACTTTATCCGGCAGGGGCGACCACCAATTCCGATTCCGGTGTGCGCGATATTGACCACGTCATGCCGGTTTTGGAACGCATGGCCCTGCTGGGAATTCCGTTATGTGTACATGGTGAAGTCACCGACCCGGCGATTGATATTTTTGACCGCGAGGCGGTTTTTATCGACAAGGTGCTGCGCCGCATTGTTGACCGGGTGCCTGAACTGCGCATCATCATGGAGCACATCACTACCGAAGAAGGTGTGCAATATGTGTGGGAAAGTGGGGCCAATATTGCGGCAACCATCACCACGCACCATTTGATCATTAACCGCAATGCCATGCTGGTGGGCGGTATTCGCCCGCATTATTACTGTTTGCCGGTGGCAAAACGCGAAAAGCACCGCTTGGCCCTGCGCCGTGCTGCAACATCGGGCAATGGAAAGTTTTTCCTGGGCACGGATTCCGCCCCGCATCTCGATGCGCGCAAGGAAAGTGCCTGTGGCTGTGCGGGGATGTTTACCGCGCCAAACACCCTTTCCTGCCTGGCACATGTGTTTGAAGAAGAAGGCGCGCTTGACCATCTGGAGGCTTTTGCGTCATTGAATGGCCCAGCCTTTTATCGTCTGGTGCCCAACGAGGCGCGCATCAGGCTGGTTAAAAGGCAAACGCCCTTTGAGGTATCGGCTAAAATCGATACGGACGAAGGTTCGCTAACGGTATTTGATCCGGGATTTCCGCTTTATTGGCATCCCGAAGCGGCACTATCGGCGGATCAGGGCGATGCTGTAAACAAAACGAGGACCTGAGATGTTTTCCAATGCCTTTCCCGAACGTGCCCTGATGGCCGAAATGACGGCAAAAATGCTGCTTGAGATCGAGGCGGTACATTTTCGGGCCGACAAGCCGTTTACCTTTACCTCGGGTCTTGCCAGTCCGGTTTATATTGATTGCCGCAAACTGATTTCCTATCCGCGCATTCGCATGACCCTGATGGATTTTGCCGCCTCGCAAATTTTGCGCAATGCGGGCTTTCAGAAATTCCAGGCCGTTGCGGGTGGGGAAACAGCAGGTATTCCATTTGCCGCCTGGCTGGCCGACAAGTTGGCCCTGCCCATGCAATATGTGCGCAAAAAACCCAAGGGCTTTGGCCGCGATGCGCAGATCGAGGGGGATATCGTCGAAGGTGCGAATGTGTTGCTGGTCGAAGATTTGACCACCGATGGCGGCAGTAAAATCAATTTCTGCGAGGCATTGCGTCGGGCTGGTGCCAATGTCACCGATACGCTGGTGATTTTCTATTACGACATTTTCCCGCAAACCCGCGAAAAGCTGAAAGAACACGGGCTGGAACTGCACTGGCTGGCAACCTGGTGGGATGTGCTGGCTGTGTGCAAGGCCCAGAACTATTTTGACCCCAAAACCCTCGATGAAGTTGAAGCCTTTCTGACCAATCCGACCCAATGGTCGGGGCAGCATGGCGGGGCGACGGAAATTAATCTTTGAGAAGGGATACCAGAATGTACGAAAAATTGATCACCGTAATGCAGGGCGATGCCCTTGGCGTTCAGGCCTATGAAGAATGCAGTCGCATTGCCGCAACCGCCATTACCGAAAAATCGGGCGATGCCGCCCCGTTCTTGCTGCTGGGCATGATCGCCAACCGCTTTATCGATGCCTATCGGGACCAGCCTTTGTCGCGTAAAACCGCCGAAGACCAGGCCAAACGCTATGTCGAACTGTGCAGCGCCTTTCGCGAAGCCTTTGAAAAGGGCAGCGATGCCGACAAGCTGAATATTCTCAATGAAACCGCGCGGGCCTATAACGCCGAAACGCTGTAAGGGCGCAAATCGCATCCCGGATCAGTAGGTAATCTTCTGCATACTGCCGCCTGTTTTACGGGCGGCAGTTTTTGTATGTGGCCGCGAATAGATTGCTGTTTTTGAACAAACTTTCCTTCGGGCATTGCATGATGTGGCGGCTTGCGGGCATTGTGGTGGATATTCGTTATTCTTTGGTGGTCTTGCCGGTCTGGCAGCAGGATCGCCCTTCCGGGAGATTGAATCATGTCTGAAAACCATGACGTTCTTGTCGTTTCGCCTGCATTGCCGCATCAAATGGAAAAGCTGGCGCAGGAATATACCCTGCATCGCTATGACAAAAGTGATGACCGTGAAGCCCTGCTTGAAAGTGTTGCCGATAAGGTGCGCCTGGTGATGACAACCGCCGGGGTGGGGGTTTCGGTGGAATTGATGGATAAATTGCCGAAACTCGAAGTGATTACCAGTTTCGGTGTGGGATATGATTCCATCGATATTGCCGCCTGCACCGAACGCGGTATTCGTGTCACCAATACGCCTGATGTGCTTAATGATGATGTGGCTGACACCGCGATCATGCTGATGCTGGCAACCCTGCGCCGCCTTGTGGTTGGTGACCAATGGGCGCGCAGCGGCAATTGGTCAAAAAATGGCGCGATGCCGTTAACAACGACCTTAAATCGCAAAAAGGTTGGCATTGTCGGCTTGGGCCGCATTGGCAAGGCGATTGCCAGCCGGGCCGAACCGTTTGGGGTGGAACTGGGTTATTTTGGCCGTTCACAGCAGGATGATGTTCCCTATCCCTATTTTGAGGATTTGCTGAAACTGGCCGACTGGGCCGATGTGCTGGTACTGGCCTGCCCGGGCGGGGAGGCGACCCGCAACCTGATTGATATGAATGTGCTGCGTGCCCTGGGGCCGACGGGTTATGTTGTGAATATCGCGCGTGGTACGGTGGTGGATGAGCCTGCCCTGATTACGGCACTACGCGATGGTATTATTGCCGGGGCGGGGCTGGATGTTTTTCATAACGAACCGCATATGAACCCGTCTTTTGCCGATTTTGAAAATGTCGTGATTTATCCGCATCACGCCAGCGGCACAGTGGAAACACGCAATGCGATGGGGCAGCTTGTTGTGGATAATCTGGTGGCGTTTTTTGCCGGTAAGCCCCTGATAACGCCAGTGAACTAAAGGTATGAAGGATAGCTGGCGGGCCGTATATTCGGCCCGTTTGCCATTGGCAGGATCCCGGCGTTTGGATAATCTGGCCTGATGACACAGGGCAAAGACCTTAAAATCCGTTTGAAAATTGACCTGCCGGGCGGGGTGCGCCTTGGCTATGGCAAGGTTGATTTGTTGCGCGCGGTTGCCCGGGAGGCATCGATCTCCGCGGCGGCGCGCACGATGGGCATGTCCTATCGTCGGGCCTGGTTGCTGATCGACGAGTTAAATAAAAGTTTTGCCAGCCCGGTGATTGAAACCCGCATTGGCGGCAAGGCCCATGGTGGTGCAACGTTAACCGACATGGGTGAACGCATTATCGCCCTTTATCTGGCGGCGGAAGAACAGGCCAGGGTGGCAATGGCGCAAAACCTTGATGATCTTGCCCGTTGTCTGGTCCCGGCATCCGCGTCTGACGAAACGGACGATCTTTAGGACCCAATTTCGCGCAATTTGCCATCCACTGTGACCGATTTGATCACGGCATAAACCTGCTGACCAACTTCCAGTGACAGGCGCTGTGCCGACCAGTTGGTGATGCGGGCCTGGATGATCGGTGTTGTTAATGTTCTGCCCTTGGCGGCATGTCCCAGGCGAAGGGCGGCCTCGATATTGCTGGTGCCAACCGGGGTCAGGGCAGCAATGGTGGCGGGCAAAATGTTATTGGCGCTAATACCGTCGGGAATGGATGTTGCGATCATGACATCGCGTGCGCGAATATGCAGGCGGGTTTGTTGCGGGATGGTGCTGGCGTGGGTGGTCGTAGTGTTCGCCGAAGGTAAAAGCGGTACAATCAATTGATGCCCGGCACAGCCCAAATAGGTAATGCCGCCTTTGGGATCATGCCCTGTTATTGTCGCGGGGATCACCGCCCCGGCATCAAACTGCCCGGTTAACGGGGCCAGGTCGGTTTGGGCCAGAATATCAAATACCGACCCGCTGGCGCGCACGCGGCCCTTTTCCATGACCACGATATGGTCGGCCAGCCGGGCGACTTCATCAATTGAATGGCTGACATATAAAATTGGCAGGCGGCGCTGATCGCGCAGCGCCTCCAGATACGGCAGGATTTCTTCCTTGCGCGCCTGATCAAGGGCCGACAAGGGCTCGTCGAGCAATAAAATATCCGGGTTGCCCAACAGCGCACGGCCCAGAGAGACACGCTGCCTTTCCCCACCCGAAAGTTTTGCCGGGCGGCGCGACAGCAAATCGCCAATACCCAGCATGGCAATGATGGCCTCGATCTCATTTTCGGGCAGGGGATTTGCAGACCGGCGATGGGCAAAAAACAGGTTTTTGCGCACGGTTAAATGCGGAAATAAGCGCGCATCCTGAAACACATAGCCCACCCGCCGTTTGCGGGGCGGTAAATGGATTTTCGTCCCTTCATCAAAAACCGTGCAGTCATTGAGGGTAATGGTCCCGGCATCGGGTCTGATTAACCCGGCAATGGCGTTGATCAGGGTGGTTTTACCGCTGCCCGAGGGGCCAAACAGGGCCGTAATGCCCGGCTGGTCCACGGTGAAGCGCGCCTGTAAATCAAGGCTTCCGACCTGATGGCGAATGTCGATTTGAAGGCTCATGAGCGGACCTGCCCGGTCAGTTTCTGGCGGATGCCGCGCATCGCCATTTCCGAAATGATCAATCCGCACAGGGCCAAACCAATCGAAAGTGCGGCAAGCCGGGCGGCCGCCAGTTCGCCCCCCGGTGTTTGAATGGCGGTATAAATCGCCAGTGGCAGGGTGCGGGTTTCGCCGGGAATGTTGGAAACAAAGGTAATAATCGCGCCAAATTCGCCCAGGCTGGCACTAAAGGCGGTAATTGCCCCGGCAATGATGCCGGGCAGGGCCAGGGGCAGGGTGATGTTTATAAACCGGTCAAACGGCCCGGCACCCAGTGTTTCGGCGGCCTGATGCAGGCCGGGATCCATATTTTCCAGCGCAATGCGTATGGCACGCACCTGAAAGGGAAAGCTGACAATACCTGCCGCCAGCGCCGCCCCGCTCCAGCTAAAGACCAGGCGAATATCAAATGTATGAAGCAGCCACGCCCCGATGGGCGCACGGGTGCCAAAGCTGATCAGCAGCAAATACCCCATTACCACCGGCGGCAAAATCAGCGGTAAATGCACAATGGCATCAAGCAGAAACCGGCCGGGAAACCGCCCGAATGTCAGCGCGCTGGCCGCCAATATGGCAAAGGGCAGGGCCCCTGCCACGGCGACAGCGGCAATTTTCAGGCTTAACAGCAGGGCATCAATTTCGGCAGGCGACAGCGTCATGGGGGATGGGGCCTGTTATTCTTGCGGCATGCGAAAGCCATATTGGCGGAAAACAGCGCGTGCATCAGGTGATTTCAAAAAATCCAGCAGGCCGGTGGATGCCGGGTTTTTCATACCTTTCATCACCGCAACCGGATAGGTGATGGCAGGATGGCTGTTTGCCGGGAAAGTCGCAATAATTTTAACGCCCTTGCTGATCGCGGCATCGGTACCATACACAATGCCCAGCGGGCTTTCGCCGCGTTCCACCAGGGCCAGGGCGGCGCGCACATTATCGGCCCGTGCCAGGCGGGGTTCGGTTTTTTCCCACATGCCAAGGTTGCCCAGTGCCTGTTTGCCATAGATACCGGCTGGCACATGGTCCGGGTCGCCCATTGCAATGCGGTCATCCTTGCCAATCAGGCGGGTCAAATCGCTTTTGCCGCTCAGCGTTATATCGCCCAGTTTGCTGTCTTTCGGTGCAATTAATACCAGCGAATTACCCAAAAGGTCGCGGCGGGTGCCTGTCTCCAGCAGGTCCTGGTCCGATAGCCAGTCCATCCATTTTTCATTGGCGGAAATAAAAATTTCTGCCGGGCCACCCGCCGCAATCTGGCGTGCCAGGGTGGATGAACTGGCAAATGACAGGCGCACATGGTCGTCCGGGTTTTGTGCCTCATAGGCCTTGGCAACATCGCCCATTGCGTCGGTCAGGCTGGCGGCGGCAAAAACGGTTATGTCCCTGGCATGGGCAAAGGCGGGCATAACGAAAAGACCAATTCCTGCTGCCAGGCACAGCAGCGGGCGGGGCAAAGGGCTGAACATAGGGGGCTCCGGTTATCAATAAATCAATTATCGCTATATTTCATTGGATATAACGATAGGTCAAGCAACCTTTGGCCCGTCAGGATTGCGAACCGGAGAGGCAGGGGTGAAAATGGGGAGGGCTGCTTAATTCTGGCAGGCGGCCTTCAGGGCCGGGTCGTTGGCCGCCAGCGGTTCCATCTTGATGTCGTCTGTCGGAAAGCCGTTATGATCAAGGTTTGTGGCGGGGGTAATGAAGCCTGCCTGCTTGCTATCACAATCAATCAGCCGGGTCGTTGCCATCGCCGGATGGCCCTTTTGCAAATACACCGTTGTGATTTGTTTTTGTAACGGGTTTTGCGGGTTGGCAACATTTTTGCCCGCATCTATTGCGGTAAAGCGATCGATGGGCGGGTTGATCAGCGTCCAGGGTTTATAGGGCGTGTTGGCGGTAAATGTTTCGGTGACAATGACATTATCGGGCAGACGGGCCGAAATGCGGTCAAACCAGCTATAATCATCCCAGATCATATAACCAAACATGCCAAGGGCGGCGGTGAGCGGTATCAGATATTTGGGGGCCTTGCGCCCGGTCAGGCGAAACCCCAGCATGATAATGCCCGCGCAGGCAAAGCCGACCACGATGGTGGTGAAAATAAAGACAAACATGGTGCCAGATTCCTGCTTTTGCGGCGAAGTGCGCGGTAAAACCCTGCCAATGACTTATCGCAGGACACGGTCCAGCTCAAGTTCGCCTTTAGGATCACGCTTGTCGATCTGGGCCAGAAAAAGTTCGGCCGTGGCAATGGCATCGGTTAGGGCGTTGTGGGCGCGATAGGGGGGTAAATTATGGGTCTTGCGCAGGTTTTGCAGTTTCAGTGCCCCACTTTTGAGCGGGGTGCCCTGGCGATGAATATCGCGCAGGCCCAAAACCAGTGTATCCACAGTTGGCATTTGCAGCGAGGCCCCATAAAGCCGTTTGCAGGCCCTTCCTAAAAATCCCAGTTCAATCGGCGCGTGATGTGCCAGCAGGACGCGCCCGGCCAGTATCGGCAAAAGCTGACGCAGGATGTCATCGATATCGGGCGCATTTTCCAGGTGGCTGTCCAAAATGCCGTGAATAACGGCAGAGCTTTCGCGTACATCACGGTTGGGCCGCACCAGCGTATGATGCGCACTGGACAAATCCACCCCGCGATTACGCACAACCACCCAGCCAATGCTGATAATGGCATCCTTTTTCGGGTGCAGGCCGGTGGTTTCCAGGTCAACTGCAACAAATTCCACATCGGAAACCCGGCGTTCCGGGGCAACCGGGGGAATGTCGTAAAATTGCGCCAGCGGGCCTTTGGCGCGGTTGCGGTTCCAGCGCCGGTAAAACTGGCTGTCTTTTAGCTTTTCCTGAAGACCCATATTCTATCCTGCATTGCTTTTATATCAAAGGCGCTGTGCTCGCCGGGTTTTGTTATCATCAGGTGCCGCTTTTGCCAAAGCTGCTTTCAAGCGCGGATTGCAGTGTTTTTATCACGTTAAAGGCATCCTTGAGGTGACTTCGCTCGAAGGCGGAAAGGCTTTCGGGATGTAAAAAGTTGTCGGGCCGTTGACCATCGCGAATTTGCGCGACCTGGTGTTTCAGGCGGGTAATGCTGATAAATTCATAGGCATCCATCAAATCGCGCGCGCCTTGCGCGCTGATCGAACTGGTATGCAGGGCGGCTTGCAGGCGGGCAGTGGTATTTACCGCCGCAATGCCATTGCCCAGCGCATGAATGCGGGCAATATCAACAATCGGCACCACGCCACTATGTTTCATATCCAGGGTGCGGTCATGCTCGCCCCCCCGGATCATGACAAAGTTGCGGAAAAACCCCAACGGCACCTGATGGCTTTGGGCATTGCCGACCATAAAGGCCAGGAAAATGCGGTTGCCCGATGCCATTGTTAAAATTTGGCGGTGCAATTGCTCATACAGGCTTGTTTTGCCATAAATCGGGCGCAGGTCAAACCAGACCGAACACAGCATTAAAGCCTTGGGTTCCGGGCTTTGGATCCAGGTGGTGAAATAACGCTGCCAGGTTGCCACTGACTGGCGCCATTTTTCGGTTTTCGCCATCATTTCGCCCGGGCAATATACATAGCCCGCGGTGTTTAGGCCATCACAGACAAATTCCGCCAGATTGCGGAAATAGTCGCCATGTTGGGCGCTGTCATAGGCATCATCCAGCATCAGGCAGTTATCCTGGTCGGAAATGGCGGTTTGTTCCTGCCGTCCCTGTGAGCCACCAGCAAGCCACACATAGGGGACGGGTGGGGGGCCAAATTTCTGTTCGGCCAGTTCCAGCAATCGCGATGTTACGGTATCGGCGAGCGTGGTCACGATATGCCCGGCATTTTGCGATGTCGCACCGGCATCAATCAACTGGCGTAACAGTTCGGGGATTTGCGCAATCACACCGGCCATATCGGCAGGATTGTCCATTTTGCTGATTTGCCCGGCCATATAAACCGCCGACAAAGACTGGCGCATTAACAGGTTGGTGGTGGTAATGACACCAACGGGTGTGTCTGCGCCCGGGGCCACGACCGGCAAATGGCGGATATTATGCCGTGTCATGGTCAGCAGGGCATCAAAGGCATAGGCATCGGGGGCGATGGAAATGGGGTTGGGCGTCATGACGCGGGAAACCGGGGTGGCATAATCCAGCCCCTGGGCCACTACGCGGTTGCGCAGGTCGCGGTCGGTGACAATTCCGGCGATTTTGCCAGCCTCGTCTGTCAGAAGCAGGCAGGAAACACGTTCTTTGTTCATATGCTGCCCGGTTTCGAGCAGGGTTGCGGTTTGCGGCAGGCTGACCACATCACGGCCAATCAGGTCTTTGACCTGCAGGCTCATCAGTTTTAGCTGGTCTTCGTCGCGGGCCTCGGCCATTTGCATGCCGCCGCGCAACCGTGCTCCGCCCATTAATTCAAAGAAATAGGCAAATTGCGGGTGCTTGCCAGCCAGATCGTGAAAATCGCTTTCGGGCAGTTGGTAGACCAGGGTGTCTTCAATGGCCGTGATGCGGTTGGCGGCCTTGCCCCCGCGAAACATGGCGCGCACGCCAAAACATTCCCCTTCCGACAGGCGGGCGAGCAAATGGCCATCGGGCGATTGGGTTTCAACCGCACCGGTGCGCACAATATGCAAATGCAGACAGGTAATATCGGGTTGTAAAATGACCGACCCCTTGCGGAAATACCGTGCCGTCAGGCGCGCCGGGATCTGGTCCAGCGCACTGCCCGGCAGCAGGTCAAACGGGTGATGGGCTGCTAAAAAATCGCGAATGTCTTTTAACTCAAGGCTCATGTCATTCCCCCGCGTGCAAATGGGTCGGGTCGCGCGACCGACAATATCACGTTTCAATTGCACCAACCCTAACGCAAAGACCCCCGCATGTCTTTGACATCGCGAGGGTCCCTGTTCATTTTGGCCGAAATTTTTTCAACCAGAATGTGTGTCGCCGGTTTTAGTGGTCAACAGCTGCCCCGGCTCCTTTGGGGATACGGATTTGCTCGACCATGTCCTGAATATGCAGTGGCGGTTCTTCCGTCATTTTGGAAACGGCAAAGGCCACAATGAAATTCAGCAACATGCCAACCGCACCAATGCCTTCCGGTGAAATGCCAAACAGCCAGTTTTCGGCGGTATTGGCAAGGAGCGGTGTGATGAACACACCCTTATAGGCCACGATATAGCCCATCGTGAAGACAAGCCCGGTCAGCATCCCGGCAATGGCGCCCTCGCGGTTCACCTTCTTGGAGAAAATCCCCATGATGATGACCGGGAACAGCGATGCTGCCGCCAGACCAAAGGCAAAGGCAACCACCTGTGCGACAAAGCCCGGCGGGTTATAGCCCAGATAGCCGGCAATGCCGATGGCAACGGCTGCGGCAATGCGGCCCGTCATCAGTTCCTGCTTTTCGGTCATATCGGGCGTAAAGGTGCCTTTCAAAAGGTCATGCGAGATGCTTGATGAAATCACCAAAAGCAGGCCCGCGGCGGTTGAAAGGGCCGCGGCAATACCCCCGGCAGCCACCAGTGCGATCACCCAGTTTGGAAGCTGGGCAATTTCCGGGTTGGCCAGCACCATGATATCGCGGTCGACCTTCAGTTCATTGCCTTTCCAGCCATATTCGGCGGCCTTGGCGGCAAAGTCGGCATTGGCATCGTTGTAATACTGAATGCGGCCATCACCGTTTTTGTCTTCAAATCCCAAAAGGCCGGTGCTTTCCCAGCGTTTCATCCAGTCCGGGCGCTCTTCAAATACCAGGTTGCCATCGGGCGACCCTACCGGGCCGGTCTGCACCGTTTCGGTCAGGTTCAGGCGGGCCATTGCGCCCACAGCCGGGGCGGTGGTGTAAAGAATGGCAATGAAAACCAGCGCCCAACCGGCAGATGAGCGGGCATCACGCACCTTAGGTACGGTAAAGAAACGGACAATAACGTGCGGCAGGCCCGCCGTGCCGACCATCAGCGCCAGGGTAATGGCGAAAATGTCGATCGTGGATTTGTTGGTGGTGGTGTATTCTAGGAAACCCAGTTCGGTCACGACCTGGTTAAGGCGTTGCAGCATAAACTCGCCGGTCCCATTCACCGTGGAACCAAAGGCCAGCTGCGGGATCGGATTGCCGGTCAACTGAAAGGCAATGAAAATTGCCGGAACAGTATAGGCCACGATCAGCACGCAATATTGGGCCACCTGGGTATAGGTCACCCCCTTCATGCCACCCAGCACGGCATAGATGAACACAATGCCCATGCCAATGACCAGGCCGGTCAGAAGGTCTACTTCAAGAAAACGCGAAAACACAATGCCAACGCCGCGCATCTGGCCTGCGACATAGGTAAAGGAAATGAAGATCAGGCAGATAACCGCAACAATACGCGCCGTTTTTGAATAGAAACGGTCGCCAATAAATTCTGGTACGGTGAATTTGCCGTATTTACGCAAATAAGGTGCGAGCAACATCGCCAGCAGGCAGTAACCGCCCGTCCAGCCCATCAGATAAACCGAGCCACCATAGCCCAAGAAGGCAATCAGACCGGCCATTGAAATGAACGACGCCGCCGACATCCAGTCCGCCGCTGTTGCCATGCCGTTGACAACCGGGTTCACCCCGGAGCCAGCCACATAAAATTCGCCAGTCGTGCTGGCCTTTGCCCAAATGGCAATACCGATATAAAGCGCGAAGCTTAAGCCCACAGCAATATATGTAAGGGTCGTAAGATCCATTTAAATGCTCCCCAATACAAATTGGCCTGCGCGGGCCTATTCGTCTTCCCGGACGTTAAACTCACGATCCAGCTTGTTCATCTGCCAGACATAAACGAAGATCAGTGCCACAAAGACATAGATCGACCCTTGTTGGGCAAACCAGAAACCAAGCTGGAAACCGGCAATTGAAATCGTATTGAGGGCATCGACAAACAGAATGCCGCAGCCATAAGAGACAACAAACCAGATGACCAGTAGGGTCAGCACCAGTTTGACATTGCGTCTCCAGTATTCTGCGCCGGATTTGTCTTCCATTGCGCGTCTCCTTCCTCGGATATGAACCTTCCCGTGCCGGGTTGGGTAATATTGTTATTGATCACCCGGACTTTAGAAAAATGCAGTGCGTGATCGCGCTGGTTGCACGCTGCACCATCCAATTTTCCTAACAGCTTTGTGCCTTGACCATGAACTAACCCTTAGTCGAATAAATCTGCGGGTTAATATGCTGCGTTAGAAAAAACATTTTTAAAACAGGGCGTTGATTGATTTTGGTGCGGGTCCTGACAGATCGGGATTCGACTAAAGTCTTGCCAGGTCAGGCGGGATAGAAGCCCCTTAAAGGCTTTTTCAGGCTGTGTGGTTGCACATTGCACGCTAAATGCCAGATCAGATAAACCTGTATTGCCGTTTGATCATCGACTGGATCATTAAAATGCTGCCATTGATTGGAACATGGCAGGTATCGGGTGTGAAATTGCCGGTTTTGGTTCTTTGCCGTTGTTTGTAAGGGGCAGCTCGGTTACAAACGGCGCACAATATTTGCCCCGCAATTATGGGGCGCGGTTCATTTTGGATGGGGAATTTAATGGCATCCTACCAGTATATTTACGTCATGAAGGACCTGACCAAGATCCTTCCGGGTGGTCGCGAACTTTTCAAGGGCATTACGCTGTCCTTCCTGCCGGGCGTTAAAATCGGTGTTCTCGGGAATAACGGTGCCGGTAAATCGACGCTGCTTAAAATCATGGCAGGCATCGAAAAGGATTACGCCGGTGAAGCATGGCCGGCAGAGGGTGTGAATGTCGGCTACCTTGAACAGGAACCGCAGTTGGACCCGGCAAAAGACGTTTTGGGCAACGTGATGGAAGGGTGCGGGCAGGTTGTTGACGATCTGGCGCGTTTCAACGACATCAGTGCAAAATTCGCCGAACCGATGACCGACGATGAAATGAACGATCTGCTGGCCGAGCAGGGCGAGCTTCAGGAACGTATTGATGCCGCCAATGGCTGGGATCTGGAGCGGACGCTGGAAATCGCGATGGACGCCCTGCGTTGCCCGCCCAAAGATGCCGACGTGACCAAGCTTTCAGGTGGTGAACGCCGCCGTGTCGCACTTTGCCGTCTGCTTCTGGCCAAGCCGGACATTCTGCTGCTTGACGAACCGACCAACCACCTTGACGCTGAATCCGTTGCCTGGCTTGAACGTCACCTCGAGGACTATCAAGGGACTGTTATTCTGGTTACCCACGATCGTTATTTCCTCGATAACGTGACCGGCTGGATCCTTGAGCTCGACCGTGGTCAGGGCATCCCGTATGAAGGCAACTATTCATCCTGGCTTGAACAGAAACAGAAGCGTCTGGCGCAGGAAGCCCGTCAGGAAGGCAGCCGTCAGAAGCAGCTGGCTTCGGAACTGGACTGGATTCGTCAGAACCCGAAAGGCCGTCAGGCGAAATCCAAGGCCCGTGTTCGCGCCTATGATGATCTTGTCGCCGAAGCCGCAAAGGCCGTACCGGATTCAACCAAGATCGTTATTCCGGTGTCCGAGCGTCTGGGCAATGAAGTGATCACTGCCGAAGGCCTGACCAAGGCATTTGATGATAAACTTCTGTTTGAAAACCTTGATTTCCGCCTGCCGCCGGGGGGTATTGTTGGGGTGATCGGTCCGAACGGGGCGGGTAAAACTACGCTGTTTAAAATGCTGACCGGTGCTGACACCCCGGATGCCGGAACGCTGAAGATCGGTGAAACTGTCAAGATGGGCTATGTTGATCAGTCGCGTGATGCACTTGATCCGAACAAAACCGTCTGGCAGGAAGTGTCGGACGGGCTGGACGAGATCCTTTTGGGTAAACGTCCGATGAGCTCGCGGGCCTATGTGTCGCAGTTCGCCTTCAAAGGTGCCGACCAGCAGAAAAAAGTCGGTCAGCTTTCCGGTGGCGAGCGGAACCGCGTCCACCTTGCCAAGATGTTGAAATCGGGCGCAAACGTTCTGCTGCTTGACGAACCGACCAACGACCTTGACGTTGATACGTTGCGTGCCCTTGAAGAAGGTCTGCTGGAATTTGCCGGTTGTGCCGTGGTTATCTCGCACGATCGTTTCTTCCTTGACCGTATCGCCACCCACATCCTGGCCTATGAAGGCAATTCGCATGTCGAATGGTTTGAAGGCAACTATCAGGAATATGAAGCCGATTACAAACGCCGTTACGGTGAAGAGGCCACCCGCCCGCACCGCATCAAATACAAACCGCTAACCCGCGGTTAATCCGGGCGTTTATCGCGATTGCGACTTGATCAGGGCCATCCGGGAATTTCCGGGTGGCCCTTTTTTATGGTCTGTAATGTATCGCGCCAAAAGAAAACGGCGGTCCGTCTGAACCGCCGTTTGATCAGGGGATTTCAGAACAGTGCCCGTCTTAGAAATTCCAGCTCGCCTTCAGCGTTGCTGTCTGGCTTTGATAACCAGCGCGTAATTCGCCATCATATTCCAGCCGAATATCGGTGCTGTCCGTTGCCGCCAGCGACAGGGCCGCGCCGATATGCACGCCGTCGGATGGCAGTCCTTCGGTTTCAACCGAATAGGCCGCCCCGCCGATTTGTCCGGTCGATGTCTGGGCGCTATCGGTATAGTCATGCACCCATGCTGCCGAAATTTCCGGGGTGAGTGTGCCATAGGCGGTATCAAACTGCCATTGTGCACGTGTGCCAAGTTCCTGGGTCACAACATCGCTGTTTTGCGCATCAACCGACAGGTTGGCCGATCCGGCCCCGGTTTCGTCATAGGACTCGTTGCGCGCATGAATCCAGCGCAGGCTGGCAAAGGGCGTAAGGGTGGTATTGGCGCCTACGGAAAAATCATACCCGGCCCGGGCGCGCGCCATATATTGCTGGCCGTCATAATCGGCACCGGCGGTTTGGCCGAGGAACGAGACATTGCGCTTTTGATCAAAATGGTTCCAGCCAAATCCGGCCTGTCCATCAAGGCTCAAACGGCCCAGTCGATAGGTGCTGTAGGCGGTGAGCTGATAGCTATCAAGGCGCTGGGTTGATCCGCTGGAATCGTTACTGCCATCGGTCCAGGATCGCAGCCAGCTAAGCGCGACACCGCCCAGCAGGTTCGGTGTGATCATATGGTCAAAGCCAGAGGTCAGGCCGAAACTTTTGCTGGTAAAGCCGTCATTATCCGAACTTCCGGCCAAATGGGATGATCCACCCAGGAACTGCCCCCACAGCGCGCTATGTGCGATGTCATTCCCGGCAGCCTTGCCCGCCCCGGCATGGGCCCCGCCATCACCGCCCATCACCAGTTGCTGGTGGGCATCTACCGCGCCCAGCACAATCGATGTTGCCTGGGCCGACATTTGCATGGTGTTGGCGGCATTGGCCGGGGCAAGCTGTTTGATGGCGGCCCCCTTTTGCTGTTCGGTGGGCAGGCTGTCAATCACGGCCAGAACGTTGCTTTGGAAGGCCTGCGCCTGGGCGGAGTTTCCGCCGTTAAGTCTGTCAAGCACACTGCCAAACGGGGAAGCAACCCCGCCTGTTGCCTGCCCGACCGGGCTGTATTTGTCCGGACCCTTTATCAGTGTCGCGACCAGATTGCCGCCATTTTCTTCGGTCGTGGCCGCAAGGCCGCGGGTGCCAGTGATGGAAACCGATGTAATGCTGGTACCGCCTCCTAAATCGCCCACACTGACAATGGTGTAGCTGTCACCCGCTTTGAGGTTGCTGCCCTGAAGGACCAGTGTGGTATTGCTGATATTGGCCTGCCCCGTCACATTCAGCACCCCATGCTGGCTATCGCTGGTGATGACGGAGACCAGCCCGCCGCCGGTTTGGGTATAATTGCCGGTGATGTTGATGGCATTGGAGAGCTTGATTGTCGCAGTATTGACCTGAACCTTGTTGCCGCCAATATTAACGTTATCATTGAGCCAGATGTAGCCGTGGTCGAAGGTCAGATTGGCAGCAGTGTGAGTAATATTGCCAATGTCTGCGCTGCCCGTATTCCCGGATGCGCCGGTGAACAATCCGTATGAAGAATTTCCGCCGGAAATTGTTAATCCGGACCCGGACAGATTAGCGATTGCGCCCGCAATTTTACCGCTATTGGTAAGGGAAACGATTTGCGTGCCGTTGGTAATCAAGAGGGTAGCAATTCCACCGGAGATGATTGTGCCGCCGTTATTCAGGCTATTGATTTTAGCACCAGCGTCTAACCGCATACCAATGAAATTGCCCGTGATTGTGCCGTTATTTGTAAGTGTTTCAACGGTGTTCGCGTTTAAGCGCAGTCCTATTTGAGCTTCAATCAAACCCGTGCTTTCGTTGGTAATGGTTTTTGTCGGACCAGAAGAATATATTCCAGTAGAGGTGTTTTTTATTGTTCCGCGATTGACAATACTGCCGACCGTCGCGGCAAAGGAAAGGCCACTCTGACCAGTTATTTGGCCGTTTGTATCGTTAATAAAAGAGGTTATGGACCCGTTGCCGATCATAACTGCCGCCGAACCTGATTTGATTGTACCGGAGTTTGCGATCGTTCCGACGTCAACCGAATTCAAATTGATTGCAGCTTGGGTGGTCGAGGAGATCTCGCCAAGATTTGTAAGATTGCCTAAGGCATTTGCATGAGCATTAGTGGAGATAGCATTGCTGGTGACTGTGGTTGCAATAGTGCCGTTCGATCCAACCTCAATATTGCCGCCTGTCCAGGAAACACAGTCTGACGTTCCGGAAATTACGGTATCAGAAGATACTGTGACGGGGGTACAGCTTTCTCCAGCCTGTGCTGATGGCATGAGCACAGGACACATTCCAAGAGCCGCCAGTGACGCCGATACCAGCAGGTTCACACGCATTTTTCCATTATACGCGAATCGTGCCACGAAAATTTCCCCCGAAAATTGGACAGATTGCCGTTTTGCAGAGCGACCAGAATGCTGGCCGAATTCCCTCAAAAGAATAGCTTCCTAAACTTATGTGGACTGATTTGGAAATGCTCCAGAAAAATAATCTGACAGATTCTGACAAATCAGGATCTGTTCGGTTTTGATCTGGAAGGTTTTCAGTTTTTACGGGTATTTGTCATTTTTACGCGAAATGACGTAATCTGTGATGCTGCTAATTGTTATATTTTGGGGAAAGAATGGTTTCGGTTATTCAGCAAATTAAGCAAGCCCGTGACTGGGCACGGCGTTTCCATGCAGGTCAGGTGGACAAGCTGGGCCGGGATTATATTGATCATGTTGCCGATGTAGCGAAGCGCGCCAGCGTGCATGGGCGTGAGGCGGAGATTGTCGCCTGGCTGCATGATATTGTCGAGGACACACCGGTTACGCTGGCCCAGATCGAAGAAACCTTCGGGGCGGCGATTCGTGAAGGTGTGGAAGGCATGACGCGGCGCGCAGGTGAGGATTATTTTGACGATTACCTGCCCCGTTTGCAGCAAAACGCTTTGGCCCGTATTGTGAAACTGGCCGATATGCAGCACAACATGGCCAAGCTGGATGATTTGCGCGCCGTAAACCCGACGGATGCCAAGCGCCTTTCGGAAAAATATGCGCGGGCGATGGCGTTTTTAACCGGGCTTCCAATACAGAAAGGCCCGCAGGGATAAACCAGCGGGCCTTTGAAACGGTGTGGCAAAATCAAACTGTTTAAGCCGGAGGCATCAACACTGTTTAGTTGGTGTCGGTTTTCTGCTTCAGGATGTCGATCAAAGCCTGAACCTTGCCACCGTTATTTTGGATCACCGAAGCAAATTCATCGCGCTGGGTGATGCCCATGCTGATGCCTTCGATTGACACATCGATGATGCGCAAATTTCCGTCAAATTCCCGCAGGCGCCAAACGATTTTGACGGGCGGGCCATCCGGGCGGACAACCTGGGAATTGACGAACGTATCTTTGTTGTTCTGCGTGGAATCGCCGACAACGAATTTTTCGCCATCGAAATCCTTGAACTTGTTAGCGTAGTTCAGGGCAAGATATTTCCGAAGCAGATCGGCAAATTCCGTCAGTTCCTGGTCTGAAAGACTGCGCCAGTAACGACCCAGAACAAACCGGGCCACTTGGTCCATTTCGAAATATTTGTCCATCAGTTTGACAAAGCGTTCCTCGCGGTTGCTATCGTCAATCTGTTTGCCAGCCAGTTCAGTAATGGCTTCATCTCCCAGCGCACGAATAAAATCGGCCGGATCCTGGGTTGATGCTACTTCCATAACGGTCTGATTGGTCGCATTCTGCGTTGCCGCCAGAGCCGTTTGCCCGAAAGGAACGGCAAAAGCTGCCGAAGCCGCGATCAGGCTGGCGACTAGAAATCGTCCATGTGCGTGTTTCATTTGTCTCCTGTCGAGGCCTTTTGGTCGTCGAAATCAAACGAAGCATTCATGGCATTATTTTGGCCGTCATTCATGACAGGGCCGCCATTGCGGATCACACTGTTGCGATGCTGCCGGTAAAGGCTGCGCAACGCGGCATAATAATCCAGCGAGGTTTGTTTGAGCTGTTCGATGTTATCATTGTTGCGATAACGGAAATCGACCGCACCGGCAACTGTCCCACCGTAATAGGCCGCAGCGATCTTGTCGCTGTTATCCGCGCCATATGTGAACGGGTTCATCATATAGTCGGTAACAAGGCCCGTGGTGTCGCGCAGGTTGGACGGACCAAACAGCGGCAGCACGATATAGGGACCGGCACCAACGCCGTAATGGCCGAGGGTCTGACCGAAATCTTCGTTGCGGTAGGGAATGCCAAATTCGGTCGCGACATCGTTAAAGCCAAGCAGACCAATGGTCGAGTTGACAATAAAACGCTGGAACGATGCCGCCGCCTGATCAGGATCGCCCTGCAGCAGGGCATTGATCGCATTGATCGGTTCGCCAAGGTTATTGGCAAAACTTCTGACAGAGTTTTTCACCGGTTGCGGTGCAATATCGCCGTACCACATGGCCGCCGGGTACAGGATGAGAAAATCGACGGCACCATTAACATTGTGCACCACCCGATTCACAGGTTCGATCGGATCGAAATCAGTTTGGTCCTGTGCCGGCTGAGTCGACGCACATGCTGCCAAAACGGACAGTGACGCCCCAACACAAAGTGCCCGTATGTTTTTCAGATTCATTTTTTTCGCCAACGGTTTACAAATCTATTTGAAGGCCCCCGACTGTATCCCCGGATGAAGATTTAAACGGAGCCATTGCTCGTGCAACCCCGCCATCTTTTAAACCTGCATCCTGCAATACTGCATATGCCCCGTATATCATGTGGTTAGCATATGGAGATTTTAAATGCCAGTCAGCAAAGGGCCGTCAAATGGACTATCCTCATGGCTGTGGTAATTAAGTCACATCTCCTGTGGGGGGCTGTGCTTTTTTCTTGAACAAACATAAATATATCTTTATATGTGCATGAGAAACCGGGAGGGTGATCATGGAGCAGGTTCTGGCAGGATTGCGTGCCGCAGCAGAAGCCACGCGATTGCGGCTATTGGCAATTTGTGCGGAGTGTGAGCTGACGGTCAGCGAAATTACGCAGATTATCGGGCAAAGCCAGCCCCGTGTGTCGCGGCATTTAAAGCTGCTGTGCGAGGCGGGGCTTCTGGTGCGTTTTCGCGAAGGAACCTGGGTTTTTTATCGCACCCCGCATAGCGGCCAGGGGGCAGACCTGGTCGCGCCGGTTTTAAACCTGCTGCCACAGGATGACGAAACCCTGGCGCTGGATCGCACCCGACTGGATCAGGTCAAAAAACAGCGCGAGCAGGTGGCAACCGAGTATTTCCGCGCCAATGCCGGGGAATGGGACACCATCCGGTCGCTTCATGTTGATGAGGCCGAGGTGGAAGCCGCCCTTTTGACCACGTTGGGAAACCTTGATGGCAAGCGCATTCTTGATATTGGAACCGGTACCGGCCGGGTGCTGGAGATTTTGGGTAAATCGGCCGCCGAAGGTGTTGGTGTGGATATGTCGCGCGAAATGTTGGCCGTGGCGCGCGCCCGCCTGCAACGGGCGGAACTGGCAAACTGCCTGGTGCGGCAGGCCGATATGTATCAATTGCCTTATCCCGACGGGGCATTTGATGTGATTACCCTGCATCAGGTTTTGCATTATGCCGAAAAACCCGAAACCGCCATTGCCGAAGCCGCGCGCCTGCTGGCGCCGGGCGGAACATTGCTGGTGGTGGATTTTGCCGCGCATGACCAGGAAGAACTGCGCGAACAGCATGCCCACCGCCGCCTTGGTTTTGACGATACCGCCATGAAGGACTGGTTTGCATCCTCCCGGCTTGAGATGGATGAAGTGGTTAATCTGCCGGGCAAACCCCTGACAGTATGCCTGTGGCGCGGCCATGCCGGGGCAAGTGTATCAAGGGCAGTACAGGCAGGGAAAGCTGCCGAATAGCCGTTTGGAATTTTAACACTACAAAATTTTGCCCCTCATCGCGTTGATGTGTGGGCGGAAAGAATGAACATCGCCCACAGGGGCATTTGAACACAAGGTAGACGACAATGACGCCAGTGCGTGACAACACACAACAAACCGCCTCTCACAGTCGCGATTTGCGGGTTTCTTTTGAATTTTTTCCGCCGAAAACGGAAAAGATGGAAGAAACCATGTGGCGTTCGATCCATCGCCTTGCGCCGCTGGCGCCGTCTTTTGTGTCAGTAACATATGGGGCCGGGGGCTCCACGCGCGACCGCACCCACGCCAGCGTGACACGCATTCAGCGCGAAACCGGCATACCGGCGGCGGCACATTTAACCTGCGTGGGCCATACCCGCGACGAGATCGAGCGTATTGCGCGTACCTATTGGGATGAAGGCATTCGTTCCATCGTGGCCCTGCGCGGTGATTTACCTGATTCTGGTGACACTTACATACCTACGCCGGGCGGCTATGATTATGCCGTTGATCTGGTTGCCGGGCTTAAACAAATTGCCGATTTTGATATTTCTGTTTCGGCCTATCCCGAAACCCACCCCGATGCGCCAAGTGCCGATTTCGAGATTGAGTATCTGAAACGCAAATTTGATGCCGGTGCCAACCGCGCAATTACCCAGTTCTTTTTTGATAACGAGGTTTTCCTGCGTTTTCGCGATAAATGCGCCAAGGCTGGCATCACAGCACCCATCGTGCCGGGTATTTTGCCCGTCACCAATTTTGCGGCGCTTTTGAAATTTGCCGATATGTGCGGTGCCCAGGTGCCGGCACGCCTGCATCACCGGTTTGACGGGCTGGATGAAGACCCCGAAACCCGCCGTATGGTGGCCTTTCACGAGGCGATTTCCCAGGTTGAAGGCCTGATCGCCGAAGGGGTCGAGGATTTCCATTTCTATACCCTGAACCGGGCCGAATTGACCTATGCGATTTGCCATGCACTGGGCATTCGCACCAAACAGGTTGCCCTCTCTGCCTGAGAAACCGATATATTCCGATATATAAGCTGCCCTTGCGCCGCTATGACACACAGACAGGATATCCCGTCATGACCGATCGCCAAAAACGTATCGCCCTGCTTAAAGAGCGCGCCGAAAAGAAAATCCTGATCCTGGATGGCGCAATGGGCACCATGATCCAGAAGCACAAGCTCGGCGAGGAAGATTATCGCGGCGAACGCTTTGCCGACTGGAAGCAGGATTTGAAGGGCAATAATGACCTTCTGTCCCTGACCCGGCCGGACATTATTAAGGATATCCACCTGCAATATATTGCAGCCGGGGCTGATTTGAATGGCACCAATACCTTTAGTGCTACCACCATCGCCCAGGCCGATTACGGCATGGAAAGCCTGGCCTACGAGATCAATTACGAAAGTGCCAAACTCGCCCGTCAGGCCTGTGATGAATGGGAAGCCGCCCATCCTGGCGATGTGCGCTTTGTCAATGGCGCTATCGGGCCGACCAACCGCACGGCTTCCATCTCGCCGGATGTGAATAATCCGGGCTATCGGGGTGTCACCTTCGATCAGCTTTGCACGGCTTATAAGGAGGCGGCGAATGGTTTGCTGGATGGCGGGGCCGATACCCTGCTGGTCGAAACGATTTTTGATACCCTGAATGCCAAGGCCGCGTTGTTTGCCATTTCCGAAGTGTTCGAGGAACGGGGCGAGGAAGTGCCGGTCATGATTTCGGGCACGATTACCGATGCGTCGGGCCGGACCCTTTCGGGGCAAACGACCGAGGCATTTTATAATTCGGTGCGTCACGCCAAACCGTTTTCCATCGGCCTTAACTGCGCATTGGGCGCAGCCCAGCTTCGCCCCTATGTGGTTGAGCTTTCGCGTGTTGCCGAATGCCGCGTTTCGGTTTATCCCAATGCAGGCCTGCCCAACGAATTTGGCGAATATGACCAGACCGACAGCGAAATGGCCGAACTGGTTAAAGAATGGGCCGAAAGTGGCCTGATCAACCTTCTGGGCGGGTGCTGCGGTACAACACCGCCCCACATCAAGGCAATTGCCGAAGCCGTTCGGGATGCTGCCCCGCGCAAAACGCCGAAATTGACGCCACGTATGCGCCTGTCGGGCCTTGAACCGTTTGATGCCGCCTAAGATCAAAGCCGAGAGAGATTGAGAGAACGATGTCCGAAATATCCAGATTCATCAATATCGGCGAACGCACCAATGTTGCAGGCTCGTTGAAATTCAAGAAGCTGATCGTCGAGGAAAACTACGAAGCAGCCCTTGACGTTGCCCGCGAGCAGGTCGAAAACGGTGCCCAGATCATCGACATCAATATGGATGATGCGATGCTCGATGCGGAATCGGCGATGGTGAAATTCATCAATCTGGTGGCGGCAGAACCCGATATTGCCCGCGTGCCGATCATGGTTGACAGTTCCAAATGGAACGTGATCGAGGCGGGCCTGAAATGCCTGCAGGGTAAGGGCATTGTCAATTCGATCAGCTTAAAGGAAGGGCCAGAACCCTTTATTCGCCAGGCAAAGCTGTTGCGCCGTTATGGTGCCGCCGTTGTCGTGATGGCCTTTGATGAAAAAGGCCAGGCCGATACGGTCAAGCGCAAATTTGAAATTTGCCAGCGCAGCTATCGGGTGCTGGTTGATGAAGTTGGCTTCCCGCCCGAAGACATTATTTTTGATCCGAACATTTTTGCCGTCGCTACCGGGATCGAGGAACACGATAATTACGCCGTTGATTTCATTGAGGCCTGCAAACTGATCAAGGAACACCTGCCTTACGCCAAAATTTCAGGCGGGGTTTCCAACGTTTCGTTCTCGTTTCGGGGCAATAATCCGGTGCGTGAAGCCATGCACTCGGTGTTTTTGTACCATGCCATCAAGGCCGGCATGGATATGGGCATCGTCAATGCCGGCCAGTTGGTGGTGTATGAGGAAATACCGGCCGAACTGCGCGAGCGGGTCGAGGATGTGATCCTTAACCGTCGTTCCGATGCCACCGACCGCTTGCTTGAAGTTGCCGATAAATACAAAGGTACGGGCGGCCCGGAAAAGAAAGCCGACCAGGAATGGCGCAAAAAGCCGGTCAATGAACGGCTGGCCCACGCGCTGATCAATGGTATTGCCGAATTTGTCGAGGAAGATACCGAAGAAGCCCGCCAGCAGGCCGACAAGCCCCTTCATGTGATTGAAGGCCCGCTGATGGACGGCATGAACATTGTTGGCGACCTGTTTGGGGCCGGTAAAATGTTTTTGCCCCAGGTGGTGAAATCCGCCCGTGTGATGAAAAAGGCCGTGGCCTATTTGATCCCCTATATCGAGGCGGAAAAAGACGGCAAACGCGAAAGCAACGGCAAAATCCTGCTCGCCACCGTGAAGGGCGATGTGCACGACATTGGCAAAAACATTGTGGGCGTTGTTTTGCAATGTAACAATTTCGAGGTTCTTGACCTTGGCGTGATGGTGCCGACCCAAAAGATCATTGAAACCGCCAAGGCCGAAAATGTCGATATGATCGGCCTTTCCGGGCTGATCACCCCGTCACTGGAAGAAATGACCTTTGTTGCATCTGAAATGAAGCGTGAAGGGTTGAATATTCCGCTGCTGATTGGCGGGGCGACCACATCAAAGGTGCATACCGCGGTTAAAATTGCGCCGAACTATGACAAGGCGGTGGTTTACGTAATCGATGCGTCGCGGGCGGTAGGGGTTGCCAGCAAGCTGGTTTCCGAAACGCATCGCGACGTCTTTGTCAGTGAATTGCGTAATGAATATCTGGCAATGGCCGAACGCCATGCCGCCCAGCAATTGCAGAAAAAACGCTTTGCCCTGGTCGATGCACGCGCCAACAAGGCCCAATTGGATTGGGATAATTTTACCCCGGTTGCCCCGGCAAAACCGGGCCTGACGGTGTTTGAAGATTTTGATCTGGCCGAGCTGATGAAACGGTTTGATTGGAAACCATTTTTTGAAACCTGGGAATTGCATGGCCGTTTCCCGGCCATTCTGGATGACGAGGTGGTCGGCGAAACCGCGCGTAACCTCTATGCCGATGCCCAGGCGATGCTGAAACGCATTATCGATGAAAAATGGTTCACACCGCGCGCGGTTGTTGGCCTGTGGCCTGCCAATGCAGTGGGGGATGATATTGAAATCACCCCGGCCCCCGATGCCAATGAACCCATTACCATTCATACCCTGCGCCAGCAGATGTATCGTGAAAATAACAAGCGCCCCAACCGCGCCCTGGCCGATTACATTGCCCCCAAAGACAGCGGTAAAACCGACTATATCGGTGGGTTTGTTGTAACCGCCGGGCCGGAAGTGGAAACCATTTCCAAAAAAATGGAAGCCGAGCATGACGATTATAACGCCATCCTTGTTAAGGCGTTGGGCGATCGCTTTGCCGAGGCCTTTGCCGAAACCATGCACGAAAAGGTCCGTCGTGAATTGTGGGGCTATGCCAGCGATGAAAACCTGTCCAACGATGATCTGATTGCCGAAAAATATCAGGGTATCCGCCCGGCACCAGGATATCCGGCCTGCCCGGACCATACCGAAAAGGGCACATTGTGGCGCCTGCTCGATGCTGAAAACAATACCGGCGTTTCGTTGACCGAAAGCTTTGCCATGACGCCAACGTCGTCGGTAAGCGGCCTTTATTTTGCCAACCCGGATGCCAAATATTTCGGCCTTGGCAAAATCGAACGCGACCAGGTCGAGGACTACGCCAAACGCAAGGGAATGGATCTGTCGGTAGCCGAACGCTGGCTGGCCCCGAACCTGAATTATGATCCGCGTTAAACAGGCACAACGCAAAAACGCCAAAGCCGGAGACCTTATCGTCAGGTCTCCGGCTTTTTTGTGCCCGCTTGATCGGAACGGATTATTTTATGTGATCAATGGGTCGGTCGGAATAATTTGCCCTTTTCCGTGATCAGCACAATGATCAGGCACAGTACCCCGAATGTTAGGTAGCCTGTGACAATGGGTATTACCGTGCCGTTGAAGTTTTGACCGACAATGGCACCGCACATCACCCCGATCAGGGTGGTGTAAAAGCCGATCAGCGATGATGCTGTACCTGCAATCGCGCCCAGTGGTTCCATTGCCAGTGAATTGAAATTTGGCATCGTCAGCATGAAGGCGAAATGCGCAATCGTCAGGCCTACGCCAAACATCCAAAGCGGCGGTACGCCATCAAAGGCCAGGGCAACCGCCAGATTGACCGCACCCATTGCGATAAAAACGCACAGGCCGAAATGCGATAGTTTGTGCATGCCGATTCTGCGCACCAGCCGGGCATTGACGAAGGATGCCACACTCATGGCTGCGGCAATCAGACCAAATACGACCGGAAACCAGTCGCCCAGTTTGTAAATCGAGGAATCAAAAATTTGCTCGGCGGACCCGATATAGGACATGAGGCAGCCAAAACACAGGCCCATTGCCGTGCCATAGCCCAGTGTCTGGCGGGTGGTTGCCGTAACACGGAAATCCCGCATAATCCGGCGGATCGAAAGTTTGTGGCGGTATTCCGGGTGCAGGGTTTCGGGCATGCGCAATTTGTACCAGGCCACCAAAACAACAACCAGCAGCAGCATAAAACCGAAAATCAGATGCCAACTGCCAAATGACAGGATCAGGCCGCCACTGGCTGGGGCAAAGACCGGCACAATAATGAAAACCATCATCACCAGCGACATCACGCGTGCCATATCGCGCCCTTCAAAACAGTCGCGAATGATGGTTAGCGTTAAAATACGCGGGGCTGCCGCACCCAGCCCCTGAACGAAGCGGGCGATCAACAGATGGTCAAAGCTGTCGGCAAAAAACGACATCACCGTGCCAATGGTGTAGATGAACAGCCCCAGCATCAGGATTATTTTGCGGCCATACACATCGGCCAGCGGGCCATAGACAATTTGCATCATCGCAAATCCGATCATGAAAACGAAAACCAGAAGCTGGATTTCATTGGGATCGGACAGGGCATAATCCTGCGAGATGGGGCCAAAAGCGGGAAGCAGATTGTCAATGGAAAGTGCGACCATGCCCATTGTCAAAGCCATCAATGTGACGAATTCGGCAAAAGGCGGGATGGGGCGGGACAAGGGTGTGCCCGTCGATTGACTGCTGGTCATTAAATGAAAGTCCTGAAACAAAAGTTATCGTGCATCTAATATGCAATTGATTTGATTGTAAGAATGGGACATTGAACAGCTAAAGATCAATGACGTTTTTTAGGGTTTCGTCCCTGTTTCGCACAGATAGGCTCTCTTGTGGTGGAAAACGTATTCATTTGGCCCTGCGCGACAAACTCTCCTGACAGATAAATTGACGGTAGTGGATGGGCAATGCGATATACTCGTAACGGGTGCAAGGCATCCAGACAGCCGCATTTTGGGGGGCAGGGGTATTTTGGCCGGAAATTCGCTGCGAAACTTGCGCATTTTTACAAGCTTCCGTCGCCTGATGAAGGGCGAGCAGCTTGTTTTGTCCATTTTGGCGCTGGTGGTGGGCACCCTGGTGGGGGCAATGGCGATTGTCTTTCGCGAGGGGCTTTTGCTGATCCAGAAGCTGGGCTATGGCTCCTCTGACGAGGCGGTGCATTATTTCCTGCAAACCCTGCCGGCCTGGCATTTGATCCTGGTTCCGACATTGGGCGGGCTTTTGATTGGCCTGTTTGTGTATCGTTTTATGCCCGATCGCCGTTCCCTTGGCGTGGCAGATGTGATTGATGCTGCGGCTTTTCATGATGGGCGCATGTCGGCACGCAGCGGGTTTAAGGCAGCCCTTGTCAATGTTGCCTCGTTGGGGTGCGGGGCGTCGCTGGGCCGTGAAGGGCCGGTTGTCCATATGGGGGCCACCATCGGTTCGTGGCTGACGCGTGTTTTGCATTTGCGCCGAAGTGCGGCACGCACCCTTTTGGGCTGTGGCGTGGCCTCGGCGGTGGCGGCATCCTTTAATGCGCCGTTGGCTGGTGCCCTTTTTGCCCACGAGGTTGCCCTGGGTCATTATGCCTTAACCGCCTTTGCGCCCATTGTGCTGGCCTCGGTTAGCGGGACCATTTTAACCCGGCTGTATTTTGGCCATGACGTTGCCTTTCTGATCCCCGCCCATGAAATTGCGTCTTTTCTGGAATTTCCCGCCTTTGCCCTGTTGGGGGTGTGCGCTGGTGTGCTCAGTGTTCTGGTGGTGCGCTCCGTCGGTTTTACCCAGCAGTTTGTCCGTGCGGCACGCATTCCGGTTTGGGGGCGACCGGCGTTGGCAGGGCTTGCCGTGGGTGTCATGTCGGTCGGGTACCCGGAAGTGGTTGGTGTGGGCTATGGCGCGATGAATGATGCCCTCTACGAGGTTTATTCCTGGTCGCTGCTAAGCCAGCTTTTGGCGGTTAAGGCGGTATTGGTTGTGATCTGCCTTGCCTTTGGCTTTGGTGGTGGGGTGTTTAGTCCGGCCCTGTTTTTGGGCGCGATGCTGGGCGGAGCCTTTGGCCTCACGGCAACGGCTATCCTGCCGGATTTATCCTCCGGTCACGGGGCCTATACGCTGGTGGGCATGGGCGCGGTGGCGGCGGCCATGCTGGGCGCGCCCATTTCCACCACCCTGATCATTTTTGAACTGACCGGTGATTATGAACTGACGATTGCGGTGATGGTGGCATCGGTGATTGCCTCCATGATTGCCGATCATGCCCAGGGCGGGTCGTTTTTTGGTTGGCAGTTGCGCCAGCGCGGGCTTAGCCATCGCTGGGGCCGGGAGGTTAATTTGCTGCGCAGCCTGAAGGTGGGGGATGTGATGTCGCGGCAATTTGCCACCGTTATGCCCGACGAGCCGATCAGCCGCCTGCGGGAAAAGCTGGTGAATGCACCTTACAGCGAGTTGTTTGTGCTAGATGATGCGGGCAAACTTGTGGGTACCATTACCCTGGCCGATTTGCGCCATGCGGCCTTTGATCCCAATATTGGCGATGATGTTACCGCCATCAAGCTCGCCCGGGCCAAACCGCCCGCCCTTTGCCGTGAAGACAGTATTGAGTATGCCATTCGCCTGATGGAACAAACCGGCGAGGAACATTTGCCGGTGGTCGCCAATACGGAAGACCGATTGATGATTGGCTTTGTCCATGAAAAGGACGCCATGATGGCCTATAATCGCGCGCTTCTGGAACTGCACGGTGAAGAACGCGGCGATGCCCCGCCAAAATTGTTTTAGCTCTGCCTGTGCGGAAAATGACGGGCTAATCGGGCATTTGGGCTATGAAACAGGTGTCGGAAGTTCCTGTTTTGTTGCACATTGGCAAAAGCCATACTGGCCCTGTCTGTTTCGCGTGTTATATATGCTGCCATGACTGATGATCCCTTTGAAATCGACGAATACAGCTCTGCCCCGGATATGCGCCTGGAAAAGGCACCAACACCGGGATATCTGACCACGCTGAATGCGGAACAGCGCGATGCCGTTGCCACGCTGGACGGGCCTTTATTGGTGCTGGCCGGGGCGGGAACGGGCAAAACGCGCGTTTTGACCACACGCCTGGCCCACCTTTTGGAAACCAAAGGTGGGGCGCCGGAATATCTGCACCCGCAGCAGATTTTAACCGTGACCTTTACCAACCGTGCCGCGCGCGAAATGCAGGAACGTGTGGCCGCCACCCTGGGTCGCCCGGTTGAGGGCTGGTGGCTGGGGACCTTCCATTCGCTGGCCGCCCGTTTGTTGCGCCGCCATGCCGAACTGGTGGGGTTAAAATCGAATTTCACGATTCTCGATACCGATGATCAGATCCGCCTTCTCAAGCAGATCATGGAAGCCGAGCAGATCGATGTGAAGAAATGGCCGGCAAAGCAATTGATGGGGATCATTCAACGCTGGAAAGACAAGGGCTTAACGCCGGATCGTGCGACCGAGGGCATGGAATTTGCCAATGGCTTTGCCCAGCAGCTTTATCGCATTTATCAGGAACGTTTGACGGTTCTGAATGCCGCCGATTTTGGTGATTTATTGCTGCATTGCCTGACGATTTTCCAAAAACATCCCGAAGTGCTGCGCCAGTATCAACAGACATTCCGCTATATTCTGGTCGATGAATATCAGGATACCAACGTCGCCCAATATTTGTGGCTGCGTGCAATGGCGATGGTTCATCGCAATATTTGCTGCGTTGGCGATGATGACCAGGCGATCTATAGCTGGCGCGGGGCAGAGGTTGGCAACATCCTGCGTTTTGAAAGTGATTTTCCCGGGGCCCATGTGGTGCGGCTGGAGCAGAACTATCGCTCTACCCCGCATATTCTGGCTGCGGCATCACAATTGATTGCCCATAATTCCGGCCGTTTGGGCAAGGAACTCTGGACGGAGATTGATGCGGGCGACAAGGTGCAGGTCAAAGGCGTCTGGGATGGGGAATCCGAAGCGCGCCTTGTGGGCGAGGATATTGAAGCCCTGCAAGGCAAGGGTGTTGGTGCCTCGCAAATGGCCATTCTGGTGCGCGCCGGTTTCCAGACCCGTGAATTTGAAGAACGATTGATCACGCTGGGCGTGCCCTATCGCGTGGTGGGTGGGGCGCGATTTTATGAACGCCAGGAAATTCGCGATGCGCTGGCCTATATCCGCCTGATCGCCCAACCCGATGATAGCCTGGCCTTTGAACGTATTGTCAATGTGCCCAAGCGCGGTGTGGGTAAGGTTGCCTTGCAAACCCTGCATCAATATTCGCGGGATCAATCGGTTTCATTGCCGCGTGCGACCCGTGAGTTGATTGATACAGAGGAACTAAAACCGAAATTGCGCAAGGATTTGTCGGTTTTTCTGAGCGATTTTGACCGCTGGCGCGCGCTTTTGGCGGAAAAAAGCCATGTCGAGGTTCTGGAAATCGTCCTTGATGAAAGCGGCTATACCGATATGTGGCGGGCATCAAAGGAAATCGATGCACCGGGCCGTCTGGAAAACCTCAAGGAACTTGTTTCCGCGATTGGCGAATTTGAAAACCTGACGACGTTCCTTGAGCATGTGCAATTGGTGATGGAAAATGACCAGTCCGACGAGCGGGAAAAGGTCACGATCATGACCCTGCACGCCGCCAAGGGGCTGGAATTTGACTATGTCTTTTTGCCGGGCTGGGAAGAAGGTGTATTTCCCCATCAGCGCGCCATGGATGAAAGCGGTGTGAAGGGCCTGGAGGAAGAACGTCGCCTGGCCTATGTCGGCATTACAAGGGCGCGGAAACGGGCCACGGTTTCCTATGCTGCCAATCGCCGCATTTATAACCAGTGGCAAAGTGCGCTACCGTCGCGCTTTGTTGATGAATTGCCATCCGATCATATTGAACGCATCAGCGATACCGGCCTTTCGCAGGGCAAAGGTAATGTATCGCCCGGCGCCTGGGGTGCGGATGACTGGATGAAGCCGCCAAGCTGGGCCAATGAGGGCGATCATAATGGCGGCTATAAATCGCAGAAAAGCACATTTTCGGACCGTAAATTTGCCAGTTCCGGCTGGCAGGACCGGGTGCGTAAAAATGTGATTGATGTTGCGCCCGATGGCGAGGCGGTTTTCACCTCACGCGCCGGATCATCCAAATACAAGGTTGGCGATAAGGTGCGGCATCGCAAATTTGGCCCCGGTATTGTGCGCTCGGTCGATGGCAACAAGCTGGAAATCCATTTTGACGATGTTGGCACCAAAAAGGTTGTCGACAGTTTTATTCTGCCGGGTTAAGCCGGGGGAAATTTTAATCGGCGCGCAGCGGCGCGACTTTACAAACCGGTTGCAAACCAGGGCAGCCGTGATCAACGAGATGCAAAATGACCGAAACTGTGCGTTGCTATAATTTCTCCTTTACCGTTAAAGGGGCCCATGTCGAAGCCTTTGCCGAGGCACTGTCAGACTATTGCGATGCGCTGTCGCATTCCGAACTGACCAGCGAGCCCGATACCGACTGGCGGGTGGAGGGATTTTCCGGTACTGAAATTAACAAACCGGGTGTTGAAACTGCGGTGTCGCTGATGGCAACAGCACTGGGGGCGGAAACCCCGGTGGTAGAATTTGGCAGTTACGAGCCCAAGGATTGGGTTTCCGATAACTTGCGGAGCTTCAAGCCGATTTCGGTGGGCCGGTTTTATGTGCACGGGTCGCATTGGGACGGCGATGTGCCACTGGCAAAAATCGCCCTTCAGGTTGATGCGGGTCTGGCCTTTGGTTCGGGCGAACATCAAACCACCAAGGGCTGCTTGGCCGCGATTGACTGGCTGGCAAAATATGGCCCGCGCCGCAATGCGCTGGATATGGGCTGTGGTTCGGGCATTTTGGGCATGGCCTGCGCCAAAACCTGGAATTGCCCGGTTATGATGGCCGACATTGATGCGCCCTCGGTTCGGGTGGCGCGTGAAAATGCCAAAATTAACAAGGTGGCCGGGCTGGTCACGGCCCTGCATTCCAACGGTTTCGCCGATGTCCGCATTCGTGATGCTGGCTATTACGACATTGTGTGCGCCAATATCCTGGCCCGTCCGCTGCGCAAAATGGCGTATGAGCTGGCAAACACCCTGTCGGATGATGGCGTTGTGGTGCTTTCGGGCCTGTTGGCCCATCAGGAACAGTTTGTCCTGTCCGCCTATCGCGAAGTCGGCCTGACCCTGCTTAACCGTTTCAAGGTTGAAAACTGGACCACGCTGGTGGTGGGTTGATTCATTTAGGAATAATCGGTGTCAGATGTTCTTAGTATTGGCGTTGTCGGGGAATGTTACTGGCCAAAAGAGCCGAGAATTTTTACGTACGGTGATGTAGAGATACTTGCCTATCCAGAGCAAAGAAAATTCCATGCGTCGCTGCATTTGGATATTGGAAAGTATGGCTTGAGCTTTGAGCAGGGATTGAGCTTTTTGAGCGAACTCGCTAGCGTTGTCTGTTGGGTTGATAATGCGCAAACGCGTCTATTATTTGATAATGCTATAACGACAGGCTTTCCTATTAAGATGGGAAAATTTGGTGAGTTTTCCGCCACGTTGGATTCATTAGAAAGGTGGAAAAAGTCTTGGATTACAGTACCTGATGCTAAATCTAAAATGGCTTTAGCTCTTTATCGCGAAGGAATGGTAGCCAGTCGTTCGCATTGTTCTCAATATAGTCTGTTAAGCTATTACAAAGTGTTGGAGTGGCTCTTTCCTGTTAGCTCAGTCAGAACTTTGCAAATGAAAAAGTTGGTGGCTGAAATGTTGAATAGAGATGATCACGATGGTGAAGAATTTCTTTGGAATATCTCCAAATTAGGTTGGGATAAGTTGAGTGCCGAAGAAATTGCTCAAAAGATGTATCGAGAGTGTCGAGGGTTTGTCACGCATGCAAAACATGCAGCAACAATTTTCAATCCAGATTGTGGAACTCAATTGACCTCTATCTTTAGGATGATTAGCCCGATGCAGGTGGTGGCGAGAGCAGCAATAATTCAAGAATGTCCAAAATTGGAATGGCTCTGGTTTGAATGATTGCTGCTGTTATTTAGATCACTGTTATTTGATTGTCTTAAGTTAGCGCCCGCCCGAAACATCAATCAGGGTGCCGGTAACGAAGGAGGACGAATCCTCCATCAGCCACACAATGCTTTCGGCCACTTCCTCGGCGGTGCCGGTGCGGCCCAGCGGGCAGTTCGGCCCCAGTTCTGCTGCCCGGTTGGGGCGGCCGCCGCTGGCGTGAATGTCGGTTTCGATGATGCCGGGGCGCACACCATTGACGCGAATGCCCTCTGGCCCCAATTCCTTGGCCAGGCCAATCGTCAAGCTGTCAATCGCGCCCTTGGACCCGGCATAATCGACATATTCATTCGCCCCGCCCAGCTTGGCCGCCATTGACGAAACATTGACAATAACCCCGCCCTTGCCATCGCGGGTTCGCGCCATATGGCGGGCGGCTTCGCGTGCGACGATATAGGCACCCAGGATGTTGGTATCAAAAATACGTTCCATCCGTTCAACATCCATATCCATCAATTTCAGTGCCGGGGCGACGATCCCGGCATTATTGACTACGGCGTCAATGCTGCCAAAGGCATCCAGCGCAACGGTGAACAGGGAAATGATGTCTTCTTCGCGGGCAACGTCGCAGCGTTTGATAATACATTCACCGCCGGCCTCGCGGCAGTCATTGCGGGTTTGCTCGGCAGCGGCCTTGTTACCGACATAGCTGATGGCAACATTCCAGCCGCGTTCGGCACATAAAAGGGCCGTGGCCCGGCCAATGCCGCGTGATCCACCCGTAATCAAAACTGTTTTAGGCATGTCTCTTCCCCGTTTGTTTAAAGCGCTTTGCCTTTAATCAGCATCATTCTGCCGGAAATAATCTTCTGTCCGGCGAGGAAAGGTCCGCCGGACATAGCGGGGCTACGTTCAAGGGGCTTGACGCTGCGGGGCGGAAGATTATCCCGGCCCGAAGGGGTTGTTTTTGGCGAGGTTCCGCGGCGTTACACCGTTTGACCGATGCGCCGTATCGCTCTGCACGCTGTGCCTTGCCAAACGGTACGCCAAACACAAACATAATGATGCTGATTAAAGGCAAAGCGCTTTCGGGGCAAACTATTGCAGATTCAAATGCTTGGAACAAGCCATAGAAAGAATAAGGAATGGGGCTGAAAAACGAAACGGCCCCGCCGGGGAAGGGGCGGAGCCGTTTCTGAGGGAAACAAAAAAAGACCACAAGGAAAGTGAACCTCTATCCTGCGTGCCGTTTGCAAGGGGACAATATGCGAACGGGCGGGAAGGTCCAGTCAGTCCCGGTCTGCGGTCAAGTTGCTGGCGGGGAGGCCAGCATACCCGGATTGCATCACATCGCCCGACTGGGCACTGCCTGTATCAAAACCGAGCGCGACACGTTCCTGAGGGGAAAGGCGCTCTAGGCCATCATAGGCTGTCTGGCGACGGCGTGACTGGGCAACACTTTGCGCAGTAAATGGAAAACGGACCACCGTTTATTGTCTCCTGCAAATTGATGGCCCGGCGGGTCATCTTTTTGTCATGCAGATGTCATAGTAAAAAAACGTTAACTTTTGTATTGCGAACTGCGCAGGTCTTTCATACCTGAACCGCATGTGGGCGTATATATCGGGCCAAATGGCTGAAAATGCAGGCTTGTATATCATCGGCAAAAACCCGTAATCTCGCCGCACTTTATGACCCTGTCACCCTGTTCCCCTGTCGGACCATCAAAAAAGGATTTCCCATGACCTATTCGGGCGATGCGCATTTGGCTGCTTTGTTAAAAAAGGATGGTATCGAAAAAGATCTAACCGCAATTGTTGATCTGATAGACGGGGTACTGGCGGCAGCCAATGGCGATAGCCGGGCGGACTGGTTTGATCTGATAGGGACCAATCTGTCGCCCGATACCAAAGAAGCCCTTTTGAACCTGCGTGATGAGCGCAAGGGCAGCTTTTGCAATGCCGCCGATGGCTTTGACGCCGCTGAACGCATTGCGCAATTGCGGACCTATTTGGCCGCCAAGGGCATTGACGGCTTTATCGTGCCGCGCGCGGATGAACATCAGGGCGAATATGTGCCTGCCCGTGCGGAACGTTTGGCCTGGTTAACCGGCTTTACCGGCTCGGCCGGGGCGGCGGTTGTGTTGCAGGACCATGCCGCCATTTTTGTCGATGGCCGTTATACCATTCAGGTGCGCCAGCAGGTGAATGGCACGCTTTATCAATATCGCCATCTGGTCAATGAACCGGCGGTCGGCTGGATTTATGACCATCTGGAAGCCGGGCAGAAGCTGGCTTATGATCCGTGGTTGCATACCGTTGCCCATGCTGATCAGTTGCGCGAAGCCTGCGAAAGTGCCGGGGCTGAACTCGTCGCGATTGACCCCAACCCGATTGATGCCCTGTGGCATCAGCAACCCGCCCAGCCGCTGGCACCCGCCCGCCCGCATTTGCTGGAATATGCCGGGCAGTCCAGTGCCGAAAAGCGGGCGGCCATTGCCAAGGCCCTTGAAACCCTGGAATGTGAAGCGGCGGTTATTTCCGCCCCTGACAGCATTGCCTGGCTGTTAAATATTCGCGGTGGCGATGTGCCGCAAACGCCGCTGATGCTGGGTTATGCGATTATTGATAAAAACGGTGCAGTGGACCTGTTTGCCGATGAACGCAAATTTGCCCCCGAAACCCGCGACTGGATTGCGGGTGATGCAACATTGCGCCAGCCCGGCGAACTGGCCGACGCCCTGCGTGGTTTGGGTAATGGGTCGGTCCGGCTGGATGAAGCAACCGCGTCGGACTGGTTGCGCATGCAATTAAGCAAGGCCGGTGCCACGGTGCGCCTGGGTCGGGACCCGATTGCCATTCCCAAGGCGATTAAAAATGCGGTGGAACTGGAAGGCTCGCGCAAGGCGCATAAGCGCGATGGCGAAAAAATCATTCGTTATTTTGCCTGGCTGGAAAAGGCGGCCGCAGACGGGACGCTTGATGAAATGCGGGCCGCAGACAAATTGCTGTCCCTGCGCGAGGAAGACCCGCTGTTTCGCGACAGCAGCTTTACCACCATTCCCGGCAGCGGACCGAACGGGGCGATTTGCCATTATCGTTGCATCCCGGAAACCAATCGCAAATTGCAGCCTGGCGAGATTTTCCTGATTGATTCCGGCGGGCAATATATTGATGGCACCACCGATATTACCCGCACCACGATTATCGGCACGCCCAGCGATGAAATGCGTGACCGTTTTACCCGTGTGCTGAAAGGGCACATCGCCCTTGCCACGGCCAAATTCCCGGCCGGTACCACCGGCCCGCAGCTTGATACCCTGGCACGCAAACCGTTATGGGATGTGGGCCTGGATTTTGACCACGGCACCGGCCACGGTGTTGGCAGCTATTTGGGGGTCCATGAAGGGCCGCAACGCATTTCCAAGGCGGCCAATAAAATTGCCCTGAAGCCGGGCATGGTTCTGTCGAACGAGCCGGGTTATTACAAGGAAGGCGAATATGGCATTCGCATCGAAAACCTGATCGCCGTGATCGAACTTCCGGCACCGGTCGGGGCCGAATTACCGGTTCTGGGGTTTGAAACCCTGACCTTTTCGCCCATCGAACGGCGTTTGATCGATGCCAGCCTGCTTGATGATGCGGAACTGAACTGGCTGAACGATTATCATGCCCGGGTTTATGCCATGTACGAAAACGACCTTGATGATGAACATCGTGACTGGTTGAAACAGGCAACCGCACCGCTTTCCAGGGATTAAGCAGGGGCAAAGGGTGCCGCTCCTTTCGGCCCCAATGGCATAAAGACGCGCCAGTATCGACATGATGCTGGCGCGTTTTGTTTGGCATGATTTATGGGGGAGCCGGGCAAAACGTTGGCGGAATCCGCATTGGCTGCAAAACAGTTGCCGCCAGAGTTTCATCGTATCAGGCTAATTCAATGTGAAAAACAAGTGATGGATGCGCCTTATGGTGGATGTATTCCTCCATAAGCTTCTGAAAATAAAATATTTTATTGATATTGCTCAGGGTATCGAAAAACTTTGTAGGGGTCGCAGGAAAACCGATTTGAAAAAGCCTCGAAATCTGGCGGATACTTTGGCTAACAAATTAATCTGAGACACCTGCCCGATGGTACCGGCAAGACAGCACCTTTTAAGGGCGTCTGTGACAAAGACGGTCATGGATGGCAGGAAGTTAAACAGTGATCCGGCATGGGCCGGAAAACAGGAACGTCCGAGTGTAATATGACCCAGACCTATCAGGCGATGGCATTTACCGTGCCCGATAATGCGTGTGACTGCCATGTTCACATCTTTGATGCAGGGCGTTTTCCCCTGTCGGCTGACCGTGTCTATACACCGGACCACGCGCCCCTTTCCGCACTTGAAGCACATTTGGCGCAATTGTCATTTCGCCGGGCCATTCTGGTGCAGGCCAGCCCCTATGGCACCAATAATGCCTGCATCCTTGATGCCATCGAAAGCATGGGGCAGGACCGTGTCCGGGCTGTTGCCGTGATTGATGACAGTTTTGGCGATGAAGACCTTGTGCGCCTGCATGGGGCGGGCGTGCGTGGTATTCGCCTTAATCTGCGCACCCATGGCGATGTGGATGCGCAAAGCGTTGCTGATCAGTTGGATCATGCCGTAAATCGGGTTTTGCCGCTGGGCTGGCATATTCAGATTTATACCACCCTTGGCAACATCGCTCTGCTTGAAGGCAAGCTGGCCGCTTTGCCGGTTGATCTGGTGCTGGATCACATGTGTTGCCTGGATGCGGCGGGGGAGTTGACCCAGACCGGGTTTGACAGCTTGCGTCGTCTTTTGGCCTGCGATCATGTTTATTTGAAACTATCGGCCCTTTACCGGGTGTCGCGCCTGCCGGGTTATGGCGACGTGCAGCCTTTTATTGAAACGCTTTTTGCCACACGCCCGGATCGTATGCTGTGGGGCAGTGACTGGCCCCATACAATGCCTGCACCGGGAACGGTGCGTTCGCCTGATAAAATTGAACATTTTCGGCCCGAAGATAACGGGCTGGCCCTGAACCTTGTTGCACAATGGGCGGGTGATCCGGCCATTGTCAAAGCCATGCTGGTAGATAATCCCGAAAGGCTCTACTGGCGCTAGCCACCGGATTTCGGAAAAAAGAATGACATTGATAACCGACCTAGCCGAGCGCATTCATGCGCTGGGACATGCTGATCTTACGCCTGTTGCCATCGAAAATGCCAAAACCGTTATCCTTGATACGGTGGGCTGCACCCTTGCCGGCACGCACGAGCCGGTGGTTGAAACAATGCTGCAAACCGAAGGGCTGGCAACACCAGGCCATGTGTCGTTGCTGGGGCGTGATACCAAACTTGATGTGTTGTGCGCAGCCCTGATCAATGGGGCTGCATCCCATGCGCTTGATTTTGATGATGTGAATATTGCCATGGGCGGTCATCCATCCGCCCCGATATTACCGGCATTGTTTGCCATTGCCGAAAGCCAACCCGTTTCGGGCATGGATTTCATGCTGGCCTTTATTGCCGGGTTTGAAACAGAAACCCGCATGGCTCGTGCAGTGAATTTTCATCACTATGATCTGGGCTGGCACCCGACGGCAACGCTGGGTGTATTTGGTGCTACGGCGGCATCGGCCAGGCTTTTGGGCCTTGATGCCCACCAAACCGCGCTGGCCCTGTCGCTATCGGCCAGTCTGGCCAGCGGGGTCAAGGCGAATTTTGGCACCATGACCAAACCCTATCATGTTGGGCATGCCGCGCGGCATGGCCTGATGGCTGCCAAAATGGCGCAAAATGGCTTTACCGCCAGTCTTGATGTACTTGAAGCCAAGCAGGGCTTTTTGAATGTTTACAACGGCAAGGGCAATTACCAGGCCGAGCTGATCACCCAGGACTGGGCCGCCCCGCTTGATATTGTCGAGCCGGGTATTGGCATCAAGCTTTATCCCTGCTGTGACAGTACCCATGCCACGGTTGATGCACTTTTTTCGCTGCAAAAGCAGCATGGGTTTGGGGCTGACGATGTCGAAAGCATCAATACCCGTATTCATCCACTGCGCCTGACGCATGTGAACCGCCCGCAATTGCGTAACAGCCTTGATGCGAAATTTAGCGTGCAATATTGCGCGGCGCGTGCGCTTCTGGATGGCGGGCTGACATTTGGCAGTTTTGATGAAGCTGCCTACAACGATCCGGTTGCGCTTTCCTTGATGGTGCGTGTAAATGCTGCACCGCATGACGACCTGTCATTGACCCGGCCAGGAAACTACCTGACCGAGGTTGATGTAAAACTGCGCGATGGTCGCCAACTTAATAAGCGAATGGACCGCCCCTTTGGGCGTCATGCCGATGAACCGGCACCAGCCGAACTGATCAGGGCCAAATATGACGATTGCGCCGGACGGGTTTTGTCTGCCGGGGCAGCGGTGCGCTTGCACGACGCCATCATGGCGCTGGAAACCCTGACTGACCTTTCCTGTTTGTGCACGTTATGGACGCCATCAAACAATATGGCCGCCTGAATGTGAAAGACGGGGAAAACAATATGTGTGGGAGTGAAATGGAATGATCCGGCGACTGGACTTGCTGTTATGCGGGTTTGAAAAGCTGATGATGGTCGGTTTGACCCTGGTGGGGGTCAGCCTAGGCCTTCTGCAGATCATCCTGCGATACGTGTTCAATTCGGGCATTCACTGGCTGGAAAGCGTTTTGGTGATTTCGCTGGTGTGGGCGATGCTGTTTGGGGCCAGCCGCGCCATTCGTGAGGGCTATCATCCGCGTGTTGACCTTCTGCCAATGGCACTGGGGCCACGCGGCCGGGCGGTTTTGAACCTGCTGGCCTATGGTGCAACTCTGGCATTGTGCCTGTATTACGCCTATGACGCGATTTTTTATGCCAATTTTCTGAATATGATTGGTGCGGTTAATCAGGAAACCGATATTCCCGAACTGTATTTCTTTCTTGTCGTGCCCATCACGATGGTGTTTTTCAGCCTGCGCTATGTGCTGTTGCTGCTGAGCCTGGGGCGTGACATCGGGGCACTGAAACCCGAAGAAATCTATCTTTCCAAAATTGCATCCAACAAGGGGCAGGGCAAATGACCGTTGCTTTTCTGGCCATTGTTTTCTTCGTCCTGATCCTTATTGGCGCGCCGATTGCCGTTGCCCTGGGCGGGGCGGCGGTATTGTCCTCGATCTTCTTCTCGCCAATCCCGACCGGGATTCTCGGGCAGAAACTGCTGACCAATCTTGAACATTTCACCCTGATGGCCGTGCCGTTTTTCTTTTTGGCCGCAGCCCTGATGGAAAATGGCGGGCTGGTGCGCCGCCTGGTGGATCTGGCGACGGCCCTGATGGGGCATTTCAAGGCCGGCCTTGGCATGGCAACGGTTTTGACCTGCATTTTCTTTGCTGCCATTTCCGGCTCCAGCCCGGCCACCGTGGCGGCGGTGGGTAACATTCTTTATCCCGCGCTGCTAAAGGAAGGCTATTCCAAAAAATTCTCGATCGGGGCGATTTGTACCTCGGGGTCGATTGGCATTTTGCTGCCGCCAAGCATTCCATTGATCCTTTATGGCTTTGTTACCGAAACCTCGATCCCCAAGCTGTTTTTGGCGGGTGTGGTGCCGGGTGTCATTTATGGTCTGCTTTTGTTGTTTACCGCACGTTTCCTTGCAACCCGCGAAGGGGTGGAAGTCCGCCAGCGGGCGGCCGTCGGGGAAATGGGTCGGGCATTTCGCGTCAGCTTTCCGGCATTGTTGCTGCCCATTGTGATTATCGTCGGGATTTATGGTTTTCCGGGGTTTGAACTTTTTGGCATGCAGTTTGAGGGTGGGGCCATTTTCACCCCGACCGAGGCGGCCCTGGTTGCCATTGGTCTGGCGGTTATTGTTGGCATGTTGATCTACCGCGAACTTAAGGTTCGGGATGTTTTTAATGTTGTTGCCGCAACAGTACCGCGGGTTGGCATGATTTTTTGGGTCACGGCCAATGCCCTGATGTTTGGCTATTTCATTACCAAAATCGGTGTGCCGGCCAAACTGGCCCAACTGGTTCTTGATGCCGGGCTATCGCCGGTTCAGTTCCTGCTTTGCGTCAATGTGCTGTTGGTGATTGTCGGTTTTTTCCTTGAAGGCGTCCCGACCATTCTGATTTTTGCACCGCTGCTGGAGCCTGCGGCCCGGTCGCTTGGTATCGATCCGGTTCATTTTGCCATCATCATGGTGGTGAATATCGAATTGGGGCTGATCACGCCACCGGTGGGTATGAATCTTTTTGTCGCCAGCAGTATTTCGGGCATGTCGGTTTTGACTGTGTTCCGGGCGGCTTTGCCCTGGATCGCCGCTACCCTGACGGCCCTGCTTCTTGTGACCTTTGTACCGCAAATTTCGCTTTATCTGCCGGCTTTGATGAAGTGACCCGCACCGTTTTCAGGGGATGGAAGGGTGTGCCCAACACAATGATAAATAGTGGAGAAATGAGATGAAATATACTGGGAAACTGCGTTTGACCCTGGCGGGGATTTTGATGGCCGGGGTTGCCTTTGGGGCCTCGATTGCCAATGCCGAGCCGATTAAAATCGTCATGTCTGATGATTCGGCCAAGGTCAGCCTCAAAGGCCAGACCTTTGAAAAATTCGCCGAAGAAGTCAAAAAGCGTCTTGGCGATAAGGTTGTGATTGAACTGCATCATTCCAGCACCCTGTTTGACCAGAGCGACCAGGTTCAGGGGCTTCAGCTTGGCGCGGTTAACTTCATTGCACCGACAACGGGTACCTATGCCACCCTTGCCAAGGGCATGAATGCATTTAACCTGCCGTTTCTTCTCGATACGCCGGAAAAATTCACGGCCGCGATGCAGGATGAAACGGTACGCAGCATTTTTGTGCCGCAACTGCGCTCCAAAAACATTGAACCAGTTGCCTTCTGGATCAATGGTCCGCGTGTTCTGGGCTATTCCGGCAACAAGGATGTACTGACGCCTGACGATATCGCGGGTATGAAAGTCCGTGTTCAGTCCGCCCCGGTTTATGTGAAAACCTTTGAGGCAGTTGGTGCAAACCCGGTTAGTGTGAATTGGGGCGAAGCCCCGACTGCCCTTCAGACCGGCGTGATTGACGGTGCCGAAGTGACGCCGAATGCCTGGAAGGGGTCGGGCATGTATGAAATGATCAATCATCTGACCCTGACCAACCACATGTATTCCTATTACATGGTGGGGACCAGCAAGAACTGGTGGGATGGCCTGCCCGACGATGTCCGTTCCGGTATTGCCGATGCCCTTAAAGCCGCAACCGACTGGAACCTTGAAAACGGCCTTAAGATGAACAGTGACGATGTGGAATTCATCCGCCAAAGTGGTGTTAAAGTTCATAGCCTGAATGACGAACAGCATGCCGCCTGGGTTGCCAAGATGAAACCGGTCTGGAAAGAACTGGGTGAACCGCTGGTTGGCCCTGAAGTGATGGCCCGGCTGAAAGAAATTGCCGGTGCGGCGGACTAAATCACCCGCCTGCCTGACCTATACATAAAACATTCCTGCACATCGACCCGGTATTGCCGGGTCGTTTTGCGTTTGGCGACGGCAACAGTTCTTAGTCCACTTTCCCTACCGTATGAAAGAAATCCTGCACGATTGTCAGATATTGGTGGGCAACACGCGATAGCGGTGTTGTTTTGTTGAAAATCGCGCAGGCTTCGACTTCAATATTCATAAAGGTCGGCACGGCAACCAGATCGGGATAATGGTTGTCGGACAACAGGGACGTATCAAGGATACCAATCCCGACCCCTGAATTGATCAGGTCATAGGCCTGGAGAGTGCCGGTTTCGACCTTGGGCGACAGGGGAATATCGTGCTGGCGCAGTGCCCGGTTCAGGGCATTGCGCAAGTAGGTGCCCGACCGGTTCAAAATCAGGTTTTCATTTCGCAGGTCATTTGGCTCGACACGGGAATGTTGTGCCAGCCTGTGATCGGCCCGGAGCACACATTCAAATTTGATTTTCTTAAGCGGGATATATTCCAGCATCGAATTTTCCCGCGCCCCATAAACAAAACCCACATCAAAGGCCCCCATGCGAATGCTGTTCACTACCTGGGAGGATTGACCCGAATGGATGGAAATGGTGGCCTTGGGAAAATGCTCACACAGGATTTTAATCGTCGGGGCAACAAAATGCTGCGACATGGAGGGCAGGGATTGCACCGATAAAAACGCCGAATCTCCTTCGGCTATATTGGTGATTTTGGTTTGCACATGGTCGAGATGCTGAAACATCCGATCAACTTCGGGCAGCAGTTTGATCGCCTCGGGCGTGGGTGACAGGCCAAAGGCACTGCGTTCAAACAGGATCAGCCCTACGGAATCCTCCAGCCGTTTTAGAAGGCCACTGGCAGTAGGCTGGGAAATGTTCAGTTCGACGGACGATTTGCTGATCGATCCGGTCAGCATGATGGATCGAAACAGTTCCAGTCCGCGGATGCTCGCTTTCATCTGTTTTCTATCCTGCTGTTGTGCCCGTCTGTCTGGTTTGTTTGCCTATATACACCTAATGACGGGTTTGTCCGAAGAACCAATCGGCAAAATGCGCGATGGCATGAACGTCACGGGCAGGGGCTTTGGGGTGTTTTCCGGTTATTGCAATTCGTGCCTGACAGGATACTTGCAAATAACGTATTCTCTCGTCCATTGGATCGATACAAATTTTGGGAAAACCCAAAGTAAAAACAATCAGGAGGAAGACTATGTCATCGGACTGGATGCCCGACGCATCGCGTTACGAGAAGATGACCTATCGTCGTAGCGGCCATAGCGGGCTGCAATTACCGCAAATCACCCTTGGCCTTTGGCACAATTTTGGCGGCGTTGACGTTTACGAAACCCAGCGCGCCATGGTCCGCCGGGCGTTTGACCGGGGTGTTATCCATTTTGACCTTGCCAACAACTATGGTCCGCCGCCCGGTTCGGCCGAAACCAATTTTGGCCGTATCCTTGATCAGGATTTACGCGCCCATCGTGATGAAATGGTGATTTCCACCAAGGCGGGCTATCGCATGTGGCCCGGCCCTTATGGTGAATGGGGATCACGCAAATATCTGATTTCCAGCCTGGATCAAAGCCTGAAACGCATGGGACTGGATTATGTTGATATTTTCTATTCCCATCGGGTAGACCCGGACACGCCGCTTTATGAAACCATGAGCGCACTGGACCAGGTGGTGCGTCAGGGCAAGGCGCTTTATGTTGGTATTTCGTCCTATTCGGCGGAAATGACCCGCAAGGCACAAAAAATCCTGACCGAACTGGGCACGCCCTGTGTGATCCATCAGCCCAGCTATTCCATGCTGAACCGCTGGGTCGAGGAGGAAGGCCTGCTTGATACCCTGTCTGAACTGGGCATTGGCTGCATTGCCTTCTCCCCGCTGGCACAGGGGCTTCTGACCAATAAATATCTGAATGGTGTGCCAGAAAATTCCCGTGCCGCCGAAGGCGGGTCTTTCCAGTCCTCCATGCTGACCGAGGATAATATCAACCGTGTGAAGGCGTTAAACGAGATCGCGCAACGTCGCGGGCAGACGTTGGCGCAAATGGCAATTGCCTGGGTGCTGCGCCGACCGGAAATCACCTCGGCCCTGATCGGTGCACGCCATGTTGAACAGCTTGATAACAGTCTGGATGCCCTGAATAATCTGGAATTCAGCGCCGAAGAACTGGCCGAAATAGACAAATACGCCACCGATGGCGGGTTGAATTTGTGGAAACGCTCGTCGGATTCATCGGCAGACGTCTGATCACTTTATAGAACTCGTTTGAGGCCTGAACTGAGAACCGGCATTCCATCGCGAATGCCGGTTTTATTTTGGGTCAATTCCCGATTGGCATTGTTCCGACCAGATCGCGCAGGGTATCAATCACGGCCTTGGTCCCGGCACTAAGCGGCCGGTCCTGCAACCAGGACAGCATCACCGTGCGGGCCATGCCGGGCTGGGTAATGCGCCGTGCCTTCAGTCGCCCGGTTGAAAGTTCCGCCACCAGGGATGATCGCGGCAATACCGTATGGCCAAGACCGCGTTGGGCCAGATCCACCAGCACACGTAACGCGTCGGCCTCTACCACCGGCATCAGCGGGCGACCGGCACGAAAGGCGGCCTCCTGCATTTTAGCGCGCAGACCGTGTTTGGGGGTCGGCATGATCAGCGGCAGGCGCACCACATCTTCAAAGGCAATTTCGGTGGCGTTTTCCGGTACCAGCGACGGATGCGAGATCAGGAACAGGTCTTCGCGCCACAGGGGCTCCGAATGCAGGCTGCGCGAGATCATGCCATCATGCAGCGCGCCGACATCAAGCCTGCCCGACAGCAATCCTTCCTGAATATCGCCGGTCAAATCTTCGGCAATCGACAGGCTGAGTTCGGGGTATCGGTCCCGTACCGCTTCCACCAATGCCCCGGTAATGACAATACCGGCACTGGGCGGCAGGCCGATATTGACATGACCAGTAATATGGTCGCGCCGTTCGCTAATATCGGCTTCCAGGCGGGCCAGGTCGCCTAAAATAACCCGTGCCCGCTCGGCCAGCAAACGTCCGGCTTCGGTCAGTTTCACGCCGCGCCCGGTGCGTTCCAGAAGCTGGGTATTCAGGTTTTCTTCCAGCAGGTTCAATTGGCGGCTTAGGGCCGGTTGCGACAGGTTCAGCCGGTCCGCCGCCCGCGACAGGCTGCCCAGTTCGGCGATGTGGATAAAACTGCGCAGCTGTTTAAGGTCCATGATATGCAGCTTTTGATAAAGGGTGATCCGATTGCGCTGATGTTATCAGCAAAACTGATAACTGGTAACATTTTATTCTAATTGAATAATGTCTGTGGCGGCGTAGGATATGTTGGTAGAGAGATCGGAGCCCCACAATGTCCCGCACGACAACGACAATGGCAGGTAAAACGCCTGCCAGTGAGATGCCTGCCGCACCATCCCAAAAATTGACAGAAGCCGAAAAAGACGCCCGCCTGACGCAGGAACAAAGCCAGGCCGATGCTGAAGCGGCCAAAGCCAAAACCGCGCGCTCTGCCCTGATTTTGGTATTGCTGGCAACCTGCGCGCTGGCGATGAAGGGGCTTTTGGCAAAGTTTGTCTATGCCACCGGCATGACGGTAGACGGGCTTTTGTTGCTGCGGTTTTCAATTGCGATGCCGTTTTTCTGGTTTGGCGTTTGGATGTTTGGCAAAAATCGCCCCGGTGAACGGGCGATGCGGCCTGGCGACATGGTGTGGGGTGGGGCCTTTGGCGGGTTGTTTTTTGCGGCATCGCTGTGTGATTTTACCGCTGTTTCTATCATCGATGTAACTGTATCGCGCATTGTGCTGTTCAGTTTCCCCGCCATTGTCATGATCCTGGAAGCCCTGCATCGCTGGCGGTTACCACCCCTTCGGCAAATCGTGTGCTTTCTGATCACCTATTGCGGGCTGATTTTGGTGGTAGCCCCCAATGGGGTGTCGCTGGTGTCGGACCACATGTGGCAGGGCGTGTTTTGGGCGTTTTCATCGGCCCTGACCTATGCCTGCTACCTTTATTTCAGTCAGCGTAAAATCAGTGTCGTGGGTTCGATGCACTTTGCCGCATTGATCAATACGGTCGCCGGCATTGCGATGGTTCTGTACGAACTGGTTGTCGAAAAGCCGCTGAACCTTAATCTGACAGGGGTTTTATGGACGACGGGCATTTCGATTTTTTGCACCGTCATTCCGTTTTTCCTGCTGTTTGAAGGGATTCGCCGCATTGGGGCGACCCAGGCCTCGCTCATTTCGCTTTCCGGCCCGGCGCTGACATTCTTTGCCGCCTGGCTGTTTTTGGGCGAAACCCTTAGCCCAACACAAATGGCGGGGTTTGTTGTGGTGATGCTGGGGGTCGCTTCGCTTAAAAACAAAATGACGCTGGCGGGCTTTGGCCGTTTGCTGGCCCGTCCGTTTCAGGGACCGATGCGTTAAATGGGGTCTTGAGGGTTCAGTAAATGCTGATTTCATGTTCCGGCAGGCGCTTGCCCTGCCGCCACTTTAACGGGTCGATGAATTTGCCCGCCCATGCGCCGCGCCGGGCGGCCTTGGCCGATTGTTCCGCCGCCGCATAGGACGGCATTTGATCGGTGCGGGCAATGGCCCATCCCAGTGCCACCATTTGCTGACCAATATCCACGCCATTGGCGTTGCGGCAAATCGCCATGTTGCGTTTGTAACGATTAAGGGCCTTCGTCTCGCAGCGCACCGGGGTTTTGGCAATCAGATTGGTAATGGCCTGCCAGGCATCGGCCCCGCAGGCGGTGTCCTGGCCGTTCACCACGCATTTTTGAAAACGTTCCAGGCTGTCCGCCCCATATAAATCCACCAGCTTAAAGCCAAATTCCAGCGTATCGCCATCCTGGGCTACGGGTTTGCCTGATAAGGGTTGAAACCAGTTATCAGCCTGCGCAGGGTGTGTTGCGGTGAGGGCGCAAAGCATGATGACAATCAGGATGGTGTTCATCCCCGTAAGCCATGTCTTTTGCCGGGCATTGGGATTGGTGCCGGTTTTTTGGCAGATGGTTAAATGGGTGGGGTGGAGAAAAGGCATTGTCATAGCCTTTCCCTAATAAAGGTCGCTATATCGAATTTCGCCAAGCTGGGCAAAAACGATTTTCCAGTCCTGATCAACGCGCATCAGGGCAAAGGCATAATCGCAATCAAAGATCAGATCATTTGCCTCGTTCCCAAACCGGAAGGACACGATGGCCCGCGCCCCGCCTGGCAGGGCGGAGTGCTGTTCGGTCAGCATCGCCTTGCACAGGGCCAGGCGGGCCTTGGCAAGTTCTTTGATAAAGGGGGCATGATAGGCCGTTAGATCATCCTGTGATGAAATGGCATGTACGCCATTTAAATCATTGATCAGGCAGGGCAGGTGGAAAAACGGCCCCAGTTCTTCCGAAGACAGTTTTAAATGGGCATCGCCATAGCGGTGAAAAAAGCTGGTCAAATCTTCCATGATCATTTTCCTATATGCTGCCAGCGATGCCCGTTTGTGTCTCAGGTGGCTATCAAATCCAGCCAGCCCTGTTCATCAAGCACGGTAACACCGGCTTCCTCTGCCTTCTTTAATTTGGAACCCGCACCCGGTCCTGCAACCAGATAATCGGTTTTTGCCGAAACAGACCCGGCAACTTTCGCTCCCAGGCTTTCGGCCTTGGCCTTGGCTTCGTTGCGCGAAAACAGTTCCAGCTTGCCGGTAAAGACAACGGTTTTACCGCTGACCGGGCTATCGACATTGGCCGGGGCTTCGACATCGGTGATCTCCAGAATGCCCTGAAGATCGTCCAGAACCGCGCGGTTATGGCTTTCAGCGGCAAATTCCAAAAGGTCGTGGGCAACGCCGGGGCCGATCTGGTCAATATTGATCAGGTCGCGCAGCGCGTCGCTATCGGCCTCTTGCGCATCAACCATGGCTTGGCGCCATGTACCGACAGAGCCATAATGCCGGGCCAGCAATTTTGCCGTGGCCTGGCCGATCTGGCGAATACCCAGGGCGTAAATAAAACGATCAAGGGAAATGGTGCGGCGCTGGTTAATGCTGGCAAACAGGTTTTCGGCCGATTTGGGGCCCCAGCCTTCCAGTTTGCGCAGGTCTTCCCCATGATCGTTTTCCAGGCGGAAAATATCGCCCGGCTGTTTGACCCAACCCAGTTCATGAAAGGCTTCGATATGTTTGCCGCCCATGCCTTCAATGTCAAAGGCATTACGTGATACAAAATGCTTAAGCCGCTCTACCGCCTGTGCCGGGCAAATCAGCCCGCCGCTGCAGCGCGTGACGACTTCGCCTTCCTCGCGCATGGCATGACTGCCGCATTTCGGACATTTGTCGGGAAACTGAAATTCAACGCTGTTTTCGGGGCGTTCCTCGGGTACATATCCCAGAATTTGCGGGATCACGTCGCCCGCGCGTTGCACCGTTACAAGGTCGCCCACCCGCACGCCCAAGCGTTCAATTTCATCGCGGTTATGCAGGGTCGCGCGTGAAACAACCACTCCGCCCACCGTCACCGGTTCCAAATGTGCCACCGGGGTCAGCGCACCGGTACGGCCTACCTGAATTTCAATCGATTTCAGCCGCGTTTTCGCCTTTTCCGCCGGGAATTTATGGGCAATCGCCCAGCGAGGCGAGCGGCTGACAAAACCCAGGCGCAATTGCAGCTCAAAATCGTTGATTTTGTAAACAATGCCATCAATATCGTAATCAAGTTCGGCGCGCTGATTGCTGAGTTCTTCATAGAACGCCATGATTTCGTCGGCATCGTGCAGCATGCGGGTATGGGGATTGGTGACAAATCCCCAGCCTTTGATTTTCTCAATGAAATTCCAGTGCGTTTCCGCCAGGCTTTCGGACAGTTCACCAAAGCTATAGGCAAAAAAGCGTAACGGACGTTTGGCACTGACTGACGGATCCAACTGGCGCAACGAACCGGCCGCCGCATTGCGCGGATTGGCAAATGTTTTGTTGCCTGCTTCGGCCTGGCTTGCATTCAGCTTCTGGAAATCGGACCGCGACATGTAAACTTCGCCGCGAATTTCCACCACGGCCTCGGGCGCATCGTCGGGCAGGGTGCGGGGAATATCGCCAATATGGGCGACATTGGCGGTAACATCCTCGCCCTCGGTTCCATCACCCCGTGTTGCAGCACTCACCAGGGTGCGGTTTTCATAACGCAGCGACAGTGACAGGCCATCAATTTTCGGCTCGCCCACCAGTTCAACCGGGCTATGCGCCGTCAGGTTCAAAAAGCGGCGAATACGGGCGAGAAAATCGACAATATCCTCGCGCGAAAAGGCATTGGCCAGCGACAGCATTGGCCGCGCATGGCGGACCTTGGCGAAACCTTCGGCGGGGGATGCCCCGACTTCCTGGGTCGGGCTGTTTTTCTTAAGTGTCGGATAACGGCTTTCAAGCTCGATCAAGCGGCTAAACAGCGCATCATATTCCGCATCAGGCACCAGCGGTTCGTCATTGACGTAATAGGCCGTATTAAAATCGCGGATCTTTTGCGCAATTTCAGCATGCTGACGGGTTGCGTCACTGCGGCTTTCGGGCATTGCAGGAACCATGCCAGTGTCGGTTACGGTTTCATCTGCCGCGATGTTCGGGGCTTGGCTGCTGGTTTCAGACGCTGTTTTATCGGCGCTCATGTCGTTTTGTTTTCCGTTCCAGATTGCGGGCCGTTGATGCAGGTGTTTCTAAAATATAGCAGCCTTTCTGGCGAGGGTTAGTTTGCCCGTTTGCGATCCTGCTGACAGGAATCAACTCATCGTTTTATCGCCGGTGCAAGTGGCTGTTGCTGCCAACCTGACGAAGAAAAAGGTGCGATCAGGCCGGCAAGCCCAGCAGGCTATCGGCAGCAGCACGGGCCTCTGCGGTAATGGAATGGCCTGCCAGCATGCGGGCGATTTCCTCGCGCCGTGCATCCTGCACCAGTTCGTTTACCCGTGTCACCATCGCCCCGGCATCTTCGCGCTTGGCGATGTTAAGGTGCGTTCTGCCACGTGCGGCGACCTGCGGGCTATGCGTAATCACCAGAATTTGCCGTTCCTGGGCCAGCAGATGCAGGCGTTCGCCAATGGCGGCTGCCGTGGCGCCGCCAACACCGCTATCCACCTCGTCAAACACCAGGCTGGGAACGGCCGAAACCCGTGCCAGTACCACCTTCAGGGCGAGCAGAAAGCGCGACAGCTCGCCGCCTGATGCGATTTTATTAAGCGGTCCCGCCGGGCTGCCGGGGTTGGTGGAAACGGTGAATTGCACACGGTCCAGCCCGTCCGGCCCCCATTCGTTTTCCTCAAGGGCGACAATTTCGGTAATGAAGCGGGCCTTGTCCATGCGCAGCGGCGGCAATTCGGCATTAATCGCGGCATCCATTTTTGCCGCGGCCTTCTTGCGCGCTTCATGCAGTTTTTCGGCGGCCTCGATAAAGGATTGACGATATTTCGCCCCGGCTTCCTTCAGGCGTTCCAGTTCCTGTTCACCAAATTCAAGCTGTTCGATCTGGCGGCGGAAATCCAGCATCAGGCCATGAAGGCCATCGGCCGGGACATTATATTTGCGCGCGGCTGCCCGCAGGGCAAACAGGCGTTCTTCAACATTTTCCTGATGACCAGAATCAAGGTTCAGATCTGCTTGGGCTGCCGAAATGGCGCGCATGGCTTCTTCAAGTTCGATGGCGGCACGGTCCAGCGCCTCGATAATCGGTTCAAACCGGCCATCGGCCTTTTCCAGTTCACGTTCCAAATGCCGCTGGGCCGAACGAATGGCACTTTCCGCCCCCTTGCCGCGTGACAGGTCGTTTTCGGCATCGCCCAGGGCGGCCACCAGCTTTTCGCCGTGCATCAGGAACTGGCGTTCTTCGGCCAGTTGCTCTTCCTCGCCTTCGACAGGGGCGAGCTTGTCAAGCTCGTCTACCGCGTGGCGCAGCCATTCCTCTTCCTCGCGGGCCTTGGTGATGCGGGATTGGGCAGCCGATAATTCCTTTTGGGTTTCACGCCAGTTGCGCCAGTGATCGCGCACCTTCAGGGCGGCCTGGGTCAGGTTGCCATGAGCATCGAGTGTTCCGCGATGCGTGGTCGGGTCCAGCAGGCCGTGCTGGTCAAATTGGCCCTGAATTTCAACACAGTAATTGCCGACATCGCGCAATATGCCAATGGAAACCGACTGGTCATTGATATAGGCGCGCGACCGGCCATCGGCGGTGACAACGCGACGCACGACCAGTTCATCGTCTTCAATATCGATATCCTGTTCGTGCAACAGGCCAAAAACCGGGTGACCGGCCGGAAGTTGGAAGGTGGCGGTTACGCTGGCCTTGTCATTGCCGTGGCGGACCAGGCCGCTATCGGCGCGCGCGCCTAATGCCAGACCCAAAGAATCAAGCAAAATCGACTTCCCGGCACCCGTTTCCCCGGTCAGGACACTTAGTCCCTCGTGAAAATCCAGGTCCAGTTTATCGATCAGGACAACATTACGAATGCTAAGGCGTCGAAGCATGTTGGCATACTGGCGTTGTTACAGATAGACGCGGAACAGGACGAGAACATAGCGTCGATTGCAGAGTGCCGAAACATTGTCTTGCTTGCAAGCCCTGCGCACAAAATATGTCCGCAGGGCGTTAAAATTCGGCGATTTTCGCCAGAATTGGCAGGCTTTTGATCAGAACAGGTCAGAGATGGCGGTGGTTGTCGAATCCCACCAGCTTTCGTCATCACTATCCTGCTTTTTGTTCAGGAGGAGATTGTAAGAATCGTTGTACCACTCGCTGCCCGGGAAGTTATAGCCGAGAACCGATGCGGTTTTCTTGGCTTCCCCGGTCAGACCCAGTGCCAGATAACATTCGGTCAGGCGCGACAGGGCTTCTGGAACGTGTGTGGTGGTCTGGTAATCGGTGACGACTTTTTTAAACCGGTTGATGGCGGCCAAATAGTCGCCCCGGTCCTGATAATAGCGGCCAACGCTCATTTCCTTGCCCGCCATGTGATCGACCGTCAGGTCTTTTTTCAGCTTGGCATCGCGGGCATATTTGCTGTCGGGAAAACGGCGGATGACGTCATCAAGGCTTTGCATGGCCTTTTCGGTCATCTGCTGGTCCCGGCGCACATCGGAAATCTGTTCGTAATAGGACAGCGCCTTGAGATAATAGGCATAGGCGACATCGGCATTGGCAGGGTGCAATGAAATGAAACGATCCAGCGCGCTGATCGCATCATCATATTTGTTGTCCTGATAATAGGAATAGGCTGCCATTAGCGTCGCCTTGGTCGCCCATAACGAATAGGGGTGCTGGCGTTCCACTTCATCAAAGGCTTTGGCAGCTTTTTGATATTCTTTCTGATCCAGCAGGTCCTGGGCAGTGTTGTAAAGCTCTGCAACCGGTCTTTCGACATATTCCGGTTCTTTGGTGCTGGAACACGCAGCCAGCATAAGCGCCAGGCCGCAAACGGCAATCAGATGTTTCGCGTGAGCCGAACGAGGCAAGGTTGGAATCCTTAATTCTGTCTGCGGTCGTACTGAAACCCATCGGATTTCGCTGGTGTGGCCGGGACTATATCACGCCAATACCGCCTGTGGGCAAGTGGTTGAATCAATGAAAATGGCTTTTTCGACGCTTTTGTGCAAAACAGCGCACAAATCCGGGCTTTGCTGCCTGAAATTTGCGGCAATTTATGGCGTTTCGCGCGCTGACGCATAGCGGGGTACAGGCACGGGCAGGAAAAACCGGTATTATAAACAGTCCGCTATGAACCAAAGGAGCGGGCTTTGTGTTGGGTCGCATCACGCTTGAGGCCCGGAAATCGAAGATGCTGCCCTATAATTGGTGACAGTTAATAGCCAGGCGATTCGCATGATTGCGTTATTGTGTGATGTTCAGGGGCGGACATAAAAAAAGCAGGCGCTCCCTTATGGGAAGGCGCCTGCCAATTTGCCTGCATCATGGTTTTCAGGCAGAAGCACGTACCGGTTCGCTGGCATTGAGTGCTGTGGCGCGCATTGGTACCAGGCGCCAGGCGCTTTCATCGGCGAACAGGGCCTTGAGCAGCATGTTATTGACCATATGGCCCGATTTGTAAGCCGTCACCTTGCCCTGCAATTGATGGCCTGCAGCATAGAGGTCGCCCAGCGCATCAAGAATTTTGTGACGGACAAACTCGTTTTCGTAACGAAGGCCTTCTTCGTTCATGACCGAATCACCTGACAGGACCACAGCATTTTCCAGCGACCCGCCAAGGGCAAGGCCCGCATTGCGCATGGCTTCGACTTCGTGCAGGAAGCCAAAGGTACGGGCCCGGGCGATGGAATTGACAAACACGCCATCATCAAAGGTAACGCTCAGGCGTTGGTTGGCGATGGCCTTGCTGGCAAAGTCGATTTCAAAATCGATATGGAAGCCTTCGGCAGGTTCCACCTTCGCCCGGCAACCATTATGTTCAACCTCAACGGTTTTCAAAACTTCGACCACCATGCGCGGGGCGTTTTGTTCTTCGATGCCGACACAATCAATCAGGAAGGTAAAGGGGGCTGAACTGCCATCCATTACCGGAACTTCGTCGGCATCAATATCGATCAGGATATTGTCGATACGCTGACCGGCAAGGGCGGCCATCAAATGTTCGATCGTGCCGATCTTGATGCCTGCCTCAAGGTCGCCAAGGCAGGTGCACAGGCGGGTGTCGATGACTTCATCATACAGGGCGGCAAAGGTCGGTTTGCCCGGCAGGTCTACACGGCGGAAAACAACACCGTGATTAACCGGGGCAGGATGCAGCGTGATCTGGATTTTCTGCCCGGAATGCAGGCCAACACCGGCACATCCGATTGAACTTTTAAGACTGCGCTGCCGGACAACAGACGAAGCTGCGGCGCGCTGGTCATTCAAAGCAGTGCTGATATCGGCAATGTTATTCACGGGGAACCCCCAGACAAATCAGGTTGTATTACGATTGATTTTCATCGGGCGGTATGTCGGCCCGTTTTCCAGGATCACAAACTACCGGGTCGACCGCAATGCGGCAAATCACTCTTTGTTACCGTTTGTAACGTTGGGATTTCACATTAAAATCAATCATTTGTTAAGATTTTTTGCAATGCGGGAGGTGTGATTTTCGACGGGAATGTCACTGACGAAATCACGTAATAATACGGATGCCCATTAAAAAAGGGGAAGGCCGAAACCTTCCCCTTTTCGCGCGGAGGCTCGTCGTCAGTTAGCCTGGCGACGAAGGAAAGCCGGAATCTCCAGAAGGTCGTCAGACGCCGAAGACGTTTTGACCCGGGAAGCTGGATCGGCTTTCAATTGCGGACGGGCATCATCCCCCAGGGACAGCTCTGTCTGGCGGGGGGCAGGTGCCTGGGCCTGCGGGGCCGCAGCCTGCTGGCGCGGGGCGGCATCCTGTTCTGTCTGGTGGTTGTTTTTGCCAAACAGGTTACGGATACCGCCAAAACGCGGGCGGCTGTTGTGGCCGCTATCGGCGGCGTCGTAAACATCGGGTTCACCACGGGCCGGGGCATTGTCGGTCGGGCGGGCAGCACGCGGCGGAATAAACGGCATATCGCCGTTATCATCTGCAACATGCTGGCGCGGTGCGCTTTGCTGCGGCTGTTGGGCACGCGGCGCCTGGCGCAGGGCCGGGTTCGGTTTCAGCACGGTCTGACCCAGTTCGATCGAACCGGTCTGGGCCGGTTCGCCTGCCGGGTTGGACAGGCCGGGCTGCTGTGCATTGCCGGTGGCGGCAAAACGTTCAGACGGCATGTCTTCAACCGATGACCCGCCGGCATAGTCGTCCTGGCCGCTAAAGGCGGCAGCGGCCGGTGCATGCTCGGCGGCTGCAGGCTGCTGCTGCGGGGCCGGAGCATGGGTGCCAAAACCGGGGGCCGGTTTGGCGGCGGCCGGTTTATCGGAACGCGCATTGGTCAACGGGATGGTGGTCGGCTTCGGGCGGCGGACTTCTTCGGCATCAATGCCGGTTGCCACCACGGAAACGCGCAGGCCACCCTCGATGGTCGGATCAAACGTCGAACCAAAGATGATGTTGGCTTCGGGATCGACTTCTTCACGAATACGATTTGCCGCTTCGTCAACTTCATACAGCGCCATATCCATGCCGCCGGTGATGTTGATCAGAACAGCGCGTGCACCCTTCATCGAGGCATCTTCAAGCAGCGGGTTGGCAATGGCGGCTTCGGCGGCTTCCAGCGCACGTTTCTCGCCCGATGCCTCGCCGGTGCCCATCATGGCCTTGCCCATTTCGCTCATGACGGTGCGAATGTCGGCAAAGTCAAGGTTCACAAGGCCCGGAACCATCATCAGGTCGGTAATGGAGCGCACACCATTGCGCAGCACATCATCGGCCATCTGGAAGGCATCTGCAAAGGTGGTTTTTTCGTTCGCCACCCGGAACAGATTTTGGTTCGGGATAATGATCAGCGTATCAACATATTGCTGAAGCTGTTCAATGCCCTGTTCGGCGGTGCGCATGCGGCGCGTGCCTTCAAAATGGAACGGCTTGGTAACGACACCCACGGTTAGAATGCCGGCTTCCTTGGCGGCACGGGCAATCACCGGTGCGGCACCTGTGCCGGTCCCACCGCCCATACCGGCGGTGATGAAAACCATGTGGCTGCCTTCAAGCTGCGCCTGGATTTCTTCAATCGATTCTTCGGCAGCAGCACTGCCGGCATCAGGCCGTGCGCCGGCACCCAGACCCTGCGTGATCTGGCGACCAAGCTGCAGTTTGCGGCTGGACTTGCTTTGGTTCAGGGCCTGTGAATCGGTATTGGCTACGACAAAATCGCAGCCTTCAAGTTCGGATGCGATCATGTTGTTGACCGCGTTGCCACCGGCGCCACCGACACCGATAACGGTAATTTTTGGTTTTAGGTTTTCTTCCGCTTCAGGAACGGAAAAATTAATTGTTGGCATGTTTGCTCTTCCTTCTCCGCGCTTAGGAGTCTGAATCCAAAATCAGCCTTCCCTTTGCCGAAATTAGACCCGTGCTGATCTTTTACAGGTGAAAGAGTTAGTGCGGTGTTAATGACATCGTTAACCGGCGAAAATTTTCCGTTTTTTTTCGCTGTTTTCGGTGCCCCGCACTCTAACACGGGAAAGTTGGCAGCTTTTAAGGGTTTTTGATATTTTCCGGTTCCGGAACATTAAGGTGAAGGACTAATTTTGCGCGTGTTTTATCGTTTGCTCGCAACCAAAATGGCGCATGGTTCTTAACGAAATCTGACTCTTGGCCGGTTTTTTGTAAATTTTGTTATAGAATCGGGCGATTGATAATTTTGTCGGGATTGGCACTTTAAGTTAAGACGGGCATACAGGGTTAAACCGGGCTTCTTAAAAACGGCCAATCCCGAGGGATCAGAAATTTTCCTTCAGCCACGCGCCCAAACGGCCCCAGCGCCCGCCAGACTGGCGAATATGGGTCATAGCCTCGCTTAGCGGGTCGTTTTGTTGTTCAACCGCGCGCAAAAGCAACCCGGCACAGGCCGAAAAGGCCGGGCCGGACGTGGCCTGCGCCATGCCGGTTACGCCATGTGGTGATGCAACGGTGGCCGGGCGTTCAAACATTTGGCCTGCCAGATCGGCGATGGCGTTTAGCTGGCTGGCCCCACCGGTTAACATGATGGATCGTCCCCCAATTTGTGACAGGCCGTTTTCTTCCAGCTGGTCGCGGATCAGTTCAAACGTTTCTTCCAGGCGCGGTTTGATGATGTTGATCAGCATCGAGCGCGGCACATGATTGACGTTGGCGTCGTCCTCGTCGCCAATCACCGGCACGGCCAGAATTTCCTGATCGTCAGACGGCGAGGTCAGCGCGCTGCCATGCAGGGTTTTTAACCGTTCGGCATGGGAAAGCGACGTATTAAGGCCATAGGCAATGTCGCGGGTGACATGCGCGCCACCCACTGGGAAACTGGCGGTATAAATAACCTGCCCGCCGTGGAATACGGCCACACTGGTGGTGCCCGCCCCCATATCAATCACGGTGGCGCCAAGGTCGCGCTGGTCCTGTGTCAGGGCTGAAAGGCCCGATGCCAGCGGGGTGACAACCGTTTCCTCGATTTCAAGATGGCAGCGTGCCAGCAGGGTTTCGAGGTTGCGCAGGGCGGCAATTTGCGTGCGGACAAAATGCAGATCAAGCCCGACAACCGTGCCATACATACCGCGCGGGTCGCCCAGGCCAACGGATTGGTCCACGCGAAAGCCCAGCGGCACGGTGTGAATCAGCTCGTCACCGGCCTGACGCAGCAGTGCGTCTTTCTGGTCGTTTAGTTTGCGAATTTCCAGATTGCCAATCGGGCGCGAGCCCAAAGGCAGTTCGATGGTATGTGTTTCGGATTCGAGACGCCCGCCCGAGAGATTGACGATAACAGTCTCGATTGTCTGGCCTGCCATTTTTTCGGCAGCATTGACCGCCGCAAGCACGACTTCCTGTGCTGCGTCCAGATTTGCGATCGATCCGCTTTGCAGACCCTTTGACATGTTATGGCCGATACCGATGATTTTCGGCTGGCCGGACTTGTCGGGTCGCGCAATAAAACAGCAGACCTTGGATGTCCCGATATCCAGGGCTGCAATCAGCCCTGATCTCGTTTTGCTGCGTGCCAATTGTTTGCTCTGAGTTTGCTTCTTGATGTGGGGATATGCGTTACCCGCATCATCATACACCCCTTATCCCGCTTTTCGGTCAAAAGCAGTTGCAAATTGGTTAAGGCAGGGGCGTGTCTTTTGCATTTTATTGCCTGATCAGCGTTTTATTGTCATCAGGCATCATCAAAAAGGCCGTTTGGGTTATACCGACCCTTTCTTTTCCTTGGGCGGGTTACGGCGCAGTTCGGCGGCTCCTGGTGTCAGGCGCACAAAGGTGCGGTCGGCCAGGCGCAGGTCCACGACAAGCACATCGCTTTCCAGCAGCTTATGGGCCTTGTCCAACTGGTCCAGGCGAACCCAGGCCTTGTCCATGTCGTGTTCGGGCAGGCGGATGAACATGCCGTTGGAAAGCTGCACATTCCAGCGACGATGACCAATACGTTGCGCGCCCGTCACCATTTTAAACAGGCGCGGCACGGTTTTCAGGGTTTTGATCATGTCGGCGGCATGTTCGGGGGCATCATCGCCGACCAGGACGGGCAGGTTCAGATAATCGCCCAGTTCGTAGTCCTGCAATTGCACGCCATCGGCGTCGATCAGCACATGATTATCGCCATTTTGCCACAGGGCCAAGGGTTGGCGTTCCTCGACATGAATAATGATGGTATCGGGCAGGCGGCGTTCAACGCTGGCTTTGCGTACCCAGGAAAGCTGTTCGATGCGTTCGCGCGCGGCATCGGCATCAAAGGTAATAATCGGCGAGCCCGGTTTTTGCCCGATGGCGGCCAAAAGGGCGTTGGGGTCGGTGCGGTGGCGCCCGGCAACATCAATGGTATTGATGACCATGCCAAACCGTGCGGAGGCATCAATGGCCTGGTTACGTGCGATTTCAAGCCATTGTTCGGTTTTGCCGCTGTGCCACAGGGCAATAGGCCCGCCGACAATGAGGGCAGTGGCGCTGACCCAGCGGCAAATACGTGCGGTTTTGCGCAAAACTGCCGACCAGCCATATTCTCGTTGAACCTTCTCGCGGCGCTCGCGCGCCTGTTCGGCTATCGTTCGCATGTGGCGTCCTCAACCATCCATGCAACAATGTCGGCAAAGCTCATGCCGTCATGCCGGGCGGCATCAGGCACCAGCGATGTTGGCGTCAGGCCCGGCTGGGTATTGATTTCCAGAATGGCAAGTATGTCGCGTTCCGGGTCATAGCGGAAATCGGCGCGCGCAACCCCCTTGCATCCCAGGGCACGATAGGCACGTTCGGCGCAATCACGCAGGCGGGTGCGCAAGGCAGCGGGAATATCGGCTGGAATAATGTGCTGTGAACCGCCATTGGTATATTTGGACTGGTAATCATAAAAGGCATGATTGCCGGTCAGGATCTCAATCACTTCCATCGCCTGCCCGTCCTTGACGGCAACGGTCATTTCGCGCCCGGCGACATATTGTTCCTGCATCACGCCATCGCCATGTACCCATTCGCGGGCCAGCATGTTTTGTTCTTCTTCCGCGTTCAGGATAATTTCAACCCCGACGGACGAACCTTCATTGTTGGGTTTCAAGACATAGGGCGGTGGTAGGGCGATGCCGTTTTTTATGTCTTCTCGGGTGACGAAAACATGCTTGGCGCAGGGCAGGCCCTTTTCGTTGAACATGGCCTTGGCGCTCATTTTATCCATCGCGATGGCCGAGGCGCGCACCCCTGAATGGGTATAGGGAATGTCGAGAATTTCCAGCAATCCCTGTACCGTGCCGTCTTCGCCCCAACGCCCGTGCAGGGCATTGAAAATCACATCAGGTTTGGGGGAAAGGTCGGTGATCTGGCGGGCAAGGTCGCGGGTGGCATCAATTTCTGAAACGCGATAGCCTTTTTCGCGCAATGCCTTGGACACTTCGCGCCCCGAAGACAGCGAAACATCGCGTTCGGCTGACCAGCCCCCGTAAATGACCGCGACATGCTTGCTCATGCGTCTTTTCCTACTATCGAATGTCCCAAACGATCGCCAATGCGACGAATTTCCCAGCGCAATTCAATGCCGGAATGTTCCTTTACCCGGCGGCGTACTTCTTCGCCCAGTTCTTCAAGGTCAGCCGCACTGGCATCGCCCAGATTGATCATGAAATTGCAATGCAGTGGCGACATTTGCGCCCCGCCAATGGTCAACCCCCGGCAGCCTGCCGCATCAATCACCTCCCAGGCCCGCTTGGGCGTTGGGTTGGCAAAGGTGGAGCCTCCGGTGCGGGCACGTACGGGCTGGCTGGCATTGCGGGCTTCCTGAATTTCGGTCATGCGCCGGGCAATTTCGCCACGCTCATCGGGGGTGCCGCGCAGGATGGCCTTGGTGAAAATCCAGTTATCGGGAATGTCACAATGGCGGTAATTCAGCCCCATTTCATTGACGGCAAGGGTGTGAATGTTGCCCTTGCTGTCAATGGCTTCGGCGCTGATCAGAATATCGTGCATTTCGCGACCATAGGCCCCGGCATTCATGCGCAAGGCCCCGCCAATGGTGCCGGGAATGCCCGATAAAAATTCAAGTCCCGCAAGGCCAGCTTCCTGGGCGACCTGGGCTACATTGCCATCCAGCGCCCCGGCCCCGGCATGGATTTCATCGCCCGATACCGTTACATCGGTAAAGGGTCGTCCCAAACGCACCACAACACCGCGCAATCCGCCGTCACGCACCAGAAGGTTTGATCCGACACCAATAATCGTGACCGGAATTTCGCTGGGCTTGTCGCGCAAGAAGGCAGCCAGATCCTCGGTATCGGAAGGGCGGAACAGTACGTCTGCCGGACCGCCCACCTGAAACCAGGTGACTTTTGCCAGCGATGCGCCTTCGCGCAATTTGCCGCGAACCTTGGGTAGGTGGTCAATGATCGGGGTGTGCGGTGCTTGGGTCATGATGATTTAAGGGCCTCCATCTGGGCGGGCAGGGCATTGGCCCAGGCGCTGATGGAACCTGCACCAAGGCAGACAACAAGGTCGCCGCTTTTGGCAATGCCCGAAACCACATTGGCCAGTTCTTCCGGCCCGTTTAAGGCCAACACCTTGCGATGGCCGCGATTGCGCAGCCCTTCGACAAGGGCATCGCGCGTTGCCCCTTCAATCGGGCTTTCGCCAGCGGTGTAAACATCGGCGACAATTACAGTATCGGCATCGTTAAAGCAGGTGCAAAATTCCTCGAACAGGTCATGCAGCCGTGAATAACGATGCGGCTGAACCACGGCGATCACATTGTTTTGCGTGGCGGACCGGGCCGCCTTCAGCACGGCGCGAATTTCAACCGGGTGATGGCCGTAATCGTCAATGATGGTCACACCATCAACTTCGCCGGTTTTGGTAAAGCGGCGTTTAACGCCGGTAAAACCATCAAAGGCGGAAACGATTTTATCATCATCAATGCCCAGTTCCAACGCCACTGTAATGGCGGCAAGGGAATTGGAAACGTTATGGTCGCCCACCATTGGCAGGCGCACATTGTGAATGGTGCGTTCGGCACTATCGACCCGTTCACGAATAATCACGTCAAAGGTGCTTTGGCCAATTTCGGTGCGCACATTGGTCGCCCGCACATCGGCCTGGGGCGAAAAACCAAAGGTGAAAATGCGTCGGTCGGTCACACGGCCAATCAGGGCCTGGACCTCGGGGTGGTCAATGCACAAAACGGCAAAGCCATAAAACGGAATGTTCTGAACAAAGTTTTTGAAAGCTTCGCGCAACTGGTCAAAATTTTTCCAGTGGTCCAGATGTTCCGGGTCGATATTGGTGACAACGGCAATGGTGGATGGAACCTTGACAAATGTCCCATCCGATTCATCGGCCTCGACCACCATCCAGTCGCCATCGCCCAAGCGCGCATTGGTGCCGTAGGAATTGATGATGCCACCATTGATCACGGTCGGGTCCAGCCCGGCAGCGTCCAGCATGGTTGCGACCAGGGACGTGGTGGTGGTTTTGCCATGCGTGCCGCCAACGGCAATGGCGGCCTTTAAGCGCATCAGTTCGGCCAGCATTTCGGACCGGCGCACAACCGGCACCATATTGGCGCGTGCGGCAACCACTTCGGGGTTATCGGGTTTGACGGCAGTGGAAATCACAACAACCTTGGCATCGTTGATATTGGCCGCATCATGGCCGATAAAAACCTGAATACCCTTGTCGCGCAGGCGCTGTACATTGGCATTGTCCGCCATGTCTGAGCCCTGCACCTGATAACCCAGATTATGCAAAATTTCGGCGATGCCAGACATGCCGATCCCGCCAATCCCGACAAAATGGATGTTTCCGATGCCAAGTGGCAGGGTTTTCATGCTCGGTCTCCTTGGACGTGTGGTGTTTCCTGTTTTAAATCTACCGGGGCGCCCGCCGGGTTCAGGCCCAGCATTTCGACAACCATATCGGCCAGCCGTTCGGCGGCGTTGGCGCGGGCGGCTGTGCGTGCCCCTTCGGCAGCGCGGGCCAGGGCTGCGGGGCCGGTTAAAAGTTTCGCCAGCCGTTCGCTCACGATTTCAACGGTAAAGCGTTCCTGCGAGAGCATCCACGCCCCGCCCGCCTGTTCGACCTGTTCGGCATTATACCGCTGATGGTCGTCGATGGCGTGGGGCAGCGGTACCAGAAGCGAGGGGCGGCCTGCAACCGTCAGTTCGGCCACTGTCGATGCGCCGGAGCGCGCAATCACTAAATGGGCGTCGCGCAGCCGTTCCGGGATGTCGTCAAAAAAGGGTTTTAACGTCACATCCACGCCCGATCCCTCATAGGTTTTCGCAACCGCATCAAGGTCTTCGGCACGAGCCTGTTGGGTGACATGCAGGCGGCGTTTCAAATTCTCTGGCAGGCGAATGATGGCCTCGGGCAGAATTTCCGACAGAATACGGGCGCCCTGGCTGCCCCCGGTGATCAGCAGGTTTACCGGGCCGTCGGCCTCTGGTGCGTGGTAGGGGGCATTGGCAAGGGCGGCAATTTCGGGGCGCACCGGGTTGCCTGTCCAGATGATGCGGGGTTTGTCGCCTTCGCTGATCATGCGGACTTCGGGAAAGGAGGTCGCAATGCGGGTGGCCGATTTTGCCACAACCCGGTTGGCCCGGCCCAAAACGGCATTTTGTTCGTGAATGGCCATCGGAATGTGCAACCCCTTGGCCGAGACAGTGGCCGGGATGGAGGCATAACCGCCAAAGCCGATTACAGCCGCCGGGCGAATTTTTTTAAGGTGGCCTTTCGCTTGCCAGGTTCCCAGGGCAAGGCGCACCATGCCGCTGATCCGTCCGCGGAGTCCCTTGCCTGCAACACCGCCGGCTGGCAGCAGGATGGTGCGAACACCTTCAAGGTTTTCAGTATAGTGTGCTGCGCGGGCATCGGTAAAAAATACGACACTGGCCCCGCGCCGCACCAAAGCACGCGCCAGCGAAACCGCAGGAAACATATGTCCGCCGGTGCCGCCCGATGTCAGGGCAATGCACTGCCCCTCAAGTGGGGTATCGGTAATGGTAAATTCTTCTGTCGTCATTCTGGACTGTAACCTGCGCGAAACTCGGATGGCTAGGGTGCCGGATGCTTCAAGAAAAACCGAGAAAGGTTAATATCCTTTCAAATGCAGGTTAAAAATCCGCCTAGTCGGAGCTTCTTTTTCGCGTGAGTGCCAGAATGAAGCCCATACTGATGGCAATCGCCACTGTCGAGGACCCGCCATAGGACACAAAGGGCAGTGTCATACCCTTTGGCGGCACCAGTTGCAGGGTCGATGCCATATTGATCATGGCCTGTAAGCCGAACTGCACCAAAAGCCCCGTGACAGCCAAAACGACAAACATGTTGCGTTCGCCCATCATGCGTGACAGGCCCCGCATGACGATGAAGGTGAAAATACCAATTACCAGCAAACAGAATAGAAGGCCGAATTCTTCGCCTGCCACGGCAAAAATAAAGTCGGAATGGGCATCGGGAAGATAGTTTTTAACCGTACCTTCGCCCGGCCCTTGGCCCATGATGCCACCATTCATGAAGGCTTCCATCGATCGCTGGATCTGGTAATTGTCACCCGTTGCCGGGTCAAGGAAGCGGTCCACACGCGACTGAACGTGCGGCAAAATCAGATAGGCCGATGCCGCCAGGCCCACGACACTCATGCCCAGGCCAAACACCAGCACAATGGGCAGGCCCGCCAGAAAAATCTGTGCCGACCAGATGGTGGTGATCACCACTGTTTGCCCGAAATCCGGCTGGATCATCAACAGGATGATGGAGGTTGCCAGTAACATGCAGCTTACGATATAGCCGGGGAAATTGGGGTTTAACCGCCCTTCGGAAAACATCCAGGCCGTGACTACGGCAAAGGCGGGTTTTAAAAATTCTGACGGCTGAATGGTGATGCCGCCAAAATTGATCCAGCGTACCGCCCCCTTGATCTCAGGTCCGACAAAGGGCGTGATGATCAGAAGCCCGATAATGCCTAAAAACATGATAGAGGCGACACGTCGCACCCATTTGATCGACAGCATCGAAATGCCACCGGCACAAATGGCGGCAAGGGTTAAGAAGAAAAATTGCCGGCGCACAAAGTGAAAGCTGTCCACACCAATACGGTCCGCCACGGGCGGGCTGGCCGACATGACCAACAGCGCCCCAATACCCATCAGCAGGATGGTTGCCGCCAGCAACCAGCGATCCACTGTCCACCACCAAACACTCAGGATCGAGGTATCGGCACGCGAAAAGGCAGTGTTGCCGTCTTTATCGCCAAACAGGGATTTCATCATGCCTCCGGATTGGTGCGGGATGCGATGTCGGCGGTGGTGGTGCGCAAATCGGTGAAAAGGTCGCGGAAGGCATCGCCGCGCGCTTCAAAACTTTTGAACTGGTCAAACGACGCACAGGCAGGTGACAGCAAAATGACCGGGGCCGATGATGCGGTTGATTCTGTATCTGATGATGTACGCCCCTCGGCCTGGTCCGCCTTGGCCGTTTCAAGGGCGCGGCGGGTGGCAACATCGAGTGTGCCGCATTGCTCGAACGGGACATGGCCGTTAAGGGTGGTGGCAAAGGCCTCGGCGGCACTACCAATCAGGAAGGCCTTTTTGATGCGGCCATAAAAGGCGTCAAGCCCGTCAATGCCGCCTTCTTTGGGTTTGCCGCCCAATATCCAGTAAATAGTGTCATAGGCGGACAGGGCCTTTGCCGTGGCTTCGGCATTGGTGGCCTTGCTGTCATTGACAAAGATGATGCCGTCAATTGTGCCAAGCTGTTCCTGGCGATGCGCCAAACCGGGAAAGGACATGATCCCGGCAATAATGTCGCGCGGTGCGACATTGCGCGCCCGGCACAGGGCGTAGGCAAAGGCGATATTTTGCCAGTTATGACGGCCCGGCATATGGGTAACAGTGGCAAGGTCCAGGATCGGGTCCCGGGCGTTGTCCAGATCATCAATCAGCCAATGATCATCAACATAAACCCCGTGCGGTGCCGGGCCATTTACCGAAATTTCCACCATGCGATGGCCGCCTTCGCGGGCCAGTTCGGTGGCCATTTTGGCGCAATGGTCATCATCAATCGAAATGATGGCCCATTTGGGTCCCTTCTGGCGGGTGAAAATATTGCGTTTCGCCCCGATATAGCCGGTCATGCCACCGTGGCGGTCCAAATGGTCCGGCGTGATGTTCAAAAGCGCGCTGGCATCAAAGGCCGCCTGGTCAATCAGGTCCAACTGATAGCTGGAAAGTTCCAGGACATAACAGTCATCGACGCCCAGTGCATCAAACCCCAATACCGGATAACCCAAATTACCCCCCACCTGGGTTTTGATGCCTGATTGCGCAATGATATGCGCGGTTAGGGCGGTGGTGGTGGATTTGCCATTGGTACCGGTAATGGCCAGCATCGGGGTTTCGGCCACCGTGCTGCACAGCAATTCAACGTCACATACAATGGGCTTGCCTGCCCGGCGGGCCTTTTCAGCCGCTGCATGCGGGGTGGGGAAGGTGGACGGGATGCCGGGGCTGATCACCAGCATTTCCGGCATCGTCCAGTCGCATTCCACCAGATTAACCGGCGCGACATTTAATTCATCTAGCTGATGGCGGCTGTCTTCATTGTCATCCCAGGCCCAAACGATGGCACCCGACTTGACCAGAGCCTTCACACTGGCCAGCCCCGATTTGCCAAGGCCCAGAACCGCCACGGTTTTTCCGCGAAAATGTGAAAGGTCGATCAATGTGGTATTCCGATCAAAACAGGGATGTTAACGCAGTTTCAGGGTTGCCAGACCAATCAGGGCCAGAATGACCGAAATGATCCAGAAACGGATAACAATGGTGGGTTCGTGCCAGCCCTTTTTTTCAAAGTGATGGTGCAAAGGCGCCATGCGAAACACGCGCTTGCCCGTCAGTTTAAAGGAGCCGACCTGAATGATGACCGATATGGTTTCCAGCACGAAAAGCCCGCCAATAATGGCCAGAACAAGTTCATGTTTGGTCACAACGGCAACAGCACCCAGTGCCCCGCCCAGGGCCAGCGACCCGGTATCGCCCATAAACACCATTGCCGGCGGCGCGTTGAACCACAAAAAGCCCAAACCAGCCCCAACAAGTGCGCCCAAAAGAACCGTTAATTCGCCAGACCCGGCAATGTAATGCACCTGCAAATAATCGGCGAACTGGATATTCCCGATCAAATAGGTGATCAGGGCAAAGCTGGCCGCGGCAATCATGACCGGCACAATGGCAAGGCCATCCAGGCCATCGGTCAGGTTAACTGCGTTTGAGGCCCCCACCATGACAAACATGGCAAAGGGGACAAAAAACCAGCCCAGATCTAGCAGCAGGTTTTTAAAGAATGGAAAGGCCAGCTGCGTTGCCAGGGCCGGGTCGGTGTTATACGAAATCCACCAGGCGGCAAGGGCGGCAATGGAAAACTGTCCCACCAGTTTGGCCTTGCCCGGCAGGCCCTTGGTATTGCGTTTGGAGACTTTCAGGAAGTCATCCATAAAACCTAGAAAGCCATAACCGATTGTCACCAGCAGAACGGCCCACACATAGGGGTTTTTCAAATCTGCCCATAACAGGGTGGCAATGCTGGTGGAAATCAGCAGCAAAAGACCGCCCATTGTCGGCGTGCCTTTTTTCGTCAGAAGGTGGCTTTCCGGCCCGTCCTCGCGAATGGGCTGCCCTTCGTTCTGGCGGGAACGCAGCATGTTAATCAGCCAGGGACCCAGCACAAATGCCAGCACCAGCGATGTAAAGACCGCGCCGCCGGTCCGAAAGGTGATGTACCGGAACAGATTAAACAGCGGAAACTGGTCAGCCAGCGGGTATAGCAGGTTATAGAGCATTGGCTCTCGGGTTCCTTATGCGTCAGTTGGATGCCGGGGCGGTGCCCGTCTGGCCCGATTTTAGGGCCGAAACAATTTTAGAAACGTAAATGCCAAGCGATCCTTTGACCAAAACAACGTCACCATCGCCAATTGAAGCTAAAACCGGGGCAATCGCGTCTTCGGCTGTGTCAAAATGGCCCAAATGGCGTTCTTTTGGCAGCTCTTCGGCCAGCAGGGCCATCATCGGACCCACGGTAAACACACCATCGATTCCCAAATGTTCCAGTGGGTGGGCCAGGTCGCGGTGCATTTTTTCGGCCTCGTCGCCCAATTCGCGCATATCGCCCAAAATGGCGATGCGACGGCCGTTTTCACCGGGTTTTTCGTTCGCCAGCAGTTTAAGGCCCGCCATCATCGAGGTCGGATTGGCGTTATAGGCATCGTCAATGAGCAGATAATGGCCTTTTTCGCTGCCATCTGCCGCCAGAATGGCAAGGGCATGGCGCGCGCCGCGCCCGGCAGGCGGTGTTACATCGGCCAAATCCTGTGCCGCGCGCACAATATCGGCACCAATCTGGTCCACGCAGGCCAGCACAGCCAGCGAATTGATCACCCAGTGTTCACCGGGGCAGCCCATGAAATATTCAAGGTCGCGGCCGCCAATGCGGGCCCGCACGGCACTGCCGCCGGTCACGATATTGGCCTCAAACAGGCGATAGGATGCGGTGGCATCGGTGCCGAAACTTTTGATATTGGTAATACCCAGTTCCTTTGCCCGGCGGGCCAGGGTAAAATAATGGATGTTGTCGCGGTTCAAAATGACCGCGCCATCCGTGTTCAGCCCGTCAAATATCTCCGACTTGGCCTTGGCGATTTCGGCCTCATCTTTGAAATATTCGGTGTGTGCGCCAACCACTGTCGTAATCAGGGCGACTTCTGGTTTGACCATTTGAACCAGCGGCGAAATTTCGCCCGGATGGTTCATGCCGATTTCAAAAACCCCATATTGGGCATCGGCCGGCAGGGTTGCCAGGCTCAGCGGTACACCCCAGTGATTATTGAAGCTGGACGGGCTGGCGTGGGTTTTGGCCTGTTCGCCCAGCACATATTTCAGGGCTTCCTTGGTGCCGGTTTTGCCGACACTGCCGGTAATGGCAATGATTTTTGCCTTGCTGCGTGCACGCCCGGCCATGCCAAGGCGCACCATTGCATCCAGGGTGTCATCAACAATCAGGGCCGGGGCATCTTTGGGCAGCACGGATGCGTCCGATACCAGGGCGGCACGGCAACCGGCCTCAAATGCCTTGGTAACAAATTCATGACCATCAAAATTCGGACCTTTAAGCGCGATAAACAGGTCGCCGGGCCGGGTTTTGCGGCTGTCGATAGAAATGCCACTTACCTGCCAGTCACCAGCGACAATACCGCCGGTGGCAGATACGGCGTCCTCGGCCGTCCATAAAACAGCTTCACTCATCGCGTTTCTTCTTTCTGTTGGTCTGGTCGTCTGTCTGGCAGCTTGCGCCCACGTCCTGCCGGTTAATGTGCCCGCGTTGCAGGCACATTAACCGGCTATGGCAGGTGTCAGTTTCCGCCCAGCAAAATATTGCGGGCAACAGCAGCATCGTCGAACGGCAATACCGTTCCCTTCACGATCTGGCCGCGCTCGTGCCCTTTGCCTGCAATAATCAGAATGTCATTGCGTTGCAAGATGCCAATGCCACGTTTGATGGCCTCGGCCCGGTCGCCAATTTCAACCGCGCCTTCGCACGCGGCCTTGATGGCAGCGCGAATGGTTGCGGGGTCTTCACTACGCGGGTTGTCATCGGTGATGATGGCAATATCGGCATGTTCTTTTACCACACGCCCCATTTCCGGGCGTTTGCCGGTATCGCGATCACCGCCAGCACCAAAAACGCAAACCACCCGGCCCTTGCAATGGGGGCGAACGGCCTTGATCACGGTTTCAAGGGCGTCGGGGGTGTGGGCGTAATCGACAAAAACCGGCGCGCCAAATTTGGTTTTACCCACCAGTTCCAGGCGGCCGCGCACACCTTCGAGTTTTTCAAGCGCATTTACGGCGGCTTCAACATCCGCGCCAGAGGCAATTACGATGCCCAGGGCAGCCAGGGCATTCATGATCTGGAAGGTGCCCATCAGGGGCAGATGAACATTATATTCCGCATCCTCGATCGCAATGCGAATTTGCGTGCCGGTGGCGTCGGGCTTGGCTGACAGAAGCTTTATGCCATTCCCCTTCACACCATAGGACAGAACATTAATCCCGCGATCCTGGCAGATATGGCGTAATTTGTCATATTGGGGGATATCGGCATTGATGACGGCGGTGCCATCCGTTGTCAGCAATTCGCCAAACAGGCGGGCCTTGGCAGTGAAATATTTGTCGAGATCGCCGTGATAATCCAGATGGTCCCGCGACAGGTTGGTAAAGGCGGCAACCTTTATTTTCACTCCGTCAAGGCGGTACTGGTCCAGCCCGTGCGAACTTGCTTCCATTGCGACATGGGTAACGCCGATGTCGCACATATCGGCCAGCGAATGATGCAAGGCGACCGGGTCTGGCGTGGTGAGCGAACCGGGAATTTTCGCTCCGGCCGCGCGAATACCCAGCGTGCCGATCGAGCCGGAAAGCTTGCCCAGGATTGTCCAGAGCTGTTCGGTGAAAACCGCCGTCGAGGTTTTGCCATTGGTGCCGGTAATGGCAGCAATGGTTTCAGGCTGGTGGCCATAAAAGCGTGCGGCAAGCTGCGCGTAACGCTGACGCGGGTTTTCAACCGGAATAAGCGGCACGGTAATGGCCGGTTCTTTCGGGGTATCTTTGGGGGCCAAAATGGCCGATGCGCCCGCGCGCAGGGCGTCTTTGATGTATTTGGTGCCGTCGTCGCGCGCCCCCTGGAGGGCGGCGAACATATATCCTTCACGCACAGCGCGTGAATCTGCTGTCAGGCCCTTGATGTCCGGGTCTTGTCCCTGGGCATGTTTCATTGCTGCCTGATCTCCTGCCATAAGCTCAGAAAGACGCAAGTTTGCGTTCCTCCTTGCGAAGATCCAATCGCAACGCCTGCTCTATTTCCGGCGCCTTCGCGTACGCCGGTTCAATCCCGAGAAGGGGAGCAATACGTGTCACAACCTTGCCAACGGCCGGGGCTGAAACCCAGCCCGCCGTGGCATAACCAAAAGTTTCTTTTGTGCCTTGTGGTCCATCCAGCGTTACAAGAACCGCATAGCGCGGGTCCTGCATCGGGAAGGCGGCCACAAAGGTAGACATTCGGGCATTCTTGACGTAGCGCCCGTTTACAAGTTTATCCGCCGTGCCGGTTTTACCCCCAAGGAAGTAACCCGGAACGTCGGCTTTTTTGCCTGATCCTTCAGTGACGACAAGGCGCATCAGGCGGCGCATTTCGTCAGACGTCTTTTTGGAAATCACCCGCACACCGGCCGGTGCGCCATCCTGTTTCAGGATGGTGCTGGGGCGGCGAATGCCCCCATTGGAAATGGTGGCAATGCCATTGACCAGTTGCAGTGGTGTGACTGCGATGCCGTGCCCGTAGGAAATCGTCATCAGGTTGATTTCGCGCCACGGATTGGGCAGCAGGGGGGCACCAACTTCGGGCAGTTCGACATCGGATGTGTCGAGAAAGCCAAAAGCCTTCATGTATTTCTTTTGGGTATCAATGCCAAATTCCATCGCCATCCGGGCTGACCCGATATTCGAGCTGTAGGCCAGAATTTCCGGCACCGTCAGCCAGCGGTTTTCGGCATGGAAGTCATGGATGCTAAACCGGGCAACGCGCAGCGGCTTGGTGGCATCATAGGTGCTGTTCAATGTTGCCGTGCCGGTATCGAGCGCAATGGCGGCATTAAACAGTTTAAAGACTGATCCCTGTTCATAAACACCCAGGGTGGCGCGGTTAAAACGCGCATCGGCCGGGCCCTGGCCGGGGCGGTGCGGGTCAAAGTCGGGCAGGGAAACCATGCCCAGTACTTCGCCGGTGTAAATGTCCATCACCAGGCCGGTGGCACCTGCCGCACTATAGGTTTGCATCGCGCTTGCGACTTCGGCGCGCAGGGCATGCTGCACGCGAATATCAACCGACAGGCGCAGCGGGCCGGAATTGCTGCGCAGGTCATTGTCAAATTCGCGTTCGGCCCCGGCAATACCGTTATTGTCGATGTCGGTAAAACCCAGAACATGGGCAAACAGGCGGCCCTGCGGGTAAACACGGCGTTCTTCGCGCTGGAAGTTCAGGCCGGGAATGCCCAGCGCATTAACTTTGTATTGCTGGTCCGGTGTCAGGTTACGCCGTATCCAGACAAACGCCTTTTGCGAGCCCAGATGGCGGATCAGCGTATCGCGATCCAACCCTGGCAGCACGGTCAGCAAATGATCTGCCGCCCCCACCGGGTCCTTGATGACACGGGCATCGGCATAAAGCGAACTGGTCGGAAGGTCAGTCGCCAGCAAAATGCCGTTGCGGTCCACAATATCGGCGCGCTCGGTTTTCAGCTCGCGGCTGTCGGTGCCGGCTGTCAGGTCCGGTTCGTTGCCCTGTTTCAGAACGGTGGCATTAAACAGGCCCCCGGCAATCCACAAAAAGCCGATGCCAAACATGATGCCGGTAATAAAAATGCGATTACGCGCTGTTTCCAGCGCGTGCTTTTCACGTTGTTCCGGGCCAAGTTCGGGGCGATCACCGCGCAGCCAGTATGAAAACCGCAACAGGTTCATTGTGTACCCTCCCCATCAGCCGGGGCCGGAATGGCGGCACTTGGACCATCAATGATCATGTTTTCCGCCGCCTCGTCATAGGCGCGGTCAGACGGGCGGTCCCGTGGGGCGGGCATATAGGCAACGGCCTCGCCAAATTTGTCCAGACGATAACGTTTGGCATCGGTGTCGGTCGGGATATTATCGATGCTGGCCATCTGAAGGGGTTGAATCTGCTGAAGTTTCAGATATTCCTTTGCCAGTTTCTCGATCCGGGCTGGGGAATTCAGATAGCTCCATTCCGCCTGGAAAACATGGATGCTTTCCTGCTCGTCCAGGATTTCCGACTGGATGGAGGCATAACGGCGCTCGAGCCGTTCCACCTCGTGCGAAATCCAGTAGGTGCCCACCCCGATCAGAACGGTCATTACAAACCAGAAAGCCGTCATGATCTTTGTCATGCGATACCTCCGGTCTGGCGGGCGGTAGAGGGCACGTCGTTGCGTGCCGCAGCGCGCAGCTTGGCCGAACGTGCACGCGGATTGGCACGCAATTCATCCTTTTGCGCGGTCACAGCCTTGCGGCTAAGGCTGGCAAAGGTTGGCTTTGCCACTTCGGGTTCACCTGGCAGGCGGCGGGACAGTTTGCCAGGATCGCCGCAGCGTTCCTTGAAAAAGGTTTTCACCAGTCGGTCTTCCAGCGAATGGAAGGTAACAACCACCAAACGTCCGCCGGGTTTCAGCATGGCTTCGGCAGCATTTAAGGCGCGGTCCAGTTCGCCCAGTTCGTCATTCACATGAATGCGCAGGCCCTGAAAGGTGCGGGTGGCAGGGTCAATGCCGTCTTTGGATTTGCGCACGACAGACCGCACCGCACTGGCAAGCTGACCGGTGGAGGTAAAGGGCGTTTCTTCGCGCATTTCAACAATTTTGCGGGCAACCTTGCGCGAGGCGCGTTCTTCGCCAAACCGGTAAATGACATTGGCAATGTCTTCTTCATCGGCGGTGTTGACAAAATCGGCCGCACTGGGGCCGGACATCGACATGCGCATATCCAGCGGACCATCGGTGCGGAAGGAAAAACCACGCTCCGCCTGGTCAAGCTGCATGGAGGATACGCCAATATCCAGAACAATGCCGTCAACCTGTTCAACGCCGTGTGCAGGCAGCAGGGTTGCCATCTCGCCAAAGCAGCCTTCGACCATATGAAAGCGGCCTTGATAGTCCGCCTCGAGTTTATGGCCGGTTTCAACCGCACTCGGGTCGCGGTCAATGCCGTAAAGCGTGCAGGGCGCATGGTCCAGAATGGCACGGCTATAGCCACCGGCGCCAAAGGTGCCATCGACCATGACTTCGCCGTCGGCCGGGCTTAGATGTTCCAGAACTTCGCGCAGCAAAACGGGTTTGTGCGGATTGGCAGGTGACGGATCAAAAGGCAGCGGGTTGGTCATCATGCGTCATCCTCTGGCAGGTCGGGTTCAGAGGAGGCGTTGCCAGCAGCGGCGCGTGCCGGCATGGCAGATGCCGGTTTCAGCTTCAGCGTGGAACCGCGATTGACCAGGCGGGTGCGGCTGGCGGTTTTGCGGTCAGTAAAGGTCTCGGGGTTCCAGATGCGGAAGGTCCGGCCACGGCCGACAAAGGCCACCTGGTCGGTGATACCGGCATAATCGATCAGTTCGGGCGGCAGAATGATACGGCCTTCGCCGTCAAAGGGCAGGGCATGGGAGGCACCAAGAATGGTATCGGCCAGGTCTTCGGCTTCGTCCGAGAACATCTCCATGTCGTCCAGCGAGGCGGCAATGCGCTCCATATGGCTTTCAGAGCAGCCCTCGATGGTGGGTTCCTTGGGGGACTCATAGACGTAAATACCGGCAAAGCCATCGGCTTCCAGGGCGGCACGGAACCTTTTGGGCACGGAGACGCGCCCTTTCCGGTCCAGTTTGTGAATGTGCGTCCCTGTGAACAGCACCCGCCTAAATCCCCTGCTCATGACCGCTGGATAACGAAGTTTGGAAAGAGACATCGTAACCAGACGTCTGTGCCCCACTTGGCACTGCCAAAATGCCTGTTTAATGGGGTATCATGGGATCATATGGGGGTCAATGGGATTTGATGGGTCTAACTGTGATATTTGTGGGCAATTCTGCCCTTTTTCGGCCTTTTTCCCAAACGGCAAATAGGTAACAAAAGGTGCAATTTCAGTACGTTTTTGCCTTTTGGCCCATGAAATCCCAAATATGACCATGTGAGCCCATCAGGGATTGGTTTTTTCACCACAATGGGGTTTGATGGGATAAAGAACATTTCCGGTGCGCCGGATTTGCCTGTCTGCCATTTTGCGAACCGGAGTCAGTTTTGCAGACAAAGACTATGATCAGGTTAATTGCGGGCCATGTTGCCGTGTTGGGGATGCTTTACGCTGGGCCTGTTTTTGCACAAAGCAGCGCAACAGGCAGTCAAAGCCGGTCGGGCACCAGCAATCATGGTAAAACCCAAACCCAGTCCCAGGGCGGCTATAACGCGATTTCCCCGCAAATGCGCCAGATGTTGCCTGCCCTGATGCAGCAATTGCAAAATAACCCAGCCCTGCTGGAGCAATTTGGCCTGGGCGGATTGGGTGGTTTAAATGGCGGGTTAAACGGCCTTGCTGGAACGGCCCTGGGGCAGGGAAATGGCGATGGCCGTAATGAAATTGGTGCCGGCGGCATTGGCGATATGGGTTTGCCCGCCATTCCCGGTGTCAATGTGCCCAATGTGCCGGGCGCTCAAAATGGGGCTGGCACAGCGGCAAACAACACTGCGGCCGAGGCTGCGCGCAAGGGCGGGCTGGTGGTGCCGCCTTTGCCCGTGCCCGAACAGGTCACAATTTATCGAGGGCAGTATCATCCATCCGATATTAATCAGGATGGCCGGATAGATGCCGATGAAGCCGCCAGTTACGCCGCCTGGATGTTTCGCCGCCACGATATTAATGGCGATAATGTTTTGGTGCTGCGCGAATTTTCGGCGGTCGAGGCCCTGCCCGGATCGGCCGAGGCCAACAGGACCCGCCTGCGCACCGAGGCCCGCCGCCTTGAATTGCTGTTTCCCCAATATGACAGCAATAACGATCAGATGATCGACAAGGCCGAATTCATGGACAAAATCGCCGCCAATTTTGATCAAAAACGTGGTGCCGCCAAGGATATCAGCCCTTTTGTGTTTCAGACCGTTCTGCCATTTTAAGGGGCGCGGTTTAGGCGCGTTTTTCGTATCGGTTGCGGGCGATTTTTGCGGCAGGTTGGCAATTGGTCCGATGCGGCTTATTGTTAAGGAATTGTCACGACAGAAAAGGTGACAAAACCTGTCTTGCAGGTCATACATGGGCCAAATTATCCGGCACGCCAAGACGGAGACCGCACATGGAAAGCAACGAAATCTACGCGCCCGTTCGCACACCAAGCGATACTGACCAGCCGAAAAATACCGACGGCGAGGTTACTCTGTCCGATGCCGAAAAAGACCCGCGTACCGATATCGAAGTCAGCGAACGTCACGTTGAGGCGGAGCTTGCCGCCGCAGATGGCGAAGAAGATATTCATTGTGATGCAGATAGCCTGAACGAAGTTGATGCGGGTAGCCCTGTCGGGGAACCTGCCGCGATTGTCGGAACCAAAATTGTCGCGCCTGGCAAGGCGGGCACGGCTGCTCCGGTCTGGATTGATCTGCTGGAGCCAACAGCCAGCGAGCTGCGCGCGATCGAGGCCCGTTTTGGCATCGAGGTGCCAACCCGCGAGGAAATGCAGGAGATCGAGCTGTCATCCCGGTTATATGATGAAGACGGTGCCCTGTTTATGACCGTCACCATCCTGAACCGGGCCGCGACTGATGACCCGGAAAGCACGGCGGTCACGTTTATTCTGGTTAAAAAAACGCTGATTACCCTGCGTTATGCCGACCCGGTACCATTTAAAACCTATACCCGCCGTGTGAAACGCTCGCCCGGCCTGGCCAGTTCATCGGATGCGGTTTTGCTGGGCCTGCTGGAACAGATTGTCGACCGGCTGGCCGATATTATGGAAATTGCGGTGGCGGATCTGGAAAAAATCTCGAATGCGGTTTTTTCCAAGGAAGGCAACGGATCGGACCAGGATCACCACGAAAACCTGCGTCGCATTGGCCGGGCGGGCAACCTTGCCAGCAAGGCCAAGGACAGCCTGCTTAACCTTAACCGCATGGCGCTGTTTTTAAATACCCAGGCGCGGTTTAAAAAGGATGCCAAAGTTCGCCTGAAAACCCTGTCACGCGATATTGTGTCCATTACCGAACATGCCAATTTCGTCGCCAACAAGGTGACATTCCTGCTGGATGCAACATTGGGCATGATCAACCTTGAACAGAACAATATTATCAAGATTTTCTCGGTCGCGGCGGCGGCCTTTCTGCCGCCGACCCTGATCGCGAGTATTTATGGCATGAACTTTGAGTTCATGCCCGAATTGCACTGGGAATATGGTTATCCGCTGGCAATTGCCTTGATGGTTTTATCGGCCGTTGGGCCGCTTTGGTATTTTAAGCGGAAAGGCTGGCTTTAAAGCGTGCACGGTAGTCGCTTGGGGCAACGCCAAGGTTTTTCATAAACACCCGTCGCATCCGTTCATCATCACCAAACCCGCATAAATCGGCGATTCTTCCGATGGTCAGGTTGCTATTTTCCAGATCGTGGCGCGCGCTTTCCATCCGCATGGCCTCCAGCGCATGGGCCGGGCCTTTGCCGGTTTCACGGGCATAAATGCGCGAAAAGTTGCGTGGGCTCATATTTGCCTGTGCTGCCAGGTCTTCCACGCTCAGGCGCAAATGCAGGTTTTTGCGCATCCAGACATGCAATTCATCAAATCGTCCGCCTTTGTCTGTGCCCTGCTGGCTTAGGGGCTGGCTGAATTGTGATTGTCCGCCGGGGCGCTTGATAAACATGATCAGCCCGCGTGCCACTGCCAGGGCCTGTGCCCGGCCCAAATCCTCCTCGATCATGGCAATTGCCATGTCGATGCCGGTTGTCACCCCGGCCGATGTCCAAACCGGGCCATCACGCACATAAATCGGGTCTGTTTTCACATGGGCATCGGGAAAACGCTGGGCCAAACGCTCACACCAGCGCCAGTGTGTAACAACTTCGCGCCCGGTAAGGTAGCCCGCCTGACCCAGCAAAAAGGCCCCGATGCAAATTGATGCGACCCGCCGTACCCGGTTTTGCTGTGCGACAAGCCAGTTTACCAAGACCGTATCCTGCAGGGCTTCCAGTTTTTCATCGGTTCCCGCGACGATCAGGGTATCGATAGGGTGTTTGGCAATCTCGGTTAGGGCAACCGTGGGCAGGGCAATGCCGGTATCGGTCATAACCGCCCCGCCATCGCACGATGCCAGTACGATGTCGTAAGGTAACGGGTGGCTTTCGAGTTTGGTTTTTGCGGCATTCAGTCCGCAATTTTGGCGGTTATCAGCCAGTAAATTGGCATCGTGAAAGGCCTGCAGCGGCCCGGTCACATCCAACAACACCGAATGCGGTGTTATGACAAAAACGATCCGGCGCTGTTTCATCTTGCGGCCTTTGGCATGTTGCAGGGCATTTGGCATAAAGTAAGGGATGTTTGTCATTTATGCCAGATAGGGATGGCGTAGTTTGTGCGGTGTGGAAATCACCATTTTTAAATTCCCCTGATGGCAGGAAACAAATGACGTCTGATATATTCAAGACCAGCACCAATATCAAAGAACACAATCTTCCCGCCTTGATCCTGATTGACTGGCAAACAGGGTTTCGTGACCTGGATTATTGGGGCCCACGCAATAACCCGGCGGCTGAAGGCAATGCTGAAAGGTTGCTGGCATTTTGGCGGCAACGCGGTGGGATTATTATCCATGTTCGCCATGATTCAACGACACCAGCATCGCCGCTTTTTCCCGGCAAGGCCAGCCATGCCTTTGAGGCATTCGTCACGCCAAAGAAAGGCGAGGTGGTATATGGCAAAAACGTCAATTCCGCCTTCATCGGCACAACATTGGAGGCGGATTTACGTTCGGCCGGACATAACAGGCTGGTGATGTGCGGTATAAGTACAGACCATTGCGTAAACACGACAACGCGGATGGCGGGAAATTTGGGTTTTGAGGTGCAATTGGTATCAGATGCGTGCTTTTGTTTTGACCGTGTCCACCCGGACGGACAGACCATACCCGCACAAATGGTGCATGATGTTCATCTTGCTGGCCTGTCGGGGGAATTTGCCGTGATCGTCACCGCGGATCAGATCATAGAGCAGCAAGGTTAATGCAATTGACTCGCAAGTAATATGGGTGCAATTTGGGCGAAATTTTTACAGGAGGCCGGAATGGCGAAAATTGAAACCCATGATCAATTGCGTAGCATTTACGGCGATCCGATGGAAATTGCGCTGCAAAAAGAACTGTCAGTCCTCGATAAGCATTGCCGCCGTTTTATTGAACTTGCCCCCTTTGCCGTGATTTCATCGGCGAACGAAAAGGGCGAGGGCGATGTAAGCCCGCGCGGCGATGGACCCGGTTTTGTGAAGGTGCTGGATGATAAAACCATCCTGATGCCGGACCGCCCCGGCAACCGCCGTCTTGATACATTATCCAATATTCTGGTGAACCCTCAGGTGGGTTTGCTGTTTATGGTGCCGGGCATGAATGAAACCCTGCGCCTTAACGGCACGGCAGAACTGCATGATGATGCCGACCTGCTTGCGCTGTTTGCCGATACCGGCAAGCTGCCGATTTCCGTTATAAAAATTACGGTTCGCGAAGCCTATCTGCATTGTGCCAAATCATTGATGCGCTCGCGCCTGTGGCAGGCGGACGCCCAAATTGATCGTAAATCCTTCCCGACACTGGGGGCGATCATCAAGGATCAGCTTTCGCTGGAGGGTGGTGAGGAAACAACCCAGGAAGAAGCGGACGCTTATTTCGCCAAGTCTATTGCCGAAAAAGGCTAGGACTTTTCGCCATTACCGCGAGACATTTGGCCCGGTATTGAAAGATGCCGGGTTTTTGCTGTCTGACAGGTTTGTAGAATATGTGCCGGTTCAGGCCTGTTTGCACGGGGATAGGGAAGAAATACCAGATGGCCTGTAAGCCGGGTTCTGTCCCTGCGGCGAACCGCATTGTATGGCCATTCATCTGGGACATTCGTCACCGAATGCCTCCTGCAACCAACCCGAATGGTGGCCCGAAAACCGACCTGCCGACAGCGGCGAACCGCCCGGCCGACCATTCCTATTAGGTTTTGCTCCCGGTGGGGTTTACCATGCGTCCCGCGTTACCTAAGGACCGGTGCGCTCTTACCGCACCCTTTCACCCTTGCCCGATGGCTTGCGCGATCGGGCGGTTTGCTTTCTGTGGCACTTTCCCTGGGGTCGCCCCCGCCAGACGTTATCTGGCACCGTGTTTCCGTGGAGCCCGGACTTTCCTCCCCTTCCTGCGTTGCCACAAGAAAGGGCGACCATCCAGCCATCTGGTGGGCGCGGTTTACGCTAGCCCGCCAGTAAGGTCAAGCAAAAGCAGTATCTCGGGCATGGATTGAAAGCCGGTTGGCCGTCCACAATTAAGTCTGTTTGCCTCTTGAAAAATGGCGGCCTTAATTACTACTTAAGGATAGTAATTAACATACCTTTTCGCCGGATGATTTTTATGTTCAAGGTGCATTGGCGCCAGCTTTGTTTCTGTTTTTTTGTTGTGACTGTTGTGGGGCTGCCATTGGCGCAGTCCCGGGCAGGGGCGGAAGCGGTGCGACTATGCTTCACCCGCTGGGAACCTTATGCCTACGATAATGGCGACGGTCATGGGCCGACAGGGTTGGCTATTGATATTGCCAGGCGGGCCTTTGAACTTTCAGGGCGCGAGGTGACATTTGTTCAAATGCCCCATTCACGCTGTCACATCGGTATTCGTTTGGGTCTTTATGATGGCATCCTGTTTGAAAGCCTGAAAGAAAAACCGGTTGAGAAACTGGTGACCTCGCGTTTTGCCCTGATAAACCGGGTACTGGTTGCCGTGGTGCGCGACAGTTATCCTCACACCCGTTATCGCGGTCTTGACACATTTGAAGGGGCAAACTGGCTGCGTATTGTTGGGGATGATTACCCGGAAAAGATCATTAATGATCCGGATATGTATCCGGTTGATGTGGGTGAAAATGCCCACGGCCTGTTGATGTTGCGCCGAAACTATGTGGATGTCGTGTTTCGCGATCTGGCCAGCCTGCATTTTGGTGCCGATGCCGTTAAGGGGGCGACAGGGTTAAAGACGCTGTTACCTGCGGTGGATGTTGAACCCTTTTATATGCGGCTGGAAGAACGGTTGGCCCCGGTGATGCAGGCGTATGACGATGCCACCGCCAAGATGTTGTCGGATGGCAGCATTGATCGCCTGTTTTACAAGCATCTTGGTTTTAGCCAAATCGCCTTTAACCACTATTTTTCCGGTACGGACACGCCGGTTTTACCGCAGGACCGTTTAATGCCATAAGGTCTGTTCGGTTCAAGCCGTCGGCGGGCACTGGGCAATCAGGTCTTTTAAGATGGCAATGCTTTGCGCATCGGCATGCCCATTCAGGCAGGAAGGCCGCCAATGCCTTTGAAAGGCAACACGGTTATGGATCGGGTCGCCGGGGCCATAGCCAAATTGCAATAGCAGGCTGTCAAACAGGGCTTCGCAATCCGTATGTTCATGCTTTGACGAGGTTGCATCCTCCGCAGGGTTTGGCCTGTGGGTGCCTGCATCGCTCTCTGACAGGGCAGCGGTATTTTGCGGCGGGTAGTGTTCGCCTGCGGCAATGGCCGTGCTTACCTGATCGTCATGATAGGTGCTTTGATCGGTATTTTCGGCGGTTTTTTCCGTTTTGGATGGCGGGTTTATCGCTTCTTCGTCCGGCCAGAGGCCAATGCCTTCGGCGGCAAGTTGCTGCCAGGGGAAAAGCTCGCCCGGGTCTTCCTTGCGGTCCGGTGCCATGTCGGAATGGGCAATGATGTGATGGGCGGGAATATCGTGGCGCGCCAAAATGGCCTTGCACAGGGCCTTGAGCGCATCGATCTGTTGCACGGCAAAGGGCCGATAGCCAAATTCATGGCCGGGATTGACAATTTCAATGCCAATGGAGCGTGAATTGACATCAGAGCATCCGCGCCATTGGCCGCGTCCGGCATGCCATGCGCGTTTGGTTTCGGCAACAAGCTGATAGATACAGCCATCTTCCTCGATCATGTAGTGGGCGGAAACCTGGGAGGCCGGGTCACACATGCGCTCAAGGGCCATTTCACCGCTGGGCATGCCGGTATAATGCAATACCAGCATGTCAATTGTGCTATCGGCAGGGCGTTCGCCAAAATTGGGCGAGGGGTGCCATATAATGGGCAGTTCCTGCGATCCCGGCATTGTGTTTAATCCATTCCCTGTTCCTGGTTCTGTGGTGGTTTGCGAAACATGATCACGCCAACACCGGCCAGAACGGTTAACCCACCAATGATTTTAAACGTACTGATGCTTTCCCCGAATACCAGAATTGATCCCGTTACACTGATCACGGGGGCCAAAAGTGACCAGGGCACCACCTGGTTCACATCATATGTCTTGAGCAGATAATACCACGACCCGTACGCTACGATAGACGACATAAAAACGGTGAAGCTTAAATTTGCCCAGGCAACCCAGCTTGCATTTATAACGGCGTGCACCGCGCCCGGTTCCAGAAAAAATGACAAAACCAGCAATTGCGGTGCGGCCATCAGGCCCATCCAGCCATTCAGCTCGAAGGTGTTGATGTCGCCCAGTTTTTTGATCAACACATTGGCAACCGCCCACATCAGGGCGGCAAACACCACCAGCAGCAGCGGCAGTTTAAGGTCGGTCATTGTCGGGTCCCAGAACATCAGGGTCACACCAACAAAGGCTAGCGTCATGCCCAGCAGGCGTTTCCAGCCCAGCCGGTCATTGAAGAAATAGGTCGCGAGCATGGATGAAAACGGCACACCCAGCAAAACGATGATGGCGACCGGCCCGGCATCCAGCATGGAAAGGGCGCAAAACAGCACGCCAAAATGCCCGGTGCCAAACACGACGGACAGCAGCGCCAGTTTTGGCAGTTTATCGCGTGGCACCTTGGTAAACGGAACCAGCAGGGCTGCAACCGCAAGAAAGCGAATGGCCGTGAGCATGATGGGTGGAATTTCGCCAACCGCGCCTTTGACGGTCAGCATGTTGATGCCCCAGATAATGGCGACAGAAAGCGATAAAAGTGTGGCTTTTAGGGGCATGAAACAACCTGAAATTCAAAGGGGTGCGACCTGCCAGGCAACTGTCGCAATGAAACTTCTGGTCGTCATGGTTACGTGTTTGTTTTGAATCACTCAAGCTTATTGCGTGACGGGCACCAATGCACAAATGTGCAGGCTGTCTTTGCTGCAAAATGATTTAACGCATTAAAAAAGGAAGCCACATTTGTGCAGCTTCCCTTTTTATATAAACATTTTTAGGTGGGGTTATTCGATCCCCAGTTCCTCGCGCAGCATTTCAAGTTCCAGCCAGCGTTCTTCGGCCTTTTCAATTTCGCGGCGTGCCGCTTCCATGCGGTCCAGCTTTTTCTGGAAGGCCGCCGGGTCCGATGTAAACAGGCTGCCATCGGCCAGGTCCGCTTCCAGTTGGGTAACTTCCCCTTCCAGCTTTTCGATGGTGGCGGGCAGCATGTCGTAATCGCGCTGGTCCTTATAGCTGAGTTTACCCTTGGCTTTGGGCTTGGCTGGGGTCGCATTGCCCGTTTTGCTACCGCCGCGTTTAATCGGTTTGGTGTTTGAGGGGCCATTGTCAGCCTCGGCCTTGGCCGAAAGTTTGCGCAAATGCACATAATCCGAATAGCCACCGGGATATTCGGTGGCAATGCCATTGCCTTCCATCACGATGGAGGATGTCACAACCCGATCGAGAAAATCACGATCATGACTGACCAGAAGCAGCGTGCCTTCGTATTCCGACAGCATTTCCTGCAACAGATCCAGCGTATCCATATCCAGATCGTTGGTCGGTTCGTCCATGATCAGAAGGTTGGTGGGTTTCGCCAGTTCCTTTGCCAGCAGCAAACGGTTGCGCTCCCCGCCCGAAAGGGCCCCCACCGGGCTTCTGGCCTGTTTTTCGTCAAACAGGAAATCGCGCAGATAGCTGACCACATGGCGCGGGGTACCGCGCACCATCACCTGGTCACCGCCTACATCGCACAGGGTATCCCACAGGGTTTTGGTATCATCCAGGGCGGCGCGTTTCTGGTCAAAATAGGTTGGCGTCAGGTTGGTGCCAATTTTAACCGTGCCTTCATCGGGCGCGGTCTGCCCGGTCAGGATTTTAAGCAGCGTGGTTTTACCCGCCCCGTTTGGCCCGATAATACCGACTTTATCGCCGCGCAAAATGCGGGTGGAAAAGCCCGAAATGATGTGTTTGTCATCCCAGGATTTGCCAATATCGGTCGCCTCGATCACGACCTTGCCCGACGTGCTGCCGGTTTCGGATGCCAGCGACACATTGCCAATCCGCCCCACCTGTTGCGAGCGTTCATGGCGCATTTCATACAGGCGGCGCAGGCGGCCCTGGTTGCGTTTGCGCCGGGCGGTAATGCCCTGCACGGCCCAAACCGATTCCTGGGCAATCAGTTTATCCAGCTTGGCGCGTTCTTCGGCTTCCTTGCGGTAAACTTCTTCCGACCAGTCATCAAACTGGGCAAAGCTCTGGTCATTGCGGCGCAATACCCCGCGATCCAGCCACAGCACACCATTGGAAATGGCATTCAAAAAGGCGCGGTCATGCGAAATCACCACAACAGCCCCGCGAAACGCCTTGATCTCGCTTTCCAGCCATTCAATCGTTGGCAGATCCAGATGGTTGGTCGGTTCGTCCAGCAACAGGACTTGCGGGTCGGCAATCAGGGCACGGGCAATGGCGGTTCGGCGACCTTCACCGCCCGACAGGGTATTGGGGTCCGCCTTGGGGTCAATCTTGACGGCATCCAGCAGCATATCCGCCCGGTAGGCGTAATCCTGCTCATGGTCCTCAAGCGCGCTTAGAACGTAATCCTCGACCGTGGCGTAATCGCCAAAACGCGGTTCCTGGGCCAGATAGGCGACCTTGCAGCCGGGCTGAACAAAGCGTTCGCCGCCATCGGCCTCGATTTCACCGGCGATAATTTTTAACAGCGTGGATTTCCCCCCGCCATTGCGGCCGACCAGGCACAACCTGTCGCGTTCGCCAATGGCAACCGACACGTCGGAAAACAGGTCATTGCCGCCAAATGTCAGGCGGATGTCGTTAATATTGATCAGCGGTGGCGCCATGAAAACCTAAAACCCCGAAAACGGTAAATGTGTTGCCCCCTGCAAACCGCAAAATGCGCTGCGGTGCAAGCGAAATCATATCGTGTGATCAAGCCACAGCAATGCGCCCAAGTCGCAAAAAGCCAACATGCAGGAAGACTAAATATGGCGTTCCTTGCAAATCTGGTCCCAGGCGGCGTTGATACGGGCCATTTTTTCGTTCGCCTGTTCAACAAATTCCTCGGGCATACCCTTTGCCATCAAAAGGTCCGGGTGGTTTTCGCGCGACAGCTTGCGATGTGCTGCCTTAAGCTCTTCATTGCTGGCAGATCGGGTCAGGCCCAGTTGTTTATACGGGTCCTGTTCGCTGCGCGGGGCGGTGCTGCCCTGGTGAACACGGTCAAAGTCAACATCTTCAAAGCCGAAAATCATCGCAACCTTGCGCAGATATTCCTTTTCTGCCGGGTGCAGTGTGCCATCGGCCAGGGCAATCTGATGCAGGGCTTCAAGGATGCTTTCCAGAACCGCACGTTCACCGGCAAACATTTGTGCAATTTGTTGGGCATAGGGTTCGTATCCATCGGGCGAACGGCGGGCAGCATCGAAAATTTGGCCGACCTGGGCGGCATCCGGGCCGGTAACGCGAAACAGGCGTTTAAACGCGTCAATTTCTTCGCGGGTGACGGTACCATCGGCCTTGGCCATTTTGGCCGACAATACGATAACGCCAGTGGCAAAGGCGACCTGGCGTGGGTCTGCTCCGCCAAACTGACCACTAAATTGCCCGCCATATTGCCCCGTGCGCTGCCCCCACGGATTGCCGCCACTATGCTGGCCCCAGGGCCCACCCGATGAAATGCGTTCCTGGCTGAAATCGCCATCGTTGGCCTTGTCCACCATATGGCCCGCCGCGGCACCCAAAATGGCCCCCAGCGGTCCGCCCAGGGCAAAGCCTGCTGCGCCGCCAATGATTTTGCCCCAGATGCTCATGGTTTCAGTGCTCCGATTGTCAAAAGGCGGTGCAACGAAACACGGCGCCGGATTGGTTAAAGTTGCTCCAGAAATAGGGTAATACTTCTGTATCGGCAAGGGTTGGTCATTTCGAGAATTGTTTGGCAGTTATTTCGCACGATTACATTGAAACGGCGCGGGTGGATACCAACCTAAGGATAGGTATTATCCTTAGGTATTGGTGTGGCGTGCTTTTATGCAATTTCTGTCAAAATTCCGGCTTATTTACCAAATTTCTCTGATCGGGGCGATTGCGCTTGTTGTTTTTGCGTTTGTCGCCATCGGACAGTTTGTTTCCAACCAGTCCCGTCAGGTGGCCGAGCAGGCGGCTCAGATCGCGACAGAAAATCGGCAAATGATTGGCGAGGTTTCGCTGGAGTTTTTAAATGCACGCCGCCGGGAAAAAGATTTTCTGCTGCGCCGGGATGAGGAATATGTCGATCTGCATGGGGCCACGGTTTCCAGTGTTATTGATGGGTTGAACTATTTGCATGCCCGTCCGGAAATGTCGGCTGACCGCGCTACCATCAACCAAATTCGCGATCTTTTTCAGAGCTATGCCAAGGCTTTTGGCGAGGTTGTCGTCTTGCAACGCGATATTGGTCTGGACGAAAAAAGCGGATTGATGGGGAAGTTGCGTTCCTCGGTTCACGCTGTTGAAAGCGATTTGAAAAAATACGATGCCGACAAACTGACAGTCCTGATGTTGATGATGCGACGGCACGAGAAGGATTTTCTTGCCCGGCTGGACCGTAAATATCTTGCCGAAATACAACAGCGTCTTGCGGAATTTAAAACGGCCCTGTCGATCAATAATGACATCCCGGCAGCGGATAAAACCCGTTTGTTGCAATTGATGACGTCTTATATTGCCGACTTTACGAACGTTGCAGATGCCATTTCACAGCGTGAAGAAAAACTCTTGCTTTTGAGCGATTATTTTAGCGCGGCAGAGCCGCTGTTGGCTTCATTGACCGCCAAGGTTGATGCCTACGCAAATGCTCAGCGCGCGGATGCCAAAATTATCGCCAAAAATAGTCTTCATTTCAGTATTTTTGCCTTTGTCGCAGGGGCCGTTGTTCTGCTTGTCATGTCAGTTTTGCTGTCTCGCGGGATTGTGTCGGCTATTACGGCGCTGACAGGGAAGATGACCCGCCTTGCTCACAACGATTTTGATGTGGACCTGTCCGAAGCCAGCCGGAAGGACGAAATTGGCGAAATGGGCCGGGCCGTCATGGTGTTTCGTGAAAACGGCATTGAACGCGTTAAACTGGAGGCAGAGCAGGCCCGCCAGCAGGAAGAACGCCGCATTCGTATGGAAAAACAGGAGCAGAATATCCTCGAATTTGATGCAGTTGTGGTCAATGTCATGGCAACTGTAGAGGAGGCGGTTCAAAGGTTGCATGGCTCGTCTGCCGTGTTGCGCGGCAGTGCTGAAACGTCGTCGCGTCAGTCAATGGTCGTGTCCTCCGGGGCTGAGGAAGCCTCGGCAAATGTGCAGCTGGTGGCAACGGCCGCCACCGAGCTTGCCGCTTCAATCAATGAAATTTCCAGTCAGGTTAGCGATACCTCGAATATGGCTGTTGCAGCATCCGAACGAGCCCGTGCCACCAGCAATAATATCCAGCGTCTGGATGATGCGGCCGTGCATATTGGCGAGGTGATTGGCCTGATTAGCGACATTGCAGCGCAAACCAATCTTTTGGCATTAAATGCCACGATCGAGGCGGCCCGTGCCGGTGATGCCGGAAAAGGGTTTGCCGTGGTTGCCGGTGAGGTCAAAAATCTTGCCACCCAAACTGGCCGGGCGACCCAGGAAATTACCAATCAGGTGACGGGTATTCAGGGCGCAACCCGTGATGCGGTTACCGCAATAGAAGAAATTGTTGGCATGATTGCCGAAATCAGCCAGCGCGCCTCTGCCGTGGCCGCCGCGATTGAGGAGCAGACTGCTGCAACCAGCGAAATTTCCCAGAATGTGGAGCAAGCCGCCGTTGGCACCGAAGAAATTTCGGCGGCCATGACCGGATTAAGCGGGGCTGTTGCCGATACAAACAGTGCGGCTGGCGATGTTAGTCGTTCAGCCACCGATCTGGGGCGGGAAAATAGCCAGTTGCAGCAGGAGGTACATAGCTTCCTTGACAGGATGCGGGCGCTTTGATGACAAAACGTTGGTAACTGTGGGGTGAACGGGCTTGTTAATGGCGGTGTTTTTGCAATAAAGTAACGGTAAACCGTTATATTTTTGATCTGGATGGTGAGATGTCCGTTCTATGTTTCGGTTAAGTGCGTCAAAAAAATAACTGGAACGTCTAATATGACCGAAAAACAGCGTATTGTTTCTTCCTCGCACCTGGTGTCCGACCGTGCAGCCGAGCTGTCCGAGCTGGAATTTGCCCTGATTCTATCGGGCAATGCCTTTAACCGCTGGGTTGTGCGCTGTATGCGGGCAGCCGGGATGCCTGACCTTTCCATTCTTGATATTCTGGTTCTGCATAATGTGAATTCGCGCGAACGGGAAAAAAGCCTGTCGGAAGTGTGCTTTGTCCTAAATGTCGAAGACAGCCATCTGGTGAATTATGCCCTGAAAAAACTGCGCAAGCAGGGGCTGGTAGATGGCATCAAGCGGGGCAAGGAAGTGCATTATGCCACCTCGAAGGAAGGCCGCGAGCTGTGCCAGCGTTATCGCGAAGTGCGGGAAGCCTGCTTGATTGAAACCTTTGAGCGCCTGGGGGTTAATCGCGACGAGGTGGGCGATGTTGCCAAAACCCTGCGCGCCATTTCTGGTGTGTATGACCAGGCCTCGCGCGCGGCAAGTGCAATGTAGGCGGGCGGCGTCGGTGGTGATGGTGGTCGTTTTGCGCGATTATACCCTGTGAAATGAACAGAAAAGCAAACAGGCCGAGTCTTTAATCATTCCAGTTTTATGAACATAAAAACGGCAGCTTTCCTAGCGGGAAGCTGCCATTTTTTTGTCTTGTCTCTGTCTATTTTCGATCAGCGTCACGTTATAGGCACCGTTTTTCAACTCGTTAGAGCGGGCAATCGATGCGTAAAAAAAACAGCATCCAGTTTTTTGCATGACTGTTATGAAAGTACGTTGACAAATTGACGATAAAATGTAACCGTTTTGTTGGAAGGCTAAATTGAAAACAAAAAACGGGAGACTGATAAAATGTTGAAAAAGGCGTTTTCGGCTGTTGCCATCGCGGCGATGACCTTTTCGGCGGGGGCTGCAATGGCTGCCGATAAGTGGGATATGGCAACCCCTTATCCGGATGCGACATTCCATACCCAGAACATTATGGAATTTGCCAAGGACGTGGAAGCCGCGACCAATGGTGAATTGGCGATTACCGTGCATTCGGGTGGATCACTGTTCAAACATGCCGAAATCAAACGGTCGGTTCAGCGTGGTCTGGTGCCGATTGGCGAAGTGCTGATTTCGCTTCTGGCCAATGAAGACCCGGTTTACACCGTTGATGCCATCCCGTTTTTGGCAACCAGCTATGACGATGCCAAAAAACTGTGGGATGTTTCGCGCACAACGATCGAAGAAAAGCTGGCAAAAGACGGTTTGAAAGTGCTTTACGCCGTTCCGTGGCCAGCCCAGGGCCTTTATACCGCCAAGGAAGTCAATTCGGTTGAGGACCTCAAGGGGCTTAAGTTCCGTGCTTATAATGCCACCACCTCGCAACTTGCCGAATTGACCGGCATGGTCGCAACCCAGGTGGAAGTGCCCGAAATTCCGACCGCCTTTGCCACCGGCATTGTCGAAGCGATGATGACCTCGCCCTCGACCGGGGCGAATTCCAAGGCCTGGGACTTTGTAGATAATTTCTATGATGTGCAGGCATGGTTGCCCAAAAACATGGTGATCGTGAATGCCAAGTCCTTTGATCGCCTGTCGCCCGATGTGCAGAAAGCCGTGATGGATGCCGCCGCCAAGGCCGAAGAACGCGGCTGGAAAATGAGCATGGACGAAGCTGAAGCCAAAAAGGCGATCCTTAAGGAAAACGGCATGAATGTTGCCGCGCCCAGTGCCGAATTGAAGGCGGGCCTTGCCAAGGTTGGCGATGAAATGGTGGCCGATTGGCTCAAGAAAACCGGCGATACCGGCCAGGCCATTATCGACGCTTACAAGAAGTAATATCCTCTTTGCATTGTCCGGGGCACCCGTTATTGGCGGCCCCGGACAATTCATACGTCAAAAAATGATATTCTGTATCTCGCTATCAACCACCGGCCTGGCCGGGTGGAAAGGGGATCACTGTGCGTAAATCACTGGATATTCTTTTTAAGGTAACGTCGGTTTTGGCTGCTGTGTTTCTGGTGATGATCGCAGTGCTGATTCTTTCCCAGTCAATCGGGCGTTTGTTTGGCCATGTTATTCCCGATGCCAATGAATTGTCGGGTTTTTCACTGGCGGCCGGCATGTTTCTGGCCCTGGGGCCTGCGCTGCGGCATGGGGCGCATATTCGGGTTTTGCTGGTTGTCGGGCAGTTATCGGGTGTGCCGCGCCGCATCATGGACCTGATCACGCTGGCTTTTGCGGTGTTTCTGGCCGGTTATTTTACCTGGTGGATGGGGGTTTTGGCCCAGGAAAGTTTTTCCTATGGCGATGCTTCGCCGGGGGTTTTGGCCTTTCCGCTCTGGATTCCGCAAACCGCAATGACCTTTGGTCTGGGTATGCTCACGTTGGCCCTGGTCGAAGGCTTTATTGATACGCTTTGGGGTCGCGCCACCGTGTTTGCCGACCGCGAAACCAGCGACATGACGGAATAAGGGGTAGGTCATATGGAAGTTCTTGAAATCGGCCTGGTCCTGATGGCGCTGCTGTTCCTGTTTTTGGGCGCTGGGCTTTGGGTGGCATTGTCGCTGTTTGCTATTGGCATTATTGGTCTTGAGTTTTTTTCCGGCGCACAAACCGGCCCGGTTATGGCAACCACCGCCTGGAGCAGCATTGCCACCTGGTCGCTGGCCCCGCTGCCGCTGTTTATCTGGATGGGCGAAATCCTGTTTCGATCCCGCCTGTCCGAGGACATGTTTACCGGCCTGGCACCGTGGTTAAATCGCCTGCCGGGGCGTCTGTTGCATGTCAATATTCTGGGCTGCGGTATCTTTGCGGCTGTTTCCGGCTCCTCTGCGGCAACGGCGGCCACCATTGGCCGCATGTCGATCCCCGAATTGCGCAAGCAGGGCTATGCTGACAAGCTGATTTTGGGCACCCTGGCCGGGTCCGGCACGCTGGGCCTGCTTATTCCGCCGTCGATCATTCTGATTGTCTATGGTGTGTCCGCCGAGCTGTCGATTGCGCGTTTGTTCATCGCTGGTGTCTTGCCCGGTATCATGCTGATCGTGCTGTTTATGGGCTTTGTCATGATATGGTCCACCATCCATAAGGACAAAATGCCCCCCGCAGCACCCAGCATTCCCTTTATGGACAAGGTGCGGGCATCGGGCCGCCTTATTCCGGTTATTTTGCTGATCACGGCCGTGATTGGCTCGATCTATGGCGGCATTGCCACCCCGACCGAGGCAGCGGCCTTTGGTGTGGTCGGCGCGCTGATCCTGTCCGCCTTCAGTCGCACATTAAGCTGGGCCAGCTTTGTCGATGGCCTGATGGGCGCAACCCGCACCTCCTGCATGATCTGTTTTATTCTTGCCGGTGCCTCGATCCTGACGGTGGCGATGGGTTTTACCGGTATTCCGCGCGAACTTGCCGGGCTGATTTCGGATATGCACCTATCGCCCTACGCGCTTTTGGCGATGTTAACCCTGTTTTTCATCGTCATGGGCTGTTTCCTTGATGGCATTTCGGTGGTTGTGCTGACAACCTCGGTCATTTTGCCGATGGTGCAGGCTGCCAATATCGATGCTCTGTGGTTTGGCATCTATCTGGTGCTGGTGGTTGAAATGTCGCAAATCACCCCGCCGGTTGGCTTTAACCTGTTTGTTTTGCAGGGGCTGACGGGCAAGAACCTGTTTTCCATCGCCGTTGCGGCGCTGCCATTTTTCTTTTTGCTGATGGCCGCTGTGGCGCTGATCACAATTTTCCCCGGCATTGCCACCTGGCTGCCGACGCAAATGAACTAGGCAATGTGCGGCTGGCATTGCCGGTCCCATTGTCCCGCTATTTCTGAATTTCGGATGCTGAAGGAGTAAGCATCATGGCTTCGCCTGATAAAAATACATCGCAAACCAACACGGCCGATACGGCCAAGTGGCAGTTCTGGGTGGACCGTGGCGGCACCTTTACCGACATCGTTGCCCGCAAACCCGATGGCTCGCTGGTAACGCACAAGCTGCTGTCGGAAAACCCGGAACGCTACAAGGATGCCGCCATTCAGGGCATTCGCGATCTGTTGGAAGTCGCCGATGACGAAACCATCCCGGCGGAAAAAATTGAAGCGGTGAAAATGGGCACCACCGTTGCCACCAATGCGCTTTTGGAACGCAAGGGCGACCGCACGGTGCTGGTGACAACCACGGGCTTTCGCGATGCCCTGCGTATTGCCTATCAAAACCGTCCGCGCCTGTTTGACCGCAACATCAAGCTGCCTGAAAGCCTGTATGAACGGGTGATTGAGGCAGCGGAGCGTTTTAACGCAAATGGCGAGGAACTGACCCCGCTGGACCGGGACCAGTTGCGCACCGACCTGCAAGCCGCCTTTGATGATGGCATTCGGGCCTGTGCGATTGTCTTTATGCACGGCTATCGCTACAGCGCACACGAGCTGGCCGCTGCCGAAATCGCCCGGGATATCGGCTTTACCCAGGTCTCCGTCAGCCACGAAGTCAGCCCGTTAATGAAGCTGGTTTCGCGGGGTGATACCACGGTGGTGGATGCGTATCTTTCGCCCATTCTGCGCCGTTATGTGGACCAGGTGGCAGGCGAACTGGGTGGCGTGAAGCTGATGTTCATGCAGTCCAATGGCGGGCTGACCGATGCCTCCAAATTTCAGGGCAAGGATGCCATTCTCTCCGGTCCGGCGGGCGGTGTTGTTGGCATGGTGCGCACGGCCGAAATGGATGGCTTTAAGCAGGTCATCGGGTTCGATATGGGCGGCACCTCGACCGACGTTTCGCATTATGACGGCGAATATGAACGCGACTTTGAAACCCAGGTCGCCGGGGTGCGCATGCGTGCGCCAATGATGAAAATCCACACCGTTGCCGCCGGTGGCGGGTCGATCCTGCATTTTGATGGCGCGCGTTTCCGTGTGGGCCCCGATAGCGCCGGTGCCAATCCTGGCCCGGCGGCCTATCGCCGGGGCGGGCCGCTGGCCGTGACCGACATCAATGTGATGCTGGGCAAGGTCCAGCCCGATTTCTTCCCGCCGGTTTTTGGCCCCGAAGGTAACGAACCGTTGGATGACGCAGCGGTCAAATCCCTCTTTGCCGAAATGGCCGCCAAAATTAAGGCCGATACCGGCAATGACATGACCAGCGAAGAAGTCGCCGAAGGCTTTTTGCGTATTGCCGTTGAAAACATGGCCAATGCGATTAAGCAGATTTCGGTGCAACGTGGTTACGATGTGTCGGATTATATCCTGCAATGCTTTGGCGGGGCCGGCGGGCAGCATGCCTGCCAGGTGGCAGATACGCTGGGCATGACCCGTGTTTTTGTTCATCCCTTCGCCGGTGTTCTCTCGGCCTATGGCATGGGTTTGGCCGATATTCGGGCGATGCGCGAACAGGCGGTTGAAGCCCGCCTTAAAACCGAAGAACTGGCAAATCTGGACCAGCAGCTTGACAAGCTCGGTGTGGAAGCTCGTGGGGAATTGCATGAACAGGGCATTGGTGATGATAAAATCCGCCTGCTGAAAAAACTGCATCTGCGTTATGACGGCACCGATAACCCGCTGATCGTTGATTTTGGCACGGCGGACGAAATCAAGGCCCAGTTTGAAGACCAGCACAAACAGCGTTATGGCTTTGTGATGGAAGAAAAACCCCTGGTGGTCGAGGCTGTGGCCGTTGAAGCCATTGGCGAAACCGAAAGCCTGCCCGATGCCGAAGCCGTGGATGACAGCGACGCATCGGTCAACGCGCTTGCCACCCGCCGTGTGGTTTTTGGCGGCGAGGCGCATGAGACACCGTTCTATAAACGCGAAGACATGAAGCCGGGTGCGGTTGTGACCGGCCCTGCCGTGGTTGTTGAGCCGGTGGGCACCACGGTGATTGATCCGGGCTGGGAAGCCAAAGTCAATGGCCGCGATCATTTGGTCCTGACCCGTGTGGTGCCATTAAAACGGACCGAGGCGATTGGCACCGAGGCTGACCCGGTGATGCTGGAAGTGTTCAACAATCTGTTCATGAATATTGCCGAACAGATGGGTGTGACGCTCGCCAATACCTCCTATTCGGTCAATATCAAGGAACGGCTCGATTTCTCCTGCGCGCTGTTTGACCAGCAGGGCCTGCTCATTGCCAATGCCCCGCATATGCCGGTGCATCTGGGTTCGATGGGGGAATCTGTTCAGGCGGTGATGACCAAAAACGCCGGTCAGATGAAACCGGGCGATGTGTATATCCTGAACGATCCCTATAATGGCGGTACGCATTTGCCGGACATTACCGCGATTACGCCGGTGTTTGATGATGCGGGCAAGGATATTCTGTTCTATGTCGCCTCGCGCGGGCACCATGCCGATGTTGGCGGGATCACGCCGGGTTCGATGCCGCCCAATTCACGGGTGCTGGAGGAAGAAGGCGTTCTGATCGACAATTTCAAACTGGTCGATCAGGGCAAGTTCGATGAAGCCGGGCTGCGCGCCCTGCTCGAAGGGGCGACCTATCCGGCACGTAACCCCTATCAGAATATTGCCGACCTGCAGGCCCAGATCGCAGCCAATGAAAAGGGCGTACAGGAACTGCGCAAGATGGTCGATCATTTCGGTCTTGAAGTGGTTCATGCCTATATGAAACACGTTCAGGACAATGCCGAAGAAAGTGTCCGCCGTGTGCTGGAAGGGTTGAATGACGGTGAATTTGCCTATGAAATGGATAACGGGGCCGTTGTCCGTGTCAAAGTCACCATCGACAAGGCAAACCGTTCCGCCACGGTGGATTTCACCGGTACCTCCAGCCAGCTGGATAACAACTTCAACGCGCCGTCTGCGGTCACGCGCGCGGCGGTGTTGTATGTGTTCAGAACGCTGGTCGATGATGATATTCCGCTTAATGCGGGCTGCCTGAAGCCGGTAAACCTGATTGTGCCGGAAGGCTCGATGCTCAACCCCGTGCATCCCGCTGCCGTGGTGGCCGGGAATGTTGAAACCAGCCAGCATGTCACCGATGCCCTTTATGCCGCCCTTGGCACCATGTCGGGCGCGCAGGGCACGATGAACAACTTCACCTATGGCAATGACCAGCATCAATATTACGAAACCATCTGTGGTGGCACGGGGGCAGGTCCGGGCTATAACGGCACGTCGGGTGTGCATACCCACATGACCAATTCACGCCTGACCGACCCCGAAGTGCTGGAATGGCGCTTCCCGGTCTTGCTCGAAAGTTTTGGCATCCGCACCGGGTCGGGCGGCGATGGTGAATTCAAGGGCGGGGACGGCACGGTACGTCGCATCCGCTTCCTTGAAAAAATGACGGCATCCATCCTGTCCAACCACCGTCGCGTCCCCGGTCAGGCCGTGGCAGGCGGCGAACCGGGCAAACTCGGCCGCAACGCGGTGGAACGCACCGATGGCACCGTTATCGAGCTTAAAGGCACCGACGGCACCGAAATGAATCCGGGTGATGTTTTCATCATCGAAACCCCGGGTGGTGGGGGCTACGGTAAGGCCTAAGCCTTACCTTGGCTGCTGCCAATGCGCATGCAATAACCGGGCTGTAAAGGAATGCAGCCCGGTTATTGATGACGTTTCTGCAATCTTATCCGCCGTCCGGGAAACCGGGCGGTTTTTTCGTTTGGTAAGGCAAACCTTTTTGATGTTGTGTCTGTCAACTTTGCCCGGGCTAGTAGCTATATGCGCAATGCAATATTGTGAAACCAAAATGCGCACGTAAAACGGCTACAACGGCAAAATTGCCGCCGTTGCCGTTTTAAATCGTTTGTTCAACCGGGATTAAAAATCCCAATTCAGCCGCAAGGTGGCTGTCTGGCTCTGGTATCCTGCGCGCAATTCCCCGTCATAAGACAGCTTCAGGCTGATGCTGTCATCGGTGATGTAGGAAAGTCCCAGGCCCAGCCGGATGCCATCTGATGCGAGGCCCTTTGTTTCGATGGTGTAATCCGTGCCGCCGATCTGGCCCGTGGTATCCACCGTATTGTCGGTATAATCATGGATCCAGGCCGCCGAAACTTCTGGCGATACAATCCCGGTGGCTGTTTCAATGTTCCAATCGGTCCGGGCGCCGACTTCATGGGTGACACTGCTGTTATTTTGACTGTTGACCGAGTTGTTGGCGGCACCTGCGCCTGTTTCCTTGTAGGAGTCAGTATGCGCACCCAGCCAGCGCAGCCCGGCAAAAGGCGTTAGTGTTGTTTCACCAAAATTGAAATCATAGCCGACACGGGTGCGGGCCATATATTGCTGGCCGTTATAATCGGCACTGGCCGTATTGCCCAAAAAGGAAATGGTCCGTTCCTGATCGTAATGGTTCCAGCCCGCACCAATCTGTCCATCCACGGCAAGGCGGTTGATGCGATAGGTTCCGTAAAAGGTCATTTGATAGCTATCAAGCGTATTTGTCGATCCGTTCGAGGCATTGCTGCCATCCGTCCAGGACCGCACCCAGCTTAAGGCAACACCGCCCAAAAGGTCAGGGGTGATCAAATGATCAAAGCCGGTGGTAAGGCCAACACTTTTGCTGGTAAAGCCGTCATTTTCACTGTCACCGGCGCGGTGGGCGGACCCGCCAAGGATTTGGCCCCATAACTGGCTGTAGCGTGCCGCGCTCCCGGCTGCAACCCCGACTTCGCGTCCGCCATCATCCGACATGGCAAGTTGCTGGCGGGTTTCGACAGCCCCAATGACAATAGATGTCGCCTGGGCTGATAACTGGACGGTATTGGCGGAATTGGCGGGGGAAAGTTCCTTGATGGCTTCGCCACGCTGGTTTTGCGGTAGGCTGTCAATTTGCGCAAGAACCTGGTTTTGAAAGGCAATCGCCTCGGGGCTGTCTTTTGTATTGATGGTATCAAGGGTGCGACCCAATGGAGCTGCGCTGCCTCCCTCGGCATCTCCGACCGGGGTATATTTGCCCGTTCCATTCCCTTTGGTCAGGACCACCACCAAATCCTTGCCAATAGTTTTGACAGCGGCATTACGGTCACCTGTGCCCACAACAGAGGCCGACAAAGTGGAATAGCTTCCCGTGCCACCGGCACCAACAATTGTGTAGCTGTCGCCAACGGCAAGGTTGTTGCCAGATACCACAATGTTTGAATTGCTGATTGAGGCGTTGCCTGAAACGTTAAGTACACCATGCGAGGACGTGCTGACGGCCTCTATCAGCAACCCACCGCCTGTCTGAACGTAATTGCCGGTAATTGTCACTGCATTGCTGAGTTTTAGCGTGGCACCCGTATTATTAACGCTGTGACCGGTGGCATTTATATCGTCATTCAGCCAGATTTTTCCGCTGGAAAAGACAAGATCGGCATTTGTATGCGTGATTTGCCCCTTAACCATGCTGTTATCGCTGGTATAACCGCTTAAAACGCCATAAATCGTTGAATTGTCGTTTGAAATCGTCAGTCCGGTTGCACTGGTATTTTCGATATTGCCTTTGATCGTGCCGCTATTCACAAGACTTTGCATTGTGCCCGCATTTTTAATGGCATATTGCGTTGCCGAAATCGTACCGCTGTTGGTGAGTTGCGCGATAGATCCCGTTGTCGTGGTGGCAATACCAACAGCACTGGACAGTGAAGAAACGGAAAGTACGCCACTATTTTCAACCGATACATTAGAACCGTCATCGATGAAAATGCCTGCTCCACTGGCCTGACCAGCAACTGTCAGGCTGCCTGAATTTTTAATGGTGCCTGTTACTGTTCCCGCCGCGACAATGCCACCTGCACGCGCATTTGTTGAAACTGAAAGTGTGCCTGTATTGACAACTGAAACGCCGGAGCCAGCCTCGATCATAATGCCGGTGCTGCTGGTGCCATTTGATATTGTCATCGTGCCGAAATTGCTGATGGTGCCTGCAATAGTGCCGGTATTTTTATAATCAATACCGTAGATTGTGCCAGCGGATGCCGTTGCAGTCAGTAAGCCGGTATTGGCAATATTTATTGTTCCGTCCGCTGTTTCCGCATAAATACCCCGCAGAGCCGATATCGTGCCGGCGTTCGATATCGTTATATTGCCCGCCGTTAGTGCTTTGGCTTCGATACCGGTATCGGCATTGGCATTGATAGTGCCGGTGGATGTGTTGGTAATTGTCGTATTTCCCGATGTGGCAACCTGGGTCTGGATGCCGATATGGCCTCCGCCAGTATCATCATGGGTTGTGTTGTTAGACGATGTGACGGTGCCGCTATTTGTGACAATGGCATCGCCATTTGTGCTCCAGGCTACAATGGCGTGATCATCCTTGGCGTTAAGCGTGCCACTGTTATTGACGGATGCGTTCCCGCCGTCGGCCGACCATAAGACGATAGCCTGACGTGTATCCGTCTCGATAGACCCGGTATTTGTTACGGCAACGTTCCCATAATAATTGACGCCATATGCGCCTCTTGTACCTGCTTTAACCGTTCCATTATTCGTGATTGAAACGGTATACGGATCTGTAACGACATCCTTTGTACCGCTATCCCCATAAAGACCGCGGTCATCGGAGGTTACCGAGCCTGACGCTTCGTTTGTGATGGAAACATTGCCAGCTTTTGTTGTGGCAATAATCCCTGCCGCGCCGCTTTGTTGGCCGGTCGAATTGATCGTTGCACCACTGCTGATCGTAATATCGCCAGAGGTCGCATTTTTGAACCAGACAGCGCCAAAACCACCGCCAGTTGAAGTGACGGATGCCGTGGACGCTATCGTTGCAGTTACGTTGCTGTTTGCCTTCGTGACATCAAAAATCACGGCGCTGTAATCTGAACGGTTAAGCGTCGTACTTCCGTTAATCGTCAGGGTTTGATTGGTGGCCCCTGTAATGGAGCCACTTGAATCAGGTGCAAATTCAACAGATTGTGCTGTTTCGTCGCTAATGGTCAGCGAAGAGATGGTATCGTCTGAGAAATACTGAATCTGACCGCTGCTAAAGCAGTTTGCCCGGGTAAATGTGCCCGTTGGGTTGCAAGCGGCTTCCGCTGTTTCCGCCGCAAACAAAGCGAGCGTTGAGACCGAACAACATAAAACGAGCTTCTTCCAATTGATATTTCGGCATGCGCTTGACGTTAATTTGTAATGTGACATCGATTTCCCCCGACCTGAATATTTTTCAAGATAAATAATACATTATTCGATTGTATAAAATTGTAACGATAAGTTTTGCAAAACTATTCTTATGGGGTGTTTATTTGCCTTCATCTAATTCATAAGTATATATCATAAGGGAGTGTTGTGTGTTTGTGCGCTGTGGGATTGATAGAATCGGAACGAGTGATGTTTTTGTAATGCCAATGCCGTCAGAGTCGCGATGGCTCCGTTGAGCCCTTCCTGGAAATAAAGGGTGATCAGCAAGGCTTGCAGCGGGCTTTGAAATGGTTACATTTGCCGGGGTGCTACAGTTGGTTGCACCACCTTTTTCCCGCTTCATTCGACAGGACAGGCTCTTTTGAAATTCGTCATCGAGTATCAGCGTTACGCGGTTCTTGCCCTGGTAACGCTTCTGGCGGTTGTATCGCTGCTGTGTGTGCCGTTTAGTGCCTGGTTCTGGCTGCCTGCCATTGTGTTTGGGGCGCTGGTGCTGGTGGGTATCCATGATTTGCGCCAGTCGCGCCATTCGATCCTGCGTAACTATCCGGTAAGCGGCCATATCCGCTTTATTCTGGAAAGTTTCCGCCCGGAAATCCGCCAATATATGATCGAAAGCGACCATGACGAGGTGCCGTTCAGCCGTCAGTCGCGCGGGCTGGTCTATCAGCGCGCCAAGGGGGCGGAGGATAAACGGCCCTTTGGCACCATCGAAAATGTCTATGCCTCGGGCTATGCCTGGCTGACCCATTCCGTCTCGCCCACCGTGCTCCCGGACAAGGATTTTCGTGTGCGCGTGGGCGGTTCGCAATGCAAACAGCCCTATGATGCCAGCCTGTATAATATCTCCGCCATGAGCTTTGGTGCCCTGTCGGGCAATGCCATTTTGGCGCTGAACAAGGGGGCAAAAAAGGGGGGCTTTGCCCATGATACCGGCGAAGGCAGTATTAGCCGTTATCACCGCCAGGGTGGGGGTGATCTGATTTATCAGGTGGCATCGGGTTATTTTGGCTGTCGTAATGAGGACGGGACTTTTTCGGCAGAAAAATTCGCCGAAACGGCTGCTGACCCCCAGGTCAAAATGATCGAGGTGAAGCTAAGCCAGGGGGCGAAGCCCGGGCATGGCGGCATGTTGCCCGCTGCCAAAATTACCGAGGAAATTGCCGAGGCGCGGGGCATTCCAATGGGGATGGATTGTATTTCCCCTGCTGCCCATCGCACCTTTTCAACCCCCATTGGATTGATGGAATTTATTGGTCAGTTGCGGGATCTTTCCGGTGGCAAGCCGGTGGGATTCAAGCTGTGTATCGGCCATCGCCGGGAATTTATGTGCATCGTCAAGGCGATGTTAAAAACCGGTATTCTGCCCGATTTTATTGTTGTCGATGGCAAGGAAGGCGGTACAGGGGCCGCCCCGGTGGAATTTGCCAACCGGGTGGGGATGCCGATGCACGAAGGCCTGACTTTTGTGCATAACGCCCTGCGCGGAGCAGGCATTCGTAACGAGATCAAAATTGGCGCGGCGGGCAAAATCGTTTCGGCCTTTGATATTGCCCAGGTCCTGGCCCTGGGGGCGGACTGGTGCAATGCGGCGCGTGGCTTTATGTTTGCGCTGGGCTGTATTCAGGCGCAGTCCTGCCATACCAACAAATGCCCGGTCGGTATTGCCACCCAGGACCCGGTCCGCCAGCGTGCGGTGGATGTGGGCGATAAAAGCGAGCGTGTGGCCCGTTTCCACCATAATACCATGCACGCCCTGGCCGAAATTACCGGGGCAGCGGGGCTGAGTGACCCGCGCAATTTTATGCCATATCATTTCATGTTCCGGCAAAAGGATAATGAATTCCTTGATGGCAATGAAATGTATCCCTATTTGCCGGAGGGTTTTTTGGTCTCGGGCCCGGAAATACCGGAATTGTCGGACTGGCACAGCCGCTGGGACCGTTCATTCGCCGAAACCTTTGCCCCGTCCGAAATTCCGTTCGGGCCGTTTAAAAAGCGCGAAATGGTGCATAGTACCTGAGTGATAAACATATATGATCGAGGTAGGAAATGGTTCTGCCTGCCTCGATACTGCTGTGTGTCGTTTTAAGATTTTATATTGGGCCTTTTGGATTAACTTCCGACAGGGTCGATAATCATAAGGGTACCATGACTTCCCTTTGATACCGCGTGGGGAATGCCTGCAAGTGCCAAATACATTTCGCCTTCGGAAACTTTTATTTCCTCACCTTTAACATTCAAAAACATTTCGCCGCTAATGACAATCAAGGCTTCGTTATAGTCGTGTGTTTCGTCAGGAATTTGTTGTTCGTCCATTTTAAGGATTTTGATATTACAGTTTCCGGACTGCCCAATAATGCTGGATTTCCAAAAGTGAGGCAGGTTTTGCGCTGTGTTATTAAGATTTATGTGAGTCATTGAAGATATTCCTGTATTGGTTTTTTTGTGCAACAATAATTATTTTTAAATTAGGTAAAATAAAAACGTTTTTAGGTTATGGATTTATGTTCTGATAGAGGCTTTTGTGGAGATTTTTTATCTCACACATTTCTATTATTCGTGTATTATTATGACTCCAGCGGACAAAATACTTGAAGCTATGTCTTCATCTAGGGGCATTGTGACGTGTCAAAAGCCCTTGTAGCACACCGCCCGGCCAGGAACCACGCACAATGCCAGTCCCCACCCCTGGAATGGCGGCAGTTAAGGCCTTGAAGCCTCAAAGAGTGCCGGAATGAAAATTGATCACGCCATCACGTAACGTCAGAAGGGTATAAATAGCCCCGTTGTCACACCCCGTCCGGCAATCGCTACAACCCGAATGCAGTTTTAATACGCCGGGTGGAAACATTTGCCAGGGTGGTACTTCGGCTTTCATCCTCAAAGGCGACAAGGGCGGACTGCCCCACCCGATTGATCCAGAACCGGTTCAGTAGCGCAAGCTGGCTTGCGGGTAACGGGCCAAATCGCGAGGTTTCAATGCCGATAAGGGATGTTTGCATATCGGGGGATGGCGCAGGGGAAAACTGGCAGGTGATACTATGCGCAAAGACAGGTGCACCCGTGCCCAAAATGGGAAGATTATCGGAAAGCGCACTGTTATTCGCGCGGTGATAGGCGATGCTATCAGGCAGGATTTGGTAGATCAGCGTGACGCGATTATTTGCGACATCCATATCGGGCCAGGTTAGCAAGCGAAAGCGCAGACCAGCATTTTCAACGCCCGGCAGGGCAACGCGGCAGATATCGACTTTGTATATATCGTGTTTTTCGCAGCCCGCCAGAAGTGGCGCCAGCAACAGCCCCGGCAAAATCTGCCAGCCCCTGATCATCCATCCCCGCCCCATATCGCACCCTATTTTTGAGGATAGGATATGATGCAATCTTTGCGGGAATTGTCAAAGGGGGAAACCGCAGCGGCTGCAAAAATGTCTTAATGTTGCCCTGCTTTGCCAGACAAAATAATGTTATTAAAAGGACATAGAGTAGGCAGGTGGCTCTCCTGGAACGGCGGGGCTTCTGCTGTCATAACCGCAAAACAAATGCAAAAAGGATCTCCTGTGGCAGACGTTATCGATTACGAAATCATCGGCAGTGAAATGCAGTTGGTCGAAATTGAACTCGATCCCGGTGAAGGGGTGCGCGCCGAGGCGGGGGCCATGATGTATATGGGTCACGGCATTACCATGCAGACCAATACTGGCGGTGGCCTGTTTTCCGGTTTCAAACGCATGCTGACGGGCGAAAGCTTTTTTATTACCAGTTTTGTCCATGAAGGCAGTGGCAAGGCCCATGTTGCCTTTGCCGCCCCTTATCCGGGCAAGGTGATTGATCTTAATCTGCGCGATTTTGGCGGGACTATCCTGTGCCAGAAGGATGGCTTTTTATGCGCCGCAGCAGGCATCGATATTGATATCGCCTTTTCCAAGCGCCTTGGTGCAGGCCTGTTTGGTGGTGAAGGCTTTATTTTGCAGCGACTGACCGGTGATGGCATGGCCTTTGTTCATGCCGGTGGCACCATTGTGCGCAAGGATTTGCAACCGGGCCAGCGCCTGCGGGTGGATACCGGTGCCCTTGTTGCCCTGACCGACAGTGTCGATTATTCCGTTGATTTTGTCGGCGGGTTCCGCAATGCGCTGTTTGGCGGCGAGGGGCTGTTTATTACCACCCTGGAAGGGCCGGGCACCGTGTGGCTGCAAAGCCTGCCTTTTGCCCGTCTGGCAGACCGCATTGCCTCTGCCCTGCCCAAGGACCGCAACAAGGATTGATTTTAAGTCTGACGGAACATGCCAGCCGCCGCCCGCCATGTGCCGGGTGGCGGTTTTGTTTTATCAAGGGGCGGGACCGTATGTGTTTTAAAGCCTTTTGTCCCCGTTTCTGTCCTTATTGGCGAAGGCAAAGCGGCTGGCATTGCCATCGGCGATCATGTCGCAGGCCCAGTTGGTAAAGGCCGTAACCTGGCTTTGCCGGTGCGGGGCGGTGCGCGATGTCAGGACATAGCCGCGCTCGGATGGCAGGGTAATGTTGCTGGCCGGGACAAGTTGCCCGCTTTGTAAATGCTGCTCTAACAACCCCGTCCAGCCCAGCGCCACACCCTGCCCGGAAAGCGCGGCAGATAACACCAGCAAATAGGTATTAAAGCGATGCCCGCCAAGCGGCCCAGTGGGGATGTGCCCGGCGATGCGCAGCCAGCTTTCCCAGTTAAACCAGCGATTTTCAATTTCGCTATCCAGATGCAACAGCGGCATTTTGCACAGATCCGCCGGTGTTTGGGCCACGCCATATTGTGCCAGAAAGGCCGGGCTGCAAACCGGAGTCACCCGTTCGGCCAGCAGCAATATCCCCTGCGGCCCGCAATGGCCGAAGGAAAGTTCGACATCAATATTGGCATCCATCCCGAAACGCCCGGTCTGATTGGTGACAATATTAACCTCAATATCGGGAAAACGGGCGGTGAAATCGGCCAGATGCGGCATCAGGATGAAGGAGGCAAAGGCAAAATCCGTCCCCACACTGATACGGGTTTTGCGCCGGGTACGGATGGTTTCCACCGTCTGGTCAATGTGCCCAAAGGCCGCGCTGACACTGTCATAAAGCTCCTGTCCTGCACGGGTCAGGGCGACACCACGATGCAAACGGCGAAATAGCGGCTGGTTAAGTTGCTCTTCTAACAGGGTTATCTGATGGCTAACCGCAGGCTGGCCAATGCCCAGTTCCTGGGCCGCACGGGTAAAACTGCCGCAGCGTGCAGCCGCTTCAAAGGCAATCAGGGCATGGGGCGAGCGGATGTTTCCATATTTCATGCCATCAATATTATTGATGCCAGTGATGAATACAAGCGGTCTTCACAAGAACCCTTCAAATGTTAAACAGCAACAATAATGCAGGGCACACCAGGCCGTTGCGGCGGTTGGCAGCTTGTTCATGCTGCCATACCTGTCATTCATTTAATCAGGGGGATATACGCGATGACGTCGTCAAAGCCGATGAATATTCTGTTTGTCATGGCCGACCAGTTGGCCGCGCGCTGCATGCCGCTTTATGGGCATAAGGTGGTCAAAACCCCGAACCTGGATGCGCTGGCGGAAAATGCCGTGGTATTTGATTCCGCCTATACCAACAGCCCGCTTTGCGCCCCCTCGCGCTTTTGTCTGATGACCGGCCAGCTTCCCGGCCGGATCGAGGCCTATGACAATGCCTCCGACCTTGCATCCGATATTCCCACCCTGGCGCATTATGTGCGCCATGCCGATTATCGTACCGCTTTGGCCGGGAAAATGCACTTTTGCGGGGCGGATCAGCTTCATGGTTATGAAGACCGGTTAACGGCGGATATTTATCCTGCCGATTATGGCTGGTATTGTGATTGGGACAATTTCGACACCCGGCCAACATGGTATCATAATATGGGCTCTGTCACTCAGGCCGGGCCGGTTTATCGCTCCAATCAGCTTGATTTCGATGATGAAACCGTCTTTGAAGCCCGGCGTTATTTATACGACGTTGCCCGCAGCCAGCGCCATGATGACCGGCCGTTTTTCCTGACGGTTTCCTTCACCCACCCGCACGATCCCTATAACGCGCGGCCTGAATTCTGGAACATGTATGACGGGGTTGATATTGATCCGCCCCATGTCACCCTGAACCCCGAAGACCTCGACCCGCATTCGCGCCGCCTGCGCCATGTGTATAATCTGGACCAGCAACCCGTCACCGATGAAGATGTGCTCACGGCACGCCGGGCCTATTATGCCTCCATCAGCTATGTTGATTGTCTGGTGGGGGCGTTAATGCGCACCCTGCGCGAAACCGGCATGGCCGATAATACGCTGGTTATTTTCAGTGGCGATCATGGCGACATGCTGGGCGAACGCGGCATGTGGTATAAAATGTCGTGGTATGAGCCCTCCGCCCGGGTGCCGCTGTTTTTTGCCTTTCCCGGTGCGCGGGGGCAAAAGCGTGTGTCACAGTCGGTTTCCCTGATCGATATTTTGCCTACCCTGCGCGATATTGTGGGTGATGAAGCCGTGCCAGCGCCCGCCAGCCCGATTGATGGCCGCAGCCTGATGCCCCATATCAGCGGTACAGGCGGCCATGACGAAGTGATTGGCGAATATTGTGGCGAAGGCGCCCTGTCGCCCATCATCATGATCCGGCGCGGGGCATATAAATACATCGCCTCGCAAACCGACCCGGACATGCTGTTTGATCTGGCGAACGATCCCGATGAGCTTCATGACCTGATCAATGATCCCGAACACCACAAAATCCGCGATGCCTTCCGCGCCGAACTGGCCGAAAACTGGGATTTGGAAACTTTCCGTAAAAAGGTGATCGACAGCCAGAAACGCCGCAAACTGGTTTACGAAGCCCTGACCCGGGGCCGCATCACAAGCTGGGATCACCAGCCGACCCGCGATACCTCCAACATGTATATGCGCAACCATAAAGACCTTGACGATGTTGAGGCTGATGCCCGCCTGAATGTGCCGGGTTTTTATAAACCCAAAGCCGCCGGATAATCGGCGCAGCGTGCCGTCGCCCGCTATTTGAATAACCGCCGCTGAAATAAACCGCCTGCGGTTGCGTGGGCGGTTTATTGTGTGAGGTTTTTCTTCGATCACACCATATTTGGTGTGCGAAATTTGAAGGTAATTATCTATAATATAGCTGTTATTCGTTTCGTGTTTGGGAAAAGTGAAATGTATGCTGCGAACGGCTTGCCTTGGCACTTGTCACTAATTCGCTATGTTTTTTTGATTTTTACAAACAGGTGTTTGTGCATTTTCCTGTCCATTTCGACGTTATTAATCTCATACGGATTTGATGTGTATTTCGGTGAGCCGAACTATTTTTCTAGATGTTCGGGGATTTTGACGGTGTTGGGACTGGTTCTCACAATTAAGCATAGTTATCTTTCCAATATCCGAGATCTAAATAGTTTAATATCTAGCTCGTTTAAAGAAGCTGAATGTACTCCGTCGGCCAAAGAAATGGCGGAAAATCCAGACACGATGCGAATCCTGTATTCGCGTGCCACGGACGAAGGACTTGGCTTGATCTTGATTGTGGTTGGAACGCTTTTCGCTGTTGTCGGGCCGTCGATACCCCTTGTTTCGATCAGTTTTCCCGGGTGATTACCCGCACCTGAATTAAATTCCTGAGGTACGAGGCTTTGGATTTTTGCGCCGGGGTACGAAAAGGTAATACCAATTTGCAATGTGACGTCGTAGGGTGGGCAAAATGCCGGGCAGGCAAGCCTTGCCCAAATTCATCTATACGAGGAACGTCATGTCGGATCATCATTATGAACGGGCCGTGGTACCGGCCAGCCTGATTGAAACCTTGCGCGAAAAATTTGGCGACCGTGTTTCAACGGCCCAGGCGGTTTTGGATCAGCACGGCAAGGATGAAGGCTGGCACGATGCGTCCCCGCCCGATGCCGTTGTTTTCGCCACCTCGACCGAAGACGTCGCGGAAACGGTTAAGCTGTGTGCGGCCCATGATGTGCCCATCGTGCCTTTTGGGACGGGGTCTTCACTGGAGGGCCATGTGGCGGCCCTGCGCGGTGGCATTTGCATTGATGTGTCGCGCATGGATCAAATTCTGGAAATCAATAACGAAGACCTCGATTGCCGGGTGCAGGCCGGGGTGACGCGCGAACAGCTTAACGAACATCTGCGCGATACCGGCCTGTTCTTTCCGATTGACCCGGGGGCAAATGCCTCTATCGGTGGCATGACGGCCACCCGTGCCTCGGGCACCAACGCGGTGCGTTATGGCACCATGCGCGATAATGTTTTGTCGCTGACTGTGGTGACGCCGGAAGGCAAGGTGATCAAAACCGCGCATCGGGCACGTAAATCATCGGCGGGCTATGACCTTACCCGTTTGTTTGTTGGTTCCGAAGGCACGCTGGGCGTTATCACGGAAATTGGTCTGAAGCTCTATGGCATTCCAGAGGCCATGTCGGCCGCTGTTTGCGCCTTTCCTTCGGTCGAGGCAGCGGTGAACACCACTATCATGACCATTCAGGCTGGTATTCCGGTGGCGCGGATTGAATTGCTTGATGCCCTGCAAATCCGGGCGGTGAATAATTATTCCAAAACCGGATATGACGAAAAACCAACCCTGTTTTTTGAATTCCACGGCACCGAAGCCGGTGTCAAGGAACAGGCGGAATTTGTGCAATCGGTGGCCGAGGAATTTGGCGGCGAAGGCTTCCAGTGGGCAACCCGTGCGGAGGACCGGACCAAATTGTGGGCTGCCCGGCACAAGGCCTATTATGCCTCCCTGCAGCTGGAACCGGGCAAACGCGGCATGTCGACCGATGTGTGTGTGCCGATTTCGCGCCTGGCCGAAGCCATCATGGAAACCCGCGAGGATTGCGATGCCTCGATCCTGACCTGCACAATGGTGGGCCATGTTGGCGATGGCAATTTCCATACCCTGATATTGCTGGACCCGGAAAAACCCGAGGAAGTCGCCGAGGCGCACCGCTTGCATGAACGCATGGTGATGCGCTCGCTCCGCCTGGGCGGGACCTGTACCGGCGAACATGGCATCGGTTATGGCAAGCTGGCCTTTATGGAGGCCGAACATGGCCCCGATACCATCGCCATCATGCAGGCGATTAAACATGCCATCGACCCCAAGGGGTTGATGAATCCGGGCAAGCTCGTTCCGGGTGCCTGATCCGATATTTGCCCACGTAAAACGCTGCCAGATATGCCCTCTGGCGGCGTTTTGTTTTAGGGATGGGATCGTGCGCTCAGAATGAGACGGTGGCTTTAGGATGGCTGACCGGCCACTGTGAAAGCCGTGGCTGTTGTCCAAATTACCTTTGTCGCTGCATAAAAAAGTATGTTGGATCGAAATTCTTGAATGCCGGGATTTATGTGTGCGGGCATGGTGCGACGCGGAGGCGATAACGATTGTTGTTTCGTCTTTGGCAGCGGGAATAGGCGCATATTTACCCGTTTTGTTGCATTGCTGTATAAATCACAGGGTGAAATCGGCAGTTTGCCGGAAATAAGCGATTATACGCTGCTGACAAATAACCGCGACAAGCGATCACAATCTTTTAGGTCATTGTCTGGCGGTTTTATTCGGTTGCTGTTTTGGCCTTTTGGGGTAAAATTTAAAAAGTAAGAATCTTTCGCGCTGGCGCGATTTTCATTTTGAAACGGGGACACGATCAATGAAACGGGTGTTGAGATTTGTTGCGATTGCAGCCCTTGCTGGCAGTCTGGTTGCGGTAAATGCGTTACCCGTCTGGGCGCAGGATGCGGGGGCCTCTGGAGGGGCCGCCGCTGTGAATACGGGTGGAGCAGGCGCGGGTGGCGGAGCAGGCTTTGGCGGGGCTGGAGCCGGAGCTGGCGGAGCTGGTGCAGGTGCAGGTGCAGGTGCAGGTGCTGGAGCTGCGGGAGCCGGTGCAGCAGGGGCCGGTGTTGCGGCATCTGCCGCAGCCGGAACGCTTGGGGCGGTTGCCTCCGCCAGTTTGGCCGCTACACTTGGCGCCGTTGCCGTTAGTGATGCGCGTCCGAGCTCCACTACTACAGGTGCAAACAATAATAAGAACAGTGGAAACACTGGTGCTGGTCTTACTGCTGCAGAAAGACAGCTTGTCAATAACGCCAATACGGATCCGGCATCGCTTGCGCAAGTCGTGCAGCAAATTATTCAGAACCGACAACAGACCGGGGCCAATGGTGGATTTACAAATTCGGTAGCGGCGCAACTGGTACAACTGGCGGTCAGCCGTAACAAGGGTGCCGCTGCCACAATTGCCACTACAGCCATCGCTGTTGCCAAGGGAAACAGTGTTGTCGTGGACGAGAAAACCGGTCAGATTGTGGTGACGGTTGTGGCCGTTGCAGCAAATACCGCGCCCGAACAAGCGGGAGAAGTGACGACGGCAGCCGCCAGTTTGGCGCCGGATTTGCTGACAGCTATTACCGATGCCGCAGTCCAAGGGGCGCCGGAACGGGCGGCCGATATTACGGCAGCCGCCGTTAAAACTAACCCGAGCCAGGCGGCCGCAGTGGCCGCGGCCGCGGCAAAGGCGGCCCCCCAGCAGGCGGCTGCGATCACCACAGCGGCAGTTGCGGCAGCACCGTCGCAGGCCACAACAATCACAACCCAGGTTTCCGCCGTTCAGGGGGTGAATTCCCAGGACGTTCAAACAGCGGCGAATACAACAACCGAGGATTCGGTTGATAACACCAATGACGGGTTTGACGATGTCGAGCCGGTAGAGCAAAGTGCCGCGCAGGAAAATCCTGCCAGCCCGACCACACCCAAGACTTAAGGCGCGGGCAGTTCTCTGACGTTTTAAAAATGTCTAAAAAAGCCCTGCTGGATGGGTTCCAGCGGGGCTTTTTCTCGTTTTGATCGGAGGATCGCAATAAATCATCGGGTGAAATCGGCAGTTTGCCGAAAATAAGAAATTATACGCTGGTGACAAATAAAACCGCGAGAAGCGGGCACAATCTTTCAGGTTATTTTCTGGCGGTTTTATTTTGTTGTTGTTTCAGCCCCTTTGGGTAGAATTCAGAAAGGGACAAATTTTTCGCGCTGGCGCGATTTTCATTTTTTAAAGGGGAACTGGATCAATGAAACGTTTAATCAAAGTTGTCGCGATTGCCGCCCTTGTGGGCAGTTTTGTTGCCGGAAATGTGTCATCTGCCTGGGCCCAGGCGGCGGGTGGAGCGTCTGGTGCTGGTTCTTCCAGTACTGGTACCGGTGGGGCCGCAGCCGGTGCTGGCGCGGCAGGGGGGGCTGCCGTCGGTGGTATTACGGCAGGGGCGGTGGCTGGTGGTATTGCGGCGGCAGCGGCGGCTGGTGTGGCTATTGCTGTTGCCTCATATGATAACGTCGCGTCACTTACTGCTGCTGAAAAGAAAGCTATCGATGATGCGAAAGCGGACCCTGCTTCTCTGGCACAGGTCGTTCAGAAGATCCTGCAGGATCATCGAAAAACTCAAGCTGGCCTCTCGCCCAATATCGCGGGACTTGTCACTTCATATGCAATCAAGCGTAATCCGAATGCTGCTGCGACGATTACGTCAACTGCAGTTGCCGTTGCGGGAGGCGGCACAGTTGAGGTGAAAGAGGAAAATGGTCTGGTTGTTGTCACTATTGTCGCTTCTGCAGTGGCAAGTGTCCCTGACAAAGCAGGAGAAATCATGATCGCAGCCGCAACGGTAAGGCCTGAATTTGTGGAACAAATTACACAGGCTGCCGTGACGGCGGCGCCAGACCGTGCGGCTGACATTACGACTGCCGCGGTCCGGTTTGATCCGTCTCGGGCGGCGGTGGTGGCAAAGGCTGCGGCAACGGCGGCTCCCCAGCAGGCGAAGGCGATCACCACAGCGGCAGTTGCGGCAGCACCGTCGCAGGCCACAACAATCACAACCCAGGTTTCCGCCGTTCAGGGGGTGAATTCCCAGGACGTTCAAGCAGCGGCGAATACAACAACTGAGGATTCGGTTGATACTACCAATGACGGGTTTGACGATGTTGAACCGGCACCGCAAAGTGCCGCGCAGGAAAATCCTGCCAGCCCGGACACACCCGAGACTTAAGGCGCGGGCCGTTCTCTGTCGTTTTAAAAATGTCTGAAAATGGCCCTGCTGGATGGGTTCCAGCAGGGCCATTTTTATATTTGGGTCGATCACGAGACCGTAAAAAATACGCTGGTCTTGTGTCTTTTTGACCTGTGTGTTTCAGGTTTTATATTGCGGCTGTGACGGGGTGGCCGTCGCGATATTCCGGGCTGTTTCATCGCGGCTGGCAAACACGTCCCGGGCGGCAAACAGGCCATTCAGCGCGGCGGGGAAACCGGCATAAACCGCCATTTGCATGAGGGTTTCGGTAATTTCATCGCGCGTCAGGCCAACATTAAGGCCCGCATGGATATGCACCTTAAGCTGTGGTGTGGCCGTGCCCAGGGCGCCAAGCGCGGCGATGGTGGCGATTTCCCGGTCGCGCAGGGACAGACCGGGGCGGGTATAAATATCGCCAAAGGGAAATTCGATCAGGTAACGGGCGAAATCCGGGGCAATGTCTGCCAGGGCATCTATCACCTTTTGGCCCGCCTCACCGTCGATGTCGGCCAGTGCGCGCAGGCCGCGCTGGTATCGCGTTTCGGTAGAGGGAGTCTGGCTGGTTTGTTGGGATTTCGGGGGCTGGGGAGTGTTGACTGTCATCATTTAGCGTCCTTTGCAGGGTCGCGGCGTAACCCGCGATTTTGTCATCAAGGACAAGAAGGTTGGCCTGAAGCCTGGCAATGTTGGCCTGGACCTGATGGCGATGGGCGAGCAGAATGTCATGCCGTTCCTGCGTGGTGGCAGGGCCGCCATTGCGCAGGTTGGCATAGGCCAGCATATCGCGGATCGGCATAGGGCAACAGCCCGATACGCTCGTAATAACGAAGCGTATGGGCAGACAGGCCGCTGCGTTTTGCCAGATCCCCAATCTTCATTTTTGGCTTTTCCCTTGCCTTCTTGTCGGAACGCAAGGGATGCTAGGGGTTAGAGCGCGCTCTAAGTCAAGCGGTTTTAGTGTTGTCTTGTCACGCCAGATCAAAACCGCATGGAAAGCGAAATCGCGCCAAACTGGTCGCTGCCGTTTTGGCCGTAAAATTCCTTGGTGCGATAGACATGGGTGTAGGTAATGCGGGCTTCACCGACAATGACGGCAAAGCCAACCTGTAAGTCGCCGACGAGCGGCTTTTTATCGACCGAATTGCTATCGGCAAAGGTGTTGCCATCCAGCGTAATATCACGGGCAACCGCACGGCCTACGACCCCGGCAAATAAATAACCGCTCATGGGGAAGCCTTCGGTATCGGGTTTAAAAAAGTCCGATCCCGGTAGGCTGGGGCGAATGCGCGGCGGGCCATAATCGGCAGGCAGGTCCACGCCCAGTCGTGCCATCGCACCCACTTCGGCATTGGTAAAGCCATTACCCAGGGTAAAACCGGCACTCGGGGTTAAATCGGCTTCAATGCCCAGCAATTCCTGCTTGGCCCAGCCGCGATATTTGCGTTCATAGCTGATGCCGATAATCGGTTCGTTTTTGATCTGGTTGTCCCAGCCCTTGGGTTCGGGGCTGTCGATCAGTTTATGAACAAATTTCTGGCTTTGTTCGGTCAGCGAGGCCGGGCCGACCACGCCCACGGTCAGTTCCAGGGTATCAATGCGGGCATAATCCTCGTGCCCTTCATACCCCAGCCCGGTATCGGACAGCAGGCCAAGGCTGCCATAAAGGTAGCCTGCCCACGGGCGGTCATTGGGCTGGTTTTGGGCGACGGTGATGTCGTTGGGGGTATACATGCTTTGCCCCAGGGCGTAGCTGGTGCGAATACGCCCGTTAGAGGCAAAAAACGGAATTTCCTTGGCAATATTGAGAAAGTCCGCCGGTGCACTGTCCTCGGGCGAGATAAAGGCCAGCCGAACGCCATTGGTGTAGTGGCGGTCCTGGTTATCTTTGACAAACAGGTCATTTTCCACCGTGAGCGAAACACCCCATTTGCTGTCGGGCGTGCGTTGCGATTGAGGGCCTTTGGCGGTGTTTTCCTGGGCCAGGGCGGGCAGGGCAAACAGGCCGGTCAAAAGGGTTGTGGCGCAAAACCGGGCCGCCTGCCGGGAGCGAGGATATATATTATTCTTTTGGGGCATCATTTCGGTCTTCCAAACGAAGCTCTTGGGCCAGAAAATCGGTAACGGTCCGAATTTTACGAAGTTTGTGCCGGTGCGGGGCGCTTAACGCATAGAGATTAAGGCTGCGCGGCAGATATTCAGTTAACAGACACACAAGGTCCCCCTGCCTGATAAGGTCTTCCACAACGAGGCGGGGTGTCAAGGTAATGCCGCTGCCAGTGGTTAAAACATCGCGCATGGCAAGGCTGCTATTGACCCGGTAACGGCCCGAAACCTCAATTGCCATTTCGGTATTGTCGGCAGGGCTGGTGAAATGCCAAAGGCCGGTGCGTTGCGCGCTGCTAAATATAATGCAGTCATGAGCCAAAAGGTCGTGTGGGCGGGTGACGGGTGCGTGGCGGGCCAGATAATCGGGGCTTGCCACCAATACGCGGGAATAGCTGCAAATCCGCCGCGCAATCAGCGAGGAATCGGCCAGGGTTTCGCTGACGCGCAAGGCGATATCGAACCCTTCATCAATAATGTCGGTCAGTTTGTCATCCAGTACCAGATCAATCGACAGGTCAGGATGGGTCTTGAGCAATTTGCCAATGACCGGGGCGAGTTTCAGCACGCCAAACGATGTGGGGGCGGCAATGCGCACACAGCCACGCGGACCGTGCCCCAAGTCGCGCACGGTTTCGTTGGCATCATCCATGTCATCGAGAATACCGCAAATGCGCGCCAGATAGGTTTCTCCCGCTTCCGTCAGGCTGAGCCGCCGCGTGGTGCGCGCAATAAGCTGCACGCCCAGCATGTCTTCCAGCGCATTGATCTGCTTGGTAATCGCACCGGGCGACATGTTAAGATCGCGCGCAGCGGCGGCAAAGCTGCCCCGCTCGGCAATTTTCCGAAAACATTCCAGTCCGCGTAATCTGTCCATCTGGTCCCTAAAGTTCCCCTTATTATTTCCATAATGGAAATAAATTGGGGCGAAAACACGGCGCGATCCGCAAAACAGCCTGTGATAGGCTGCCTGATATGAAATGGATCATGACAGGCAATGGTTCCCGGTCGATGGCAAATTTTGATGAAAAAAGGCCCGACCCCTCCACCGTCGCATGTGGCGGCGGGAACCTGCCGTTTGGAAAGTTGGGACGATGAAGGCATTATTGTTGCTATTGGGCACCGGCATATTGGGCGGAACCTCGATTTTATTGGCAAAGCTGGCGGTCGGCGCGGGCATGATGCCGTTGTCCTATCTGTTTTGGCAATGTCTCGGGGCCGGGCTTGTTTTACTGGTTGTTTCGGCCTTGCGGGGGGATGCGCCGTCATTTGCCCCGCGTTATTTGCGCTATTATTTCGTGGCGGGGCTGGTCAGCCTGGCCTTGCCGATGGGGGTGGGGTATTTCATGGTGCCGCATCTTGGCGCGGCGCTGGCCGGTATTTTTACCGCCATGCCACCATTGATCACCTATTTGCTGTCCATGTGCATTGGCCTGGAACAGGCCCGGCTAAAACGGATGCTGGGTTTGATGGCGGGGTTTGTCGGGGTGTTGTTTTTATACCTGCCACAATTAACCGCCCCGGACAGCACCCTGCTGGTCTATTTGCTGGTTGCGGCGATTATTCCGGTCAGCCTTGCCATCGGCAATGTCTATCGCACGGCGGACTGGCCGACCGGGGCCAACCCTGTGCCGCTGGCGGCTGGTATGATGCTGGCCAGTGCGGTATATTGCCTGGTGTTTGAACAGGGTCGTGATCATTTGATGATGCCCGGTTTTGATCAGGGCTGGCTGTGGGGTGTCATTGCCGTGCAGGTCGTTGTCGCCGCCCTGATGTATATGTGCCATTTTGAATTACAGCGCGTGGCAGGCCCGGTTTATCTGAGCCAAATTGGCTATATCATGGCGCTGACCACCCTTGTTGGCGGGGTGGCCCTGTTTGATGAAACCCTGCGTCCCGAATTGCTGGTAACATTGGCATGTGTGGTGCTGGGCACGTTTCTGGTGCGGCCCGGTGGCAAAAAGGCGGCCCTGGCCCGCGCCAATGTGGATTAACCTTCCTGGTCCTGCCGCACAATCGCGCCAATGGCGTTAACCAAAAGGCGCGATGCCACCAGGGCGGAGATGCCATCCATATCGTTGGGCGGATAAAACTCCACCAGGTCAAACCCGGCAATGCGGGTGCGTTTGCCAATACCGGCAATCAGGTCAATCACCTGCATATAGGTTAATCCGCCCGGTGTGCGGGCGGCAACGCCGGGCATAATCGTCGGGTCCAGCCCGTCACAATCCAGTGTGATAATCACCTTTGCCCCTGCCGGGATGTGCGCAAGGGCGGTTTCTATGCCGTGCTGGTGAATATCGCGGGCCGTGACCAGGCGGCTGCCAAATGCCTGGGCATCAGCAATTTCCTGCGGGCGGGCACTGCCAACACTGCGCAGGCCGATTTGCACTATCCCGGAAATATGCGGCATTTCGCTGGCCCGGCGCATGGGGCTGGAATAGCCGAATTTTTCGCCATGCAATTCATCGCGCCAATCCATATGGGCGTCAATTTGCACAATCCAGATCGGTCCGTGATCGGCAAAGGCATTAAAAAACGGGATCGGCAGGGAATCATCACCGCCCAACAATATCGGTATGGCAGACTGAGCCAGAATATTGCGGGTGGTGGCCTCGACCTTTTCGCGGTTTTGGGCATTGTCCCCCATCATCGTGGCAAGGTTGCCAATATCGATGCAGCTTGCATCTTCGCCGTTAAATAACGGCCCGCCCAAATCAAAGTCCCAATGCGTGATCAGCGGGGCATCTTCCTGGCTGGCGGCCCGGATGGCATTGGCCGCACCAGCATAACCGCTGCTGTCCTTGCCAGGATAGGTGCTGCCATGTCCGGCGCCAAAAATAACGGCCTTTGGCGTTGCACCGTTAGGCAATTGCGCGGGCAGGCCAAGAAATGTGAGTTCTGGCTTTTGGGGCTCGGCATTTTGGATATGATCTGAAGATGGGGCGTCGGACATGGGGCGTTCCTTGGTGGCGGGCGGGGTGTGGTCGGCAGTAAGTCTGAAGCAACTTTGATGGCCCGCTTCAGGCAGAAATGCGGGCTTCATGCAAAATCAGGCGGCCATCCTTATCCTGCTGGCAGGAAAGGGCATGATAATTGATAATGCTGTGCCCTGGCATATCGGCCGGTTGCGCATGGGTTTCGGTGACAGTCATCACCTTTGCCCCGGCGGCCTTTCCCGCCGCAATACCGGCGGGGGCATCTTCCCACACCAAACAGTCGCTTGCGTCAAACCCCAGTTTTTGCGCGGCCATTAAAAAGCAGTCTGGTGCCGGTTTCCCGGCGGTGACATCCTCGGCAGTAATCAGAATATCGGGCATGGGTAAACCCGCCGCATTAATGCGCTGCACGGCCAAGCGGCGTGGGGCGGAGGTCACAACCGCCCAGCGGTCGCGCGGCAGGGACGATAAAAAGGCCGCAGCCCCGCCAATCGGTTTTACCCTGTCGCCCGCGTTAAATTCCGCCTCGGTCAGAAGGGCTTCTTCCTGCTCAATATCAATACCGGGCGGGGCAAAACGGGCGATGGTTTCCACGGCACGCACCCCGTGCATGGCATGAATGATTTCGGCTTCGTTCAGGCCGTGGCGTTTCGCCCAGTCGCCCCAGGCTTTTTCGGCAATTTCGATGCTGTTGACAATGGTGCCGTCCATATCAAACAGAAAGGCCGCAAAACCCTGCCCGGTCATAAAAACTCCTGACTTAAAATGATGTCAGGGAGATGTTAGCGCAGGGCGGGGCTGAAAAGAAACAGGTGGTTTGGTAAAATGATGAAGCCGGGCATGGAGGCCCGGCTTGATGATGTGTGTAAGCGCCTGTTGTACTGAAAGTTGCGCCCGTTTGTGCCGGGTGCCGCACCCTTAGGGTACCGCACGGCGCAGGCGCGGGGCCTCGGCATTGGTGGTATCAATCAAGCCGCGATAGGCATGCCAGCTGGCATGACCCAAAAGTGGCATCACAACCGCCAGCCCCAGCAAAAACACAACCATGCCACAGGCCGCCAGGACGGCAATGGCTGCCCCCCAGCCGGTCAGCACCCGCCAGTTGCGCAGGAATGCACGAATGCTGAGCGAGAGCGCGGTAATCACATCAATATCGCGATCCACCAGAAGCGGGATCGACACCAGCGAAAGGGCAAAAGCCACAATGGCAAAACCGCCCCCGATGACGGAGCCTGTTATCAGGAATGTCATGGCATCGCGCGAAAAGAATGTTTGCCAGATCAGGGCATCAAGCGGCGGAACCGTGCCATTGTAAAACAGCGCGAATAACAGCATCGCTACCCGCGACCAGAGCAGGAAAAACAGCATCAAGATCACGCCAATCGCGCCCAATTGGCCGGGATTGCGGCGAAAGCCGTTCAGGCTGTGCCAAAGCGTGACATTTTCGCCCATTTCCAGGCGGCGGCTGGTTTCATACAGGCCAACGGCCAATAAGGGCGCAATCAGCATAAACCCCGCCCCCAAAGGCAGGGTTAAATAGGGCTGACCGGACTGAAACAGGCTTAGCAAAATCACATAACCTGCCACGACACAAAAGGCACCATAGGTCAGGCCAATTGCCGGGGCGCGTTTGAAATCGCGCCAGCCTGCCTCCAGCCATTTGCCGGACTGGTCGCTGGTGACGTCGCGAATCACAATGCCGCGCTGGCCGTTTAGGGTGTCGTTATTGTCAGCAGCAAGGCTGTCCGTCGGGGGTGTCATATTCGGAGTTGTCGAATTCGTCATTATATATCCTCCCTGCGCCGATGCGGGTCACGCGACAGCAGATACAACCCTGTTTGTCCTGCCAAACCCCGTAAAAAGGGGCCGGATGGGTATTTTGTTTTTTATTTGAAAGGTATATTAGCACCTATTGATGGATTTTCCACCCTCTGATTATAAACCATTGATAGGTGTTGTGTGAAACGGGCAGGTGCTTTGTTTTTTTGGTGTCCGACAACCAAAAGATTGCCATTTTCTGCTGCAATGCAAATCAGGGCCTGTATGATAATGGTTTCTATGGAAAATTTCTGATGGGGCCCTCCCAACAGATTGCGCGCAAAAAGAAAGCGGAGCCGAAACTTTGAAAAAGATACTCGCTGTAATTGGCGCTCTTGTCGTAGTGATTATCGCCGCCTTGCTGGTTATTCCGTCTCTTATTGACTGGAACAGTTACAAGGCCGAAGTGACCACAGCAGTTAGCGAAGCGACGGGCCGCAATCTTGAACTGCGCGGCGATTTGTCCCTGTCATTGCTGCCTTATCCGGCCCTGTCGGTAAAGGATGCCGCGCTTGGCAATGTCGAAGGTGCTGCCGACAAAAACATGGTCACGGTCAAGGAAGTCGAGGTTTCGGTGGCCCTGATGCCGCTTCTGACCGGCAATATTCGCGTTACTCAGGTGCGCCTGATTGACCCGGTTGTGTCGATTGAAACCTTTAAGGATGGCACCAATAACTTGGTGTTTGACCCCAAAGATGCCAAAAGCCATGGCCCGGATGCGGGGACCATCAATAATCCGGAAAATCAGCCCGCGCCGCAGGCACCGGCACAGGATGGCACCAACGAACCCCCGGCACAGGATGATGGCGGAAGCTCGCTTGCAAGTTCGATCCGGGTGGACAGCCTGTCGATTGAAAATGCCACCATCATTTACCGCGCACCGGGCAGCGAAGAACGCATTGAAGGCCTGACCCTGAGCGTTGAAGCCGACAGCCTGAATGGCCCGGCCACCGGCGAGGGCTATGTTTTCTATCGCGGCATTCCATTAACCTTTAAGCTTAATGTTGGGGAAATCAGCCAGACCAGGGCCTTTCCCGTGTCGGTTCGTTTGGGCATAGACGAGGTTGACGGCGGCATTGATGTCGGCGGGCAGGTGGACCTTTCCGGTGCTGCGCCGGACTTTAAGGGGGAAATTAACGGCAAGTTCGAGGATTTGCGCAAGGCGGCCCTGCGCATTGCCGGAGATGATGCCGATATTCCCGATATTGCCGCCAAGGAATTTGATCTTTCGGGTAAATTGGCTGCCAATGCCAAGGCGGTTACGGTCAATGACCTGGCCGTGCGTTTTGGCGATACCCGTGGTTCGGGCGCGCTTTCGGTCAATACCGATCCGAAAATGAAGGCTGACCTTGCCCTGCGCTTTAACCAGTTTGACCTGGATGCCATTATGGCCCTTGCCAGAGCATCGGGCACGCACAAGGCCGATGCAAGCAATACACAGGCCAGTGGTGATGCCGCTAAAAATGTGGACGTCGAAGTGCCCGACGCCGAAAAGGCAGGTGGGCAGTCCATTCCCTCGCAGGGGCGTAAAAACGCCGCCGATGCTGCCAGTGGCCCCTTGATTCCGGCAGATCTGACCGGGTCGATCGACCTTGAAGTTGAATCGCTGATTTATAATCAGACCCCGATCCACAATGCCCGCATCAATGCCGGTATTGCCAACAGCAAAATCACGCTGAACGAGGTTTCGGCAGGTCTTCCCGGTGGTACGGATTTGCAGGTTTCCGGTGCCATTTCGGGCGAAAAGCCGCAGGTCAGTGCCGATTTGCGCTATGAAATTGCCTCGGACAATATCCGCGCTGTCATGCGCTGGCTGGGTGTTGATATTGAAGGGGTGCGGGCCGACCGTTTGCGCCGTTTCTCGCTGACCGGTGGGCTGAAGGGCTCAGCGGACAGGATCAATATCAACAATGTCGATATGCGTCTGGATGATACCGCCATTCGCGGCGCCATTGTTGCCAATCTGGAGAGTGGCGGTTTGCCTGCGCTGGGGATTGGCCTGAAGCTCGATAAAATCAATCTTGATCAATATATGTCGGCAACGGCCAGTGCGGCGGATGGTGCATCGGGCATATCGGCTGCGTCAACCGGCGACGATAAGGGCACGGCTGACAGCAAGGCTTCTGGCACTGCGGACGCGGCAAAGCAGGATCTGGTAAAAACCATTCATGCTGCCCTGGCCCCGTTAAAGGGGCTTGCTGCCAATTACCGGATTGGCGCGGATGAGGTAACATCTTCGGGTGTTGCCATTCGCGGTATTTCGGTCGAAGGCAGCCTGCGCGGGGGCGACATTACCCTGACCAACCTGTCGGTGGCCGATGCGGCGGGCATGTCGTTGCAGGGCAGTGGCGCGTTTCTGGGCCTAAAGGACGTACCGGAATTTAAAAACCTGAAACTCGGTGTTACGGCCAAAAACCTTGACCCGTTGGTGAAATTGACGGGGATTACCCTGCCAGCCCCGGCGGCGAATTATAAATCCATGAAGGCGAACGTCACCCTGAATGGCCCCATGAGCGGGCCGGACCTGAATGCCAATCTGTCCAATGCGACGGTGCAGGTGGGCCTTAAGGGCAAGGTGAGTGGCCTTTTGGGTGATGCCCCGGGTTTGACGGGAACGATCAATGCCCAGGCCGGCAGCCTTAACCGTGTTCTGCCGCTGATCGCGCCGACTTATACCCCGTCCGGGGATTTGGGCCGGTTTGCCTTTCAGGGCAAGGTGGATGGCAATGCCAAAAATGTTGCTGTCGATATTGCCAAACTGGCGGTTGGTACCTTTGAAACCGCCGGGACGGTTAAAATGGATGCCTCGGGGGATCGTACCCAGCTTGATGTCAATCTCAAGGGCGGCAAGCTTCGGGTTGATCCGTTCCTGCCTGCTGCACGGCGTGCGTCGCTTGATATGCCGCGCCGTGGCATGCGCCGGGCGGCATTGCCTTCGTTTGACAATGACCTTCTGACCCGTGTGGATGCCCGTGATGGCACCCCGTGGGATGATAAGGTTATTGATGTGTCGGCCTTGCGCCTGATCGATGGCAGTATTTCCATTGTCATGGACCAGCTTGATTTCGATCATTTCTCGCTGGTGAACCCGGACCTTGCTGTCAAAATGAAGCAGGGGCTTGTCACCATCGATCATTTGACCGGCAAGATGGGCGATGGGCCTCTCAACATCTCGGGCGTGTTTGATGCCAGCAAGGATGTGCCAAAGCTGGACCTTTCCGGCACGCTGGACAATGCCAATGTGGCGACCCTGTTCCCCATTCAGGTTGCGAATGACACCGTGACCGGCATTGCCGGAACCAAATTTGCCGTCACCGCAAACGGGACAACATCGCGTGCGTTGGTCAAGGCCCTGAATGGGACGGCAACGCTGAACCTCAAGGATATTCGCTTTAGCAATGCCGATAACCGATCGAAAGATCCCAAGCTGGACTTGCAGGCGTTGTTGCGTCAGGGACCGGCGGCAATGGTGGTGGAAGGGGTTGGCAACAATGACCTGTTGCGCACCCTGGATGCTGATTTGAAAATTACCAACGGGGTGGCAAAAACCACCCGTGTGGATGCGACCTCGCGCGTGGGCACGGCGGATGCCGATGCCACCCTGGATCTGCCCAACTGGATTATGGATACGCGGGCCGATTTTGATTTTTCGGAAAAAATCCACGACCTGCCACCATTTAGCGTTTTTGCCAAAGGCAAAATTGATGATCCGGCGATTAGTGGCCGTATGGACAAGGTGGCGGTCAAAACGCTGGAAAATCTGCTGGGCAAGGCATTGGGTGGTAAATCGTCGGACAGTGGCGATGCACCGCAATCTGATCGTGATAAGGCAAAAGATGCCGCCAAGGACGTTCTTAAGGGGCTGTTAAACCAGTTTGGGCGTTAAACCCGCACTTGTTTCCTGCCGTATTTCCCGTGCTAAATCTTGCAAACGGTCCCGGTTTTCCGGGGCCGTTTTTGTATATGGGCGGGTTGAAAAATACCGATTGCCACAAAACCGCAAAAAAACCTTAACAAATGCTGATTGCTTCGACATGATCCGCCCGTCGATTCCCTGCAAAGGTTATGGTTGGTATGGTCGCGAAAAAAACGGCGCTCGATAAAGACCTCAAATGGCAGCGGCGGATGGACGCCGGTGTCGGTGAGACGGCGTCGCTCAGTGCGAAACTTGGTCTGTCGCTTGTTTTCCTTCTGGCGTGCAGCGCGTTTGTTGCCTTTCATATGGGGGGGCTGCCACGGAGCGGCTTTCTGATTGCCGCCGCCGTGATCGGCGGTTACATGGCCCTTAACATTGGTGCCAATGACGTGGCAAACAATGTCGGGCCAGCGGTTGGGTCCAAGGCGCTAACAATGGTTGGCGCCCTTTTTGTTGCTGCCATATTCGAGGCCGCCGGGGCGATTTTGGCCGGGGGCGATGTGGTCAGCACGATTAAAAACGGCATTATTGAACCCTCGCAAATGCCCGATGCGCAAACTTTTATCTGGGTGATGACGGCGGCATTGCTGGCTGCTGCCCTGTGGCTGAACCTGGCGACCTATCTTGGCGCGCCGGTTTCCACCACCCATTCGATTGTGGGTGGCGTGATGGGGGCAGGCATGGCGGCCGTTGGGACCCATGCCGTGCATTGGTCCAATATGGGTGCGATTGCCGCAAGCTGGGTGATTTCGCCCATTCTGGGCGGGCTGATTGCCGCTGGATTTTTGGCCTTCATCAAATTCAGAATACTGTTTGTCGAGGACCGTGTCGCCGCTGCGCGCAAATGGGTGCCGCTTCTGGTCAGCTTCATGGTCGCGGCCTTTACGGTTTACCTGATGATGAAGGGAATCAAAAAGGTCTGGAAGGCCGATACGGTCACGATCCTTCTGATCGGTGTCGCCGCCTTTGGCCTGACATTGTGGCCGGTGCGCAAGGCGGTTTACCGTGCCTCGCGCGAGATGACCGGGCGGCGCAAGGAAATTGCCTCGCTGTTTCGTCTGCCTTTGGTGGTGTCCGCGGCGTTGCTGTCCTTTGCGCATGGCTCAAACGATGTTGCCAATGCCATTGGCCCGCTTGCGGCTATTGTCTCGGGGGTGGATCAGGGCGCGATTGTCACCTCGGCCCCCATTCCCATGTGGGTGATGGTGATTGGCGCGCTGGGTATTTCGGCTGGTTTGTTGCTGTTTGGGCCCAAGCTGATCAAAACAGTGGGTAGCAAAATTACCAAACTCGACCCGATCCGGGCCTATACCGTGGCGTTGTCGGCCGCTTTGACGGTCATCGTGGCCTCGGCTTTGGGGCTTCCGGTCAGTTCTACCCACATTGCCGTGGGTGCGGTGTTTGGCGTTGGTTTTCTGCGTGAAAGCCTGAGCCACCGTCGTCGCCTGCAGGATGCTCCACCCCCGCCGATGCTGATTGGGGGCACCGATGGCATGGACCAGCAAAGCCAGGATATTGAAGCCCTGCGCCAGTTGGACCCCAGCCTGGCCGAACGGGCCGAACGCAAATTGCGCAAGCGCCTGCTGGTGCGTCGCCGTTATGCGCTGACGATTGCGACCGCCTGGGTGGTAACAGTACCCGCCGGGGCGTTTTTGGGGGCACTTCTGTTTTTCACCATTCGCGGCATGATGCTTTAGGGACAACAGGTTTCGTCGCCTTTCTCCATTATCCCCGGAGTAAATGCACGATCTGCGGCAATGGCCGGTGCGTTCATCGAATGCGCCGGCCATTGTTTTTTGCTTGACCCACCGGGGTGTGGGGCGTAAACAGCGCGCACTATTTTTGCGACCCATTTTGCGCATCGTCGTTCCGAATTTCGGCACCGCGAGATTTGTTATGCGCGGGTTCCACCAAAAGGTTCTGAAAACATGAAAGCCATCATTGCAGGCATTTTGGCAATGGCCGCAACGGTTGTCGCCTCAAATATTCTGGTTGAATATCCGTTACCCGGCGTTTTGGCCAATTGGCTGACCTTTGGCGCCTTTACCTATCCGGTGGCGTTTCTCGTAACGGATTTGACCAACCGGGCACGCGGCGCGCAGGCCGCCCGCATGGTGGTGCTGTCGGGCTTTGCCATTGCTGTTGTGTTGTCGCTGATATTTGCCGATACCCGTATTGCCATTGCATCGGGCACGGCCTTTCTGGTCGCGCAATTGATGGACGTTACAGTGTTTGATCGCTTGCGCCAGGCAAGCTGGTGGAAGGCACCTTTGGTTTCCTCCACCATTGGCTCGATGCTCGATACCGCGCTGTTTTTCTCCATCGCTTTTGTCGGGACCGGCCTTCCCTGGCACACATGGGCGCTGGGCGATTTTTCGGCCAAAATGATCATGGCGATGACCTGCCTTGCCCCGTTCCGCATGCTGATGGCGGTGATTCGTCCGGTAAACCGTAATGACGGTATGACCGCGCAGTCCGCCAACGCCTGATCTTAGATCCCGCTTAAATGATTGTGGTGTCCTGACACTGCCAAGATGGAAAAAGAATGAAAGTCGATCTGTTCGATTTTGACCTGCCGCGTGACTGCATTGCCGAACATCCGGCAGACCCGCGCGATTCCGCCCGGATGCTGGATTTGACCGCCGGTGCGATGAATGACCGTATCGTGCGCGAATTGCCCGATATTTTGCGCCCCGGTGATTTGCTGATTTCAAACGATACCCGCGTGATCCCCGCACGCCTGTTTGGCAAACGCGGGGAAGCCAAAATCGAAGTCACCCTGCACAAACAGGAAGGCCTGGCGCAATGGCGTGCCTTTGCCAAACCGGCCAAAAAGTTGCGGATTGGCGAAATCTTCAAGGTTAATGACAGCTTTGAAGCCGAGGTGATGGACAAGCAGGATGGCGGCGAAGTTTTGCTGCGCTTTAACGTTGCCGGGGCTGATTTGATTGCCGCGCTGGAAAAATATGGTGTGATGCCGTTACCGCCCTATATCCGGCGCGAGGCTGGGGGCGATGACAAGGATCGCCAGGATTATCAGACCATCTTTGCCCAGCATGACGGGGCCGTTGCCGCGCCAACAGCGGGTTTGCATTTTACCCCCGAATTGCTGGCAAAGCTGGATGCGCGCGGTATTACGCGCCGCACCATTACGCTGCATGTCGGGGCAGGCACGTTTTTGCCGGTTAAGGTGGATGATACCGACGATCATAAAATGCACGCCGAATGGGGCAGTATTTCGCCAGAAATTGCAGCCCTGGCCAATGAAACCCGGGCCAAGGGGGGCCGTGTGGTGGCCGTGGGTACAACCTCGCTGCGCCTGCTGGAAAGTGCGGCGCGTGAGGATGGCATTGTTGAACCGTTTGAAAGTGAAACCAGTATCTTTATTACGCCGGGCTACAAGTTCCGTGGTGTTGATTTGTTGCTGACGAATTTTCATTTGCCGCGTTCCACCCTGTTCATGCTGGTATCCGCCTTTGCCGGGATTGACCGTATGAAGGCGGCTTATGACCACGCGATTGCGCAAAAATACCGTTTTTATTCCTATGGCGACTGTTCGCTTCTGGAATGCGCCAACAAAGTTGAAGCACTGAAAAAGTCATGACCGAATTTCGTTACGAATTGCTGGCACAGGATGGCAAGGCCCGGCGCGGGCGCATTCACACCGCGCATGGCGTGATTGAAACGCCGGCCTTTATGCCGGTCGGCACCGCGGCCACCGTTAAGGGCATGATGCCCGAAAGTGTTGCGGCCACCGGCGCACAGATTTTGCTGGGCAATACCTATCATCTGATGTTGCGCCCCGGTGCCGAACGCATTGCGCGGCTGGGTGGTTTGCACAAATTCATGAACTGGGACAAACCGATCCTGACCGATAGTGGCGGCTATCAGGTGATGTCGCTGGCGGGTTTGCGCAAAATCACCGAAGAAGGTGTTACCTTTAAAAGCCATATCGACGGGCGTAAATTCTCGCTTTCGCCGGAACGTTCGATGGAAATTCAGCATTTGCTGGGGTCCACCATTACGATGGCGTTTGACGAATGCACACCTTTCCCCGCGACCGAGGATGTGGCGGCCGAAAGCATGCGCATGTCAATGCGCTGGGCCAAACGTTCGCGTGATGCGTTTGTCGAGCGTGAAGGCTATGCCCTTTATGGCATTCAGCAAGGCAGTGTGTTTGAAAACCTGCGCCGGGAAAGCTCGGAAAAGCTGGCGGAGCTGGACCTGCCGGGCCATTCGGTGGGCGGGCTTGCCGTGGGCGAAGGCCAGCAGGTGATGTTTGATACGCTGGATTTTTGCGTGGATATGCTGCCCGCCAACAAGCCGCGTTATCTGATGGGCGTTGGCAAACCGTCTGATCTGGTCGGGGCCGTGATGCGCGGAATTGACCAGTTCGATTGTGTGTTGCCCACCCGTTCGGGCCGTAATGCCCAAGCCTTTACCCACCGGGGTACGGTAAACCTTAAAAATGGTCGTCACCGCGATGATGACCGCGCGCTTGATGATCAATGTTCGTGCCCGGCCTGTTCGCAATATTCACGCGCCTATTTGCATCATCTGATCAAGGCGAATGAAATTTTAGGGGCGATGCTGCTGACCTGGCATAACCTGCAATATTATCAGGACCTGATGAAAGGCATGCGCGACGCCATTGCCGAAGGCCGCATGGAAGCCTTTGCGAAGCAATTTTATGCCGGTCAGGAAGGCGGGGATATTGATCCTATGCCGATGATCCAGGATTAAGGTCAAGGAACCCATATCATGTCAGACCAAAGCATTTATCAAAACCTGACCATGCTGGGCGGTGATACCAAGCAGCCCGCAAGCCCGGAAGAAGCCGTGCTGGAACGGGTGCAAAACCCACAGGCCGGAACCGATTATTGCGTGCGCTTTGTAGCACCCGAATTTACCTCCCTGTGCCCGATCACCGGCCAGCCCGACTTTGCCCATCTGGTGATTGATTATGTCCCGGCCGACTGGCTGGTGGAAAGCAAGTCGCTGAAGCTGTTTTTAACCTCGTTTCGTAATCATGGGTCATTCCATGAAGATTGCACGATCAAGGTTGGCAAACGCATTGTTGAAACGCTGGATCCGAAATGGTTGCGCATTGGTGGTTACTGGTATCCGCGCGGCGGCATTCCGATTGATGTGTTTTACCAAACCGGCCCGGCACCCGAAGGTGTCTGGATCCCGGATCAGGGTGTCGCCCCTTATCGCGGGCGCGGTTAAAATTTAACGGCAGGGGCATTTTGCGCGTTGTGAAACGCCGCAAGCAGTCTTTGGCCGTTATTCATTTCTGATCGCAGGCTGATACAAATTTGAATAGCCACGCGGCAGGAAGGTTTCGGTCTTCCTGCCTTTATTTTGCCCGGAATATGGGATTGATAATTATTCTCATTGCGAGGCGGGGGCGTTCTTGTTATGGAGAAGGCCATTCCCCGCCGAAAGCATAGGGGGTGATTGGTTCCGCAGAATAGGCCCGTTTGATGCGTCGCGATAGAGCGTCGGTTTTGATCCGCATTTTTCAGGAAAACTATGACAATCTGCTCCGGTTTCTGACCCGCCGTATGGGCGGGGATGCGCAACGTGCCGCTGATATTGCCCAGGATACCTATTTGCGCCTGGCAGCGGCCCCGGTGAGTGATGGCAAAATTGATAACCCGCGTGCCTATGTTTATCGTGTGGCGGGCAATCTTGCCATTGACTGGATGCGCCGCGAAAAACGCCATTTTGCCAGCAGCCAGTCTGATGCCGGGCAGGTTCCCGAACAGGTCGAAGACCCCAAACCATCGCCCGAAATGACGGTTATGGGCCGCCAGCAACTGGCCCTGATTGACCGCGCACTGGACCGCCTGCCGGAAAATCCGCGCCGCGCGCTTTTGATGTTTCGCATGGATGGTTTTTCCCATGCCCGCATTGCGCAGGAATTGGGGGTGTCGGAAAGCATGGTTGCCAAATATATTGCCCGCGCCTTGCAACAATGCCGCGATGAACTTTGGCGGGCGGATCAAAATAAATGACATTTCAATTGCTGATTTTGGTGCGCTCAAACGTCTATATTTCGAGGGGCCGATTTTTCTGTGGTGGATCGCAGGCCAGAAAACAGGAACAAGCCGGTGACTAGAAATTCAGACGGGCAGGACCCGCTTAACACCCGGTCGGCAGACCAGGATGAAACCAGCCGCCAGATCAGCGATATTGCGATTGACTGGCTGGTAAAGCTGTCTTCTGACCAGGTCACGCCCGATATGCAACGGCAATATCAGCACTGGCTGGCGCAATCGCCCCGGCATGTGCAGGCCATGACCGATGCCCGCACCCTGTTTGACGGTATCGGCCATACGGCCACAGCCAAACAGTGGCAGGAAGCTGGCGATGTGGAATCTGACAATGCTGTGAACGCGCCCGATGTTGCGGGCGTTGCCTTCAACAGCAAGCTCACTGGTGCGTCAAACCGTCTGTCTGAAACCAGGCCCGTTTCATCCCCCAATGCGCATATTACGGGGACGGGCGCGCGTGGGGACCATAAGGAAGTGGTGGCAAAGGTGCCGGGCCATGATGGCAAGGGCGAATATGCTTTGCCCCGCAATGGTGCGGCTTTGACCCGGCATCGTCGCGCGGGCACTGGCGCGCGTACTGGGATCGGCGGCCGGACCGCCATGTGGCTGGCAGTTTTGCTGGTGCTGGTTTGTGGGGCTGGCGCGGCCATTGTGCCGGGCATGGTCGGTCCGGTCGCAGGTTTGTTTGCCGATTATGCCACCGGCATTGGCGAACAGAAAACCATTACCCTGGCCGATGGCACGGTGGTGTATTTAAACACGGCCTCCGCCCTGTCGGTTCATTACACACCAACCCGGCGCGAGGTGCACTTGCAGGCGGGCGAGGCGTGGTTTGATGTCCATAAAAACCCCAACCGGCCCTTTGTTGTTATGGCGGGCAACGGGCAGGCACGCGCGGTTGGCACATCCTATGACGTGGCGCTGGTTGATGGTGCCGTTCATGTCCGGGTCAGCGAAGGTATTGTCGCGGTTTCTGCGGCCAATGGGGAGGAGGCCGCATCGACAGCAGATTTGCCGGATGCCAGCGGGCTGGAAAATGGCGGTGTGCATGTTTTGGCCGGGCAGCAGATTGCCTATGATGCCAGCGGGCAGTTGGGTGCAGTCCGCACCTTTAATGATGCCGGGCAAAGTGCATGGTTGCGCGGCAAGCTGATTTTTAACCAGCAACCGTTAAACGCCGTCATTGCTGAAATACAGCGTTACCGCAAAGGGCGCATCATGCTGGTCAATCAGGATTTGGCATCGTTAAAGGTCAGCGGGGTGTTTGACCTGCATGACCTTGATGATTTGTTGAAATCGATTGATGAAACAACACCGGCCAGCGTTATTTCAACACCGGTTATGACCCTAATATATTGATTTAACGTATTAAAACGCAGCCATAAAACTTTTGTGCATTTTTTTTGAAAAATCTGCTGCAAGTTTGGTGGGCGGGTTTCGTCATATGATCAACAGCAAATGATAACGGTTATCAAAGTCATTTGCACTGGGGTGAGATTTTATAAGGGTTGATCACTATGACGTTCGGTTCAAACCGTACCAGCGGGCACAATGTGCCCTTGTCTGTTTTGCGGTCTGTTTGCGCGATGAACGCACATCACAAAAAGTCAGGTCCAGCCATTCGCCAGTTCGCGGGCAGGCTTTTGCTTGGCACGGTGCTATCGGGTGTGGTTATGGCAGGTGTGGTGGTATCGATTGCCCCGGCACAGGCGCAAAGCGGTGCATTGGCAAATGATGCCCGGGTCCAGTTTGATATTCCGGCGCAAAATCTGGATCGGGCACTCACCGCGTTTGCCGATCAGGCCGATGTGAAACTGTTTTTTCCCAGCGAAGGCATTGCCAATGTGCAGGCGGGGGCGGTGTCGGGCCGGTTTACCCGCGAACAGGCCCTGCAGATGTTGCTGAGCGGTTCAGGCTATAGCTGGCGTGTAACGGATGACGATACCATCACCATTATTGGCGGACTAGGCAGTACCGATGCCAGCAACGGCATCGTTCTGGACCCTGTCCGGGTTGAGGCCGCGCGCGAGGTTGAACGCGCCGATGGCCCGGTACAGGGATATGTTGCCAAACGGTCGCTTTCGGCCACCAAAACCGACACGCCGATTTTGGAAACCGCCCAAAGCATTTCGGTGGTAACAACCGAGGAAATTGAAGATCAGGGCTCGCAGACCGTTATGCAGGCAATGCGCTATACTCCGGGTGCCTTTACCGGGCAGGTTGGCGCATCCAACCGGTATGACTATGTGATTTTGCGCGGGCTGGTCGATCGCAGCATCGATAATATCTATCTCGATGGCATGAAAACCATGAGCGATGATTCGACCTATAGTTCAATGCAGATCGATCCCTATTTCGTCGAGCGGATCGATACCGTCAAAGGTCCGGCATCGGTTTTATATGGTCGGTCCTCGCCCGGGGGGCTGGTGGCGTTAAGCAGCAAAAAACCGGAATTCGAGCAAAAGGGGGAGGTTGAGCTTTCCTACGGCACGCGTAATCAGCGCGGTGTTGCCTTTGATATCACCGGCCCGCTGACCGAAGGCGACAAACTGGCCTATCGCCTGGTGGGGAAGGCGGATGCTGCTGATACCCAGTTTGACTATGCCAAGGAAGAACGTTACGTGATTGCACCGTCCTTAACGGCAAATTTCACTGACGATACAAGCCTGACCCTGATGGGATATTTCCAGCGTGACCCGGAAGGCGGCACGCATAATGGCGTTCCCGCCGAAGGCACGCTTTATCCCCATAACGGGCGCTATCTGCCGCGCGATTTCTTTGATGGTGATCCGTCGCTGGAAAAGTTTGATCGTACGCAAAATATGATCGGCTATGAGTTCGAGCATGATTTTGATGACGATCTCGGCTTCAAGCAGAATTTCCGTTTTCTGGATTCAGATGTTGATATTGACCAGATTTACCAAACCGGCTGGGATGGGAATTCGGACAATTTAAAGCGCGCCTATTATGGCGGTTATGAAAGCCTGCGGGCCTTTACCGTGGATAATCAACTGACCGGGAAGTTTGCCACCGGAAAGGTAGATCATACGCTGATTGGCGGGCTGGATTACCAGCATCGTCGGTCGCGGACCAATTATTGGTACACAGCGGTATCCAGCATCAATCCGTGGCAGCCGTCTTATGGGAATCCCGGTGTTACATTCGGCACACCCTATGCGCTGGCGACCAAAACGCTGGATCAAACCGGGATTTATGTGCAGGACCAGCTTGCTTATGAAAACTGGCGCCTGTCATTGGGGGCGCGTCAAGACTGGGTTGAAACCGATAGCCTGAACCGGCTGAATGAAAAACGCACCGGAGAGGATCGCAGCGAACTGACCACCCGGGCGGGTTTGCTCTATCTGTTTGATAACGGGATTGCGCCGTATATCAACTATTCGGAATCATTTAACCCCAATCTGTATGCCGATGCCAATGGGGACCCGCTGGCACCAACCAAAGGCACGCAATATGAAGCTGGGGTGAAATATCAGCCTGCAGGGCGCGATATTTTGCTAACCGCTTCGGTATTTCACATTGAACAGGAAAATGTCGCGATTGCCGACCCGGTCACTTTTGTCTATTCGCCCGCCGGGACGATCAAATCGCAAGGCCTTGAACTGGAGGCCCGTGCCAGACTGACCGATCAGTTCAGCGTGACGGCCGGTTATGCCTACACCGATGCAAGCTACGATGCCCCCGGGGATGCCAAGGATGGTAAAATGCCCATGCAGGTGCCCGAACACACCGCATCGTTGTGGGGGAAATATAGTATTGATGCCGGGGCGCTGGCCGGGCTGGATGTTGCTGCGGGGGTGCGCTATGTCGGCGAGACGTGGGCTAATGAAACCAATACCCAGCGCGTACCTGATTATACGCTTGTTGATTTGTCCTTTGATTACGATTTGTCGCGGATTGGTGTTGAAAATGCCGATATGCGCCTGAATATCAACAACCTGTTTGACAAGGAATATGTCGCATCCTGCAACAAGCTGGCAAACTGTTATCTGGGGCAGGAGCGCACAGTGCTGGCCACCTTGCGTTACCGTTTCTAGGCGTAATAACCTTTGCTGCTGTTTTGCCTGGACCCGGGGTTAAGGCAAAACAGCAAACCATCATCGGCATGAAAGGGCGCAGCTGAGATATTGCCGCGCCCTTTATTATATTGGCGGTCTGGGGGGACGACCAGAGGGGCAGGTCGGTCCAAAAGGCGGCAGCCAGGATAGGGAAAGACATTGCGTGCGCCCATACTGGATTTTTGGCTGTGGCAAATGTTATGAAGCACCTTATTGGCACTTTGCGCGCACTAAAGGTTTGGCGCGCAGGGTAAAGGGGCAACGGGCAGTCGGGTAGTATTTTGGCGCACAGCATTTCCTTTCGCGACATTCAGGACAAAGCCAAAGACATCGGCTTTGATGTGTGTGGTGTGGCGCGCCCGGAAATTGATCCGCGCAACCAGCAACGGCTGGATGAATTTGTCGCCGGTCGGGAATATGGCAGTATGGAGTGGATGGCAGACCCGGAACGCCTGCCGCGCCGCCGAGACCCGCGTGTTTTGTGGGAAGATGTGAAAAGCGTGATTGTGCTGGGCACCAATTACGGCCCGGCAGAGGACCCGCTAACCCTGCTCGATCACCCGGACCGGGCGATGATTTCGGTTTATGCGCAAAACCGCGATTATCATGACCTGATCAAAAAACGCCTGAAGCAGCTTGCCCGCTGGTTAATGGAGCAAAGCAGGGAAGGCGAACAGGTAAAAGTTTTTGTTGATACTGCACCGGTATTGGAAAAGCCGCTGGCGCAATCCGCCGCGATTGGCTGGCAGGGCAAACATACCAATGTGGTATCCCGCCAATATGGCTCCTGGCTGTTTTTGGGCGAGGTTTTTACCACCCTGGAATTTGACGATGCGCCGAACCGGGCGGAAATTGACCATTGTGGGTCGTGCCGCAATTGCCTGGATGCCTGCCCGACCAATGCGTTTCCCGCGCCCTATAAACTCGATGCCCGTAAATGTATTTCGTACCTGACCATCGAACATGATGGCGTGATCCCGCGTGAATTTCGCGTTGCAATGGGCAATCGCATTTATGGCTGCGATGATTGCCTGTCGGTCTGCCCGTGGAACAAATTTGCCAGCCGCACCGAAGAACTGGCCTTTATCCCGCGTGCCGAGCTTACCGCGCCGCGTCTGGCGGATTTCCTCGATATGGACGACGCGGCCTTCCGCGCCTTTTTTACCGGGTCGCCGATTAAGCGCATCGGCCGGGCAAAGTTTTTGCGCAATGTGCTGATTGCGATTGGCAATGCGGGCGACCGGCAGGTGTTGCCACACCTGCGTGCCTTGCTAAAGGACCCCGCCGCCGTGATCCGGGCGAGTGTTGTTTGGGCGCTATTCCGATTGATGACAACTGAAGAATTTGCCGAGATACGGCAAATCCAGCTTGCGGGTGAGCAGGACGAAACCGTGCGCGCTGAATGGGAAGCTGTGGCCTGATCAGCTATGTCGCCGAATTGGGCACGGTTTCAAAGTGATAACACACCGATGCTTCATGTTCGTTGATCAGGGCAATGCCATATCCCGGTTCCAGCCAGGCCTTGTCGGGAAGGCCGCTGCCGGGTTGCATGGCAAGGGGTTGGCCCTTGTAACTACTGGGGCCGCAGGTAAAGGGAATATCGCGCCACATACCCTGTAAGGGGCGGTGCAAATGACCAAAAAAGATATGCTTTACCGACCCGTGTGAGGCGATGACATCGCCAAAATCATCGGCATTTTGCAAATTGATGGAATCCATAAAGGGCAGGCCAACCGTGACCGGCGGATGGTGCATGAAAATCATAACCGGCAGGTTTTGCGATGCTGCCAGTTCGGACGACAACCATGCCAGGCGTTTTTCACACAGGATACCGGCATCCTCCCCCGCGATCAGGGTATCAAGCAGTACAAAACGAATGCCATTATGGGTGAGGGCATGGTTGATAAAGCCGTTTTTATCCTGCCGGGTGGTGGGCAGGGCGGCAAGCAGCGGGGCACGGGCATCGTGGTTGCCAGGAATGACATGAACCGGCATGGGCAAATCGCTAATGGTGCGGGCAAACAGGTCATATTGTATTGGCGTGCCATCATGGGTCAGATCGCCGGAAATGATGCACATCTCGGCATCGCTGTGCCATTGGCAAATATCGGCAATGATGCGTTGCAGGGTTTGTTGCGGGGTGGGGCTGCTTGCCGCATTTCCTGCCGGGGCGGGGTCGATGAAATGACAGTCGCTTAGATGAATTATTTTCATGATGATCCCGTTTGTCCCTTACGGTGTGTCGCCGAAGACTATATCGTGATATTTCGCCTGTTTGTTCAATGGAATATTTAATGACTGACCTTGTTCGCAAACGTTCAATTACCATTGCCGGGCATCGCACCAGTTTTTCGCTGGAAGATGCCTTTTGGCAGGAATTACAACACATTGCCGAACGCGAAGGCCATTCGATAGCGGAAATGGTGGCATTGATTGACGAAGGCCGGGAAGGCAATTTATCAAGTGCCTTGCGATTATATGTTCTGGGTGATTTGCAACGCCGTTTAAACACGGTCACGCAGGTGCAACATGCCGTTTCCCCCGCCAAAGAAGGTGAAGCAGACTAAATGAACACCCCTCTGAAAATGGCTATCACCGGGGCCAATGGTTTTGTCGGGCAGGCGGTGTGCAAGGCCGCCCTTGCCGATGGTTTCGAGGTCCGCCCGCTGGTGCGTAATGAATCAGCCCTGGCACAGTTGCCTGCCGAATTGCAACCCGACGCCCGTATTATCGGCACGATTGATGGCAAAACCGACTGGACCGGGCATCTTGACGGGGTAGCATGTGTGGTGCATCTGGCTGCAAGGGTGCATGTGATGAATGAAACGTCGGGCGACCCGCTTGCGGCCTTTCGCGCGGTCAATGTCGCGGGCAGTTTGCAGTTGGCCCGTGCGGCGGTGGCACAAAATGTCTCGCGGATGGTGTTTGTCAGTTCGATTAAAGTCAATGGTGAGGAAACCCGCTTTTCTGCCTTTGATGAACACAGCCCGGTTCACCCGCAGGACCCTTATGGGCACTCCAAGGCCGAGGCCGAAGAGGCCTTGCGGGCCTTTTCGCAGAAATCCGGTTTGGGATTAACGATTTTACGCCCGCCTTTGGTTTATGGGCCTGGGGTAAAGGCCAATTTTGCCGCTCTTGCAAAACTGGCCTTGCGGGGTATTCCCCTGCCATTCGGTGCCATTCGCAACCATCGCAGTTTGATCCATGTGGATAATCTGGCTGATGCCTGTGTGGTGGTGGCGCGCCACCCGGCTGCGAGTTACCAGACCTATATGGTGTCTGATGGCGAGGATTTTTCGATAGGCGAAATGATCGCGCTTTTGGCCGAAGGCATGGGGAAAAAGGCGGTGTTGGTACCAGTACCGGTGTCGGTCTTATCCTGTTTGGGGCGAATAACGGGAAAATCGGCACAGATACAGCGCCTGACGGGATCCTTACAGGTCGATAGCCGTGCTATCCGCCGGGATTTGCGCTGGTTGCCACCCATCGAGGCCCGGGATGGTTTGCGCCGGGTTGGGGCGTGGTTTGCCGGTAACGCCACAAAGTACGATTAGGGCAGCTTGAATGTGCGGCCTGGCCGGTACGACCGATCCTGAGGCATTTGACTGGGTTGTTGCCGCCTCGACTGCGCTGGCCCATCGCGGACCGGACGGGCACGGGATGTGGCAGGATGGTGGTACCATTCTTGCCCATCGTCGCTTGGCGACAACGGATATTCGTGCCGTCGCCTCGCAGCCGATGCACAGTGAAAATCAGCGATTTGTCTTTGTTTTTAACGGTTATGTGGCCGGGTATCGCCGGTTGCACGCCCAGTTAAAAAGGACGGGAATTACCGGCAGTGCCGGGGCGTCGTCCCATTCGGATACAGCCGTTTTCCTTGCCTTGCTGGCACAGGCGCTGACATCGGATGCGTTGGGCAGGCTATCCGAACGCATGGCGCAAATGCTTGGGGATATTTCGGGGGCTTATGCCTTTGCCTTGTGGGACCGGCAACAACAGGCCCTGTGGCTGGCGGTGGATCCGGGCGGGCAAAAGCCGCTTTATGTGGCAGAACGTGCGGACGGGCATCTTTTCTTTGCTTCCGAATTAACGCCGTTACGGTCAGCTCCGGGCATTGCGCAGGATCATGATGCGGAGGCGTTTGACCTGTCATTGGCGCATTTGTTTATTCCCGCCCCTAAAACCGCTTTTCGGTCTATTCGTCAATTGCGGCCTGGTGAGGTTTTGTGCTGTCAGGGCGGCAGATTAAGCCGTTTTCAGCTTTCTGGGCCGAGGCAGCTAAAAGGCCAAAGTCACGACGTTGCCATTTATGCGTTGCGCAAGCGTGTGTATCGCGCGGTGGCGGGGGCCATGCAGTGTGACAGGCCGGTTGCCTGTTTGCTTTCGGGCGGGATGGACAGTGCCGGGATTGCGGCATTGGCGGCACGTGTCGCACGGCATCGGTCCCGGGATCACAGAATGCCAACAGCCATTGTTATGGGGTTCCCCGGCACGCCATTTGATGAAACGGCCCGTGCCCGGCAATTGGCAGAGCATTTGGGCCTGAAGCTTAAAACTGTATCCGCCCCCAACCATGCTGAAGATATTTTATGCAGGTTGAAAAGTGCCCTGCGGGCCTTTGGCGGGCCGTTTTCAAACCCGGCGGTGATTCTGGCGCATTGCCTGGCCGAAACCGTGGCCGATATTGCCCCGGTATGTTTGACAGGCGATGGCGGGGATGAGGTGTTTGGCGGTTATCGGCGGTATCGTTTGGCGAATCATGCCGAACAATGGCTGAAAGTGCCGCAATATGTGCGACAGGCCGTGGCGGGCGGTGTGACTTGGGCCGAAACGGGATTGCGACGGGTGGGCGGTGGCAATGCGCTTGCCGGTGCAGGCAAGTTTCTGCGGGCAACGACCGGGCAGGCGGATGATGTGTTCAAGGCCTGGAATAGCCGGTGCATTTTGCCCGGATATGGCCGATTGCAGGCTGTTTTACCAGATGGGGTCGTGGATGAAAACGCATGGCCGCTGGCATCACGGATGATGCGGTTTGACCAGCGCGTGACGCTGGCGGGCAACCAATTGGCAATAAGTGACCGGATGGGCATGGCGGCCGGGGTGGAATATCGTCCGCCCTTGCTGGACCCGTCCGTCCGCGCGCTGGCAGCGTCAATACCTGTGCATGATCATGTAAAGGGCGGGGCCAAGGCCGTGTGGCGGGACGTGGTGTCACCGCTGGTGCCGGGGCGCTATCTGGCGGCGGCAAAGTCCGGTTTTAATCCGCCGATTGGCACATGGCTGCGTGATGTTTCCCGGCTTTTGTGGGCCGATGAAATACAGGCACAAGAACATCTGTTTGTGCGGGTTTCGATCCCGCTTGGGCAGCGGCGTGACATTTGGCAGCGTGCGCTTGCCAATGATTTTGATGCCGCCCTGACCGTTTGGAACCTGTTGGTGTGGCATATATGGCAAGAAGGCGAGGTTTTATAACTTACGAACTTAACGCCCAGGACCGGCTGCGACGATAAAGATTGAGGGCGGTAAGGGCCGTTGGGGCAAGTTGTACGACCCGGCGCGAAAAGTTGACAAGGTGATGTTCGTCAAGGTCGCTGCGGTCAAACATGTTATGGGCAGCGGCACATAAATCGGCCAATTGACGTAATCCGAAGGTATCGGAGGTGCTTTTTAGCGCATGAACTTCGTTGCGAACGGCGCCGAAATCACAGCGTGACAGGGCGTCGTCAATTTGGACCAGACGCGTTTCCGTCTCGCTGATGAAAAGCTCGATGCCAGCGGCGGCACCGTCAATGCCTACATCGTGATACAGTTTTTCCAGAATTTTAACATCCAGCACCGGGCTTGTCGGCAGGTTCTGAAGTGGCGAGGTGAAGCTGCGGCTTTTTTGCTGCATGAGCGCAAGCGGGGCCGGGGCGGCAGTGCTGTTTTTGCGGTCCGAGGTATTGTGTCGCAGAAGGTTTTCGCCAATGACACGTAACAGGCTGGCCCGCTGGATGGGTTTGCTGATGAAATCGTTCACGCCGGATTGACGGGCGATCATGTTCCAGTCGCGGGTGCGATGGGCGGAAAAGGCAATGATCGGAATGCGCGATGACGGGCCATCCATGTGGCGAATCCGCCGGGTGGTATGCAGGCCGTCCATGTCGGGCATTTCAACATCCATCAGAACGATGTCAACGGGAATGCCCCGGCGTAAAATATCGAGAACGGACTGACCATCGCCCGCTTCCATAACGCTGAAACCTTCGGCCTGCAGCATGCGGCGTGCGACCATGCGGTTTGATGCACTGTCATCGGCGACCAGAACCGTGCCGCGTTTGCGGTTTTCGACATCGGCAAGAGAAGGGCGTAGTTTGCCAGCTTGAAGATGCGGACGAACCATGCAGACAGACAGCATACCGCCATTGTCCAGGCTGGTTTCGTCAAAGACCAGATCATCCTCGGCAATACCGGTTATCAGTTGATTCCAGGCCGGGTTCGCAAAAATAAGACGTTCATTGGCATCAAATAACGCAATGCCCGCATTTGACTGCGAGAGCGCATCGAGAAGCTGTTTTTCCATAGGCCACCTTGTTTAACCGGCGCCCTTGTCCCGAAACTGGAAGGTTCTTGCTTTTATCGATGTTCATTTTGCTGGTGAACATGGCAATATTTTCCCCGTTTTCCCGCAATAAGTCCATGATTTTGTTGTTTTGCGACGTAAAGGCGAGGAGAAGGGGGAATGGGTTTTTGTGGGTTTGTGCAGTTGTTGTGCAATAAAATCGGCGCCACCCGGGGGAGGAGTGGCGCCGTTCACACTCGCGGGAAGGGGAAAACCCGCTTGAGAAGACGTTCGTTCGTCAGGGTGTTGGCATGTTTTGGTAAATGCAGGGGGGAGAAGCATTTACCGTATCAACTGCCTGGCACAGGCCGTTTGATGTCTGCCAACACAATTATAATGACAGAAACAGCCGCCGCTGTCTGGTCACGGATATTCACGCTTTCGTGACAGTTTGACATGTCCCTGAAATGGCAGTGTTTTGCCCGTGTTGGGAATGTTCCGGGGCATGATGGATATGGGGGATGGTGCCGGTTGCTTGACATTGGCCGGACGGTTTTACAAAGATACGGCGTTTAAGTCGCAGGCGGGGGCGGGGCAGACTTGAATATGTAATGACCTGACTTTTGGGAAAATGAAAATACAATGATGTTGCCAACGCGACACAGCCTGTACCGGACTGCGATGGGGCTGGCGGCTGCGATGTTTTTGTCATCGCACAGCCTACCTGCGCGGGCAGATAACATTCCCCTGCCTGAAATGACCGTTGTGCCAGCGGGATGGTATTGGCAGGGGTCTGACGCGATTGAACGCGATTATGCCTATCGTATCGATGAACAGATTTACGGCGAGGATATGGCCCGCCGTAACCGCTGGTATGATTCCGAAATTGCCAAATGGCGTATTTACCTGCCGCAATTTGAAATTTCCACCACCCCTGTCACCAATGCCCAATATGCCGCCTTTGTGAAGGATACCGGGCATCCTGCCCCTGGTGTGACAAAGAAAATGTGGGACTCTTATGGGCTGGTTCATGGTTTTGAGGCAACCAGGCCCTTTGCCTGGAAAGATGGCCGGCCCCGCACGGGCCGCGAAAATCATCCGGTGGTGTTGATTTCGTGGCAGGATGCGTTGGCTTATGCCCGGTGGCTGAGCGAAAAAACGGGTGATACCTGGCGCCTGCCCAACGAGGCGGAATGGGAAAAGGCCGTGCGCGGGCCGGACGGAACGTTTTACCCGTGGGGGAATATCTACGATCCGGCGCGGTTAAACAGTGCGGATCGTGGTCCGTTTGATACCATGCCGGTCAAATCTTTTCCGCCGGGGCCTTTCGGTCTGTATGACGGGGCAGGCCAGGTGTTTGAATGGACCATGACGCAGCAGCAACCCGGTGCCCGCATTGTAAAAGGCGGTTCCTGGGATGACCGGGGCTGCGGGGTGTGCCGTCCGGCAGCCCGACACAGCCGACCCGAACATTTGCGCCATATCCTGATTGGGTTTCGGGTGTTGCGTGTTGCTACCCACAAGGACAAGTAAGTATTTTTACTTGTAATTTTTATCGGCAAGCATGACTGTAGCGAAGCTGGCGCAATGCCGGTTCGACATTTCCATTCGACCAGGTCAGGAATGGGCGGTCGGCTTATCAAATGGTAATAAAACCATGACAGAACTTGAAATTGACTGGTCGGCCCTGTCGGTCAGTCAGCTTAAAAACATGATGTCCGCCGGGCGGGATGTCATGGAATGTCATCGGGTTCTTTCGGCGACGGGGGACAATATCGTCGGAGAACTGATCCGTACTGCAGGGGCGTTTTATGAATGGACGCATTACCCGCAGGGCGACGTCTATGACCGCACCAGCCATGCCCAGTTTTATTATCATGCCCATCCCAAAGACCAGCAGCGCGAATGGGATGAACATGGGCATTTTCACACCTTTATGCGTCCGCGTGGCATGCCCGAAATGGTACGCCCGTTAGCGATAGATGGGTTTGAAATGCCCAAGGGGCCAAACGAGGCCCTGTCGCATCTGGTGGCGATTTCGATGGATCAATACGGCTTTGCCCAGCGGCTTTTCACTACGAATCGCTGGGTGACTGGCGAAGTCTGGTATGATGCCGAAAGCGTCATTTCGATGCTGGATAATTTCATCATCGATCACGCCCAGCCCTCTTGGCCGGTCAATCGCTGGGTTTCGGGCATGATTACGTTTTATCGCCCGCAAATCGAAATTCTGGTGCGCCAGCGTGATGCGGCGGTTGCCGCCTGGGCCGCATCGCACCCGGACCGCGATGTGTATGAGGATCGCGACCTGGAGGTGACATCGGTATGTTCGATTCGCGTTGAAGAGCAAATGCGCGCCATTTCGAGCGAGCTGGCCGCCCGGCGCTAAAGCGATTTGTTGCTGCGGTGTGATGTGTCGCGCGCACAGAACGTGCAAAAGGCCGTCCCGATGACCGGGACGGCCTTTTGCGTTTTGGGATGTGACGCGGTACAGGACAGTACCGCCCGGAAGATCAGTTCTGCTTGAGATACTCGATCACGTCCTGAATTTCCTGCTCGTTTTTGAGCTTGAAGGTCATTTTGGAACGTTCTTTGGTTTGAGCAATCTCACTGATTTTTGACGACGGATCTTTCAGATACTCGTCCAGAAAGGCTTCGTCGGTAGTGAAGCCTTTTTCGCAGGCATCCTGATAGCCACGGCTGTATTTATAGTCGGCAATCGAACCGCATGCGCGGCCAACAACGTTATGCAGCGACGGGCCGACCTTGTTTTTGCCTTCCTCGATCGAGTGGCAGGCGGCACATTTTTTAAAGACTTTCTCGCCTTTTGCGGCATCCCCGGCAGCAAATGCAGCGGTGCTGAACATTGCAGTGGCGGAAACGGCAATAGCAAGCATTTTGATAGAATTCATTTAAAAGGCCTCTCTCTTGGCATGTGGCGTGGAGCCCACGCCGAACGCAACGCGGGAACTTTTTGACAGTCCCCAACATGTAACGCAATCAAAGCACGACAGATGATGGAATCATTATAAGTCGCGGCATGTGATCACAAACAGGTTATCCTACCCGGATATGAAGGTGAATAAATTGCGTTCAATCAAAGGGCGCTTACGTGTATAGTAACAGATGTAACGGCAGGTGGAATTTCCAGCCGTAGCAGGAGAGGTTACGTGGCCCCGATTACAAAAAACGATGTCGCCAAACTGATAAATGACCCGTCTGCGAGCAACCGGGCCGAAACCGCTGAGAAAATCAGCAAGCAGTTCAGCGACGAACACTTGTCCGAAAACGAACGTGTGCTGGCGGAAGATATTTTTCGCATCATGATCAGGGATGCGGAAGTCCGGGTACGCAAGGCGCTGGCACGCAACCTCAAGCAGACGCCGTTATTGCCCCATGATGTGGCGGTAACACTGGCGCGCGATGTGGATGCGGTGGCCCTGCCGATTTTGCAGTTTTCCGAAATTCTTAGCGACAGTGATCTTGTCGATATTATCGGCGAGGGACCAGACAGCATTGAAAAGCAGCGTGCGATTGCAACGCGCTCCACAGTGTCCGAGGTGGTTTCCAGCGCCCTTGTCGAGGCAGGGAACGAAGATGTGCTGGTGGATCTTATCGGCAATAACGGGGCGGAAATTTCCGAACAGTCCTTGCAAAAGGTCCTGGATGATTTTGGCACCAGCGAACGCATTCAAAAGCCGATCATTTCGCGCAATCATTTGCCCATCACGATTGCCGAACGCATGGTGACGCTGGTTTCCGATCGTTTGCGCAGTGAAATTGTCGCTCGTGGTCATTTGCCTGAGGGTATTGTCAATGCCGTCATGACCCAGTCGCAGGAAAGCGCCACCATTGGCCTTTTGGGCGATGATAGCGAAAGCCGCGATGTTGAAATTCTGGTCGAGCATCTTCATGCCAATAACCGGCTGACCGGCGGGCTGATTTTGCGGGCATTGTGTATGGGCGATATTGCCTTTTTCGAAGCGGGCATTGCACGTCGGGCATCGGTTTCCCTGATTAACAGCCGAATCCTGATCCACGACTCCGGTCTTTATGGTTTGCAGGCGATTTATAACAAGGCCGATATGCCCGCCAGCTTTTTCCCCGGTGTGCGTGCTGCCCTTGAGGTCGCCCATGAAACCGACATGGATGGCCGCGAAAAGGACCGGGAACGCTATTCACGCCGCATGATCGAACGGATCCTGACGCAATATGGCGACCTTGGTGTTGAATTTGACTCGGCCGATGTTGATTACCTGATGGGGCGGATGTTGCAATTGCCCAGCGAAAACAGCCTGCACTAGATTCCTTATCTTTTAGATTGCTGCTGTTTTCAGGGCGATCGTTTTTGCGCACCAGTTGGTAGTACCTTCTGGTGCGTATTCTTTTGGGGCAGGGGTATTACCTGGTGCCTTGCAAGGTGGGGATGTGATTTGGGCTGGTTTGGGTAAAAAGAAACCCCGTCGCCATGTTTCAGGCGCCGGGGCTTCCAACTGATGGTCGGAGCGAGAGGATTCGAACCTCCGACCCCTGCCTCCCGAAGACAGTGCTCTACCAGGCTGAGCTACGCTCCGTCAGTGTCGGCGATTGTCTATCCTGTATGCTTTGTCAGTTCAAGCATAATTGAGGTTTTGGGGTTATTTTTTTATCGAATTGTTCACGGGGTTGAATGGGCAGATACCAGTTAAAGTTTGCGGTTTTGTGATACCTGATGGGGCGATGGTCGCATTGCCAAGCCGTGTTGAAAGATAGGCTGAATTGGTATGGGGATGTGCGTGAGAGAAAATGAAAAAGGCCCTGAAACGCCAAAGCATTTCAGGGCCTTTGAATGATGGTCGGAGCGAGAGGATTCGAACCTCCGACCCCTGCCTCCCGAAGACAGTGCTCTACCAGGCTGAGCTACGCTCCGTCATTGTCGGCGATTGTCTATCCTGTATGCTTTGTCAGTTCAAGCATAATTGAGGTTTTGGGGTTATTTTTTTATCGAATTGTTCACGGGGTTGAATGGGCAGATACCAGTTAAAGTTTGCGGTTTTGTGATACCTGATGGGGCGATGGTCGCATTGCCAAGCCGTGTTGAAAGATAGGCTGAATTGGTATGGGGATGTGCGTGAGAGAAAATGAAAAAGGCCCTGAAACGCCAAAGCATTTCAGGGCCTTTGAATGATGGTCGGAGCGAGAGGATTCGAACCTCCGACCCCTGCCTCCCGAAGACAGTGCTCTACCAGGCTGAGCTACGCTCCGTCATTCTGCGAGCCGGGTATTAATCGGTATTGAACCGGTACGCAAGGAATTTTTTTATCAACATCCGCACGCGGAATGTTTTGGCACCGTTAATAGGGCCGGGAAATGCAAAATTCGACAGCTTCGATCATGGCATCCTTGATCGGACCGTCGGCAAAACCGGCCAGGTCATCAATGGCTAACTGGCCATATTCGCGGGCACGGTCCATGGTCGCTTCCAGGGTGTTGTATTTGCGGATCAGGCCTTGTGCATGGTCCAGGTCGCCATCGCGGAAATCCTGGTCTTCCATGCAGCGGCGCCAGAAGGCCTTTTCGTCCGCGTCGCCATTGGCATAGGCGATAATGACGGGCAGGGTCACTTTGCCATCGCGGAAATCATCGCCGACGGTTTTGCCAAGGGTCGCCTGATGAGCGGAATAATCCAGCACATCGTCAATCAGCTGAAAGGCGGTGCCCAGATGCAGGCCATAATCGCGAAGGGCAATTTCTTCTGCTTCCGGGCGACCGGCAATCACTGCACCAATATGGGATGCCGCGCCAAACAGGGCCGCGGTCTTCGCCATGATGACATCCAGATAGGCCTGTTCGGTCGTTGCCATGTCATTGGCCGTTGAAAGCTGCATGACCTCGCCTTCGGCAATAACAGCCGAGGCACGGGCCAGAATATCAAGCACCTTTAACGATCCGTTCTTGACCATCAGCACGAAAGAGCGAGCAAACAGAAAGTCACCGACCAGAACGCTGGCTTCGTTGCCAAACAGCGCATTGGCGGATTCCTGCCCGCGCCGCAACAGGCTTTCATCGACGACATCGTCATGAAGCAGGGTGGCGGTGTGAATGAATTCAACACAGGCTGCCATATTGACCGCTGAATCGCCCTCTTCATACCCGCACAGGCGGGCGGAGGCCAAAGTCAGCATCGGGCGCATGCGTTTGCCGCCTGCGGCAACCAGATGGCTGGCAAGTTGCGGGATCAGGGCAACATCGCTGTGCATGTTGTCGATAATCACCTGATTAACCCGTTTCATGTCGGCATCAACAAGGTTGACCAGGGAATCGAGACTGGGCTGTATGGTGTGCTGCGGTGCAGTGTTATTCACGCTCTTTTCCGAAACAATTCATGCGGCATACCCGGGGGATCGGGCAGGCGACGCTGGTTTCATAATGAGATCAGGCACCCTAAAAATAACGGTCCCTGACTGTGGCCCAACATAATGACGCCGGGTATTGACGGTCAAGTGGACAAATCAATACCGCTTTCTGACGCATTGAACAATTATATGCTATGGTCATAATGATAAATTCGCATTCCAGCGGTATGAATTTTCAGGGGAAGCCGTCCAATATGATCGAACTGATGCGCAGCAATGATCCGGTTGAACTCAGCTGGGTCCAGTCCATTCTGGCTGACGAGGGGATTGAAAGCCTGATTTTTGATTTTCATGCCTCTATTCTGGATGGATCTATTGGGGCTTTGCCGCGTCGTTTGATGGTGACACCCGACGATGAAAGCCGTGCCCGCTATGCTTTGGAAATTGCCCGCCGTGATTTGGGGCGCGAGACACCGTCGCACGGCGGCGATGTTGAAGAAGGGATTGGCAAGGATGATCTGCCGGGGTAACAGGCAGGTTATATTTCCTGTCATCCCACCGGTTATATTTACCGTGATGCCGTTTCATTGTTCTTGGCATTTTGCCCCGTGACCATCCATTAGCCCATTCATGACCCCGATATGACCGATACAGCACCCTTGCCAGAGCCAACCTGTAACCAACATGCCTTGTACGATAAACTGATTGTGCCGCGCTTTCCCGAGGACAGAATCAGCCATGATTTTTTGCAGGGCGGTGCGGTTATTTTAAAACAGCCGGTGGATGGCTATCGGGCGGCGGTTGACGCGGTTTTGCTGGCGGCATCGGTGCAGGTTGGCGGGCAGCGGGATCGAAAAATTCTTGATGTTGGGGCTGCCGTTGGGTCCGCCGGGCTTTGTGTGGCGCGCCGTATTGACGATGCCCTTGTTACCGGGGTGGAATTGCAAGACGACCTGTTTGCCTTGTTTTGCCGCAATATTGTTGAAAATGGTTTTGAAGGCCGGGTTCATGCCCTGCATGGCGATATTAATGACCGGCAATTGCCGCTGAGCGCCGAAAGTTTTGACCAGGTTATTTCCAATCCGCCCTATTATGCCGGGGGAACACGGCCAGCCAATCAAAGCCGGGCTACTGCCCACCAGGAAGGCAGTGCCGACCTTGCCGCCTGGATTGGCTTTTGCCTCAAGATGGTGCGCCAGAAAGGGCGGGTAACGCTGGTACATCGTGCGGATCATTTGGACCGAATTATTGGTTTGCTGTATGGCCGGGCCGGGGATATGACGGTTTATCCGATCTGGAGCAAGGCCAGCGCCGATGCGCCCTTGCGGGTGATTGTGTCGGCGCGCAAGGGGGTTTCATCACCATTGAAAATGCGCAAAGGCCTGGTTTTGCATGACGAGGCCGGTCAGTATTTGCCCGAAATCGACAGTCTGTTGCGCAAACCGGCACAACTGCCCGGTTTCTAAAACCGGATGAATTGATTATAACACTGCCGAAACGCTGCCAGCCCGGAATGTTTTGATAAATACTTATCGCGGGGATGTTGATGCTCAGTCTGTCACAAATTCTGTTTACGGCCCTTGTCATTGTCGTCGTGTGGCAACTGTCACGGTTTTTCGGGCGGAAAAATGCAGGCCAGAATACCCGCGATGCAGCTAATAACCGCGCCGAACGTGGCCGGAACCGTCAAACCGGCAATAATCGACAGCCTGCAGCCCAGGATATGGAAAAATGCCCGCATTGCGGCGTTTATCATGCCGAAGGCCTGTCTCATCGCTGTCAGGACTAATTCCAGCTGTTTTTTCTGCGGGTTTCGGGTTTTGCCTGTCTCTGCAGTTCTCGCTTTTTCCCCGTCTATCACGTTCGCCAGATTGCGAAATATGCTGATATCCCCCTCATCCAAAGGGATAGCTAGATAGTGCTGCAGTAAATTGTTATCTATACTATTGACTAAACAATAGATGCTAACAATGTTACCTTTTGCGCTCTACGTATAGGTTTTATGTAGCAGCCATTGCACAACACAGGATTTTAACCGCCCGGCCATTGCCGTCAGGCCTCTGAATCATGCGCTTAAGTGACGTCGTCATTTAAGGGGATTGGGGGGGAGGACGACCTGTGTCCTGGTTAATATCGTGCTGAGAAGCCCGGTAAAAACACGATGAGGCACATATGGAAGTTGTTTCCAATCTCAAGATTTCGCGAAAGCTGATGCTTGCCTTCGGGGTGATGCTTTTGCTGAATATTTTCACCAGCGTATTCGCCGTTTTCAAGATGCAGGCGATTAACGAGACCTCGACCGAAATCGCGGTTAACTGGCTGCCCAGCATCTCGGCGATTAACGACATCAATGACAGCGTAAACAAGGTGCGCATCTTCCAGTTGGCGCATGTGTTGTCTGATAATGCAGACAAAATGACTGAATTTGAACGTGATATCGGCCATCAGCTTGAGCAGGAAGCAGGCCAAGCCAAAACTTACGAGAAGCTGATTTCGTCGGAAGACGAACGGGCGTTGTGGCAAGAGGCAAGTGCGTTACTGGATCAGTACAACGGTTTGTGGGACCAAATTGTTGTGCTTTCCAATAATAACCAGAATGCGCAGGCGCGCGATATGGTGCTGGGGAAGGGCGAACAAATTATTGTTAAAATTCGCGATATTCTTCAGCAACTTGTGCAGCTTAACCAGCAAGGGGGCGAAGATGCTTCTGCCCGGGGTGATCAGGAATATTTCTGGTCGCGCATGTTGATGATAAGTGTGGCGGCGGTTGTTTCGTTGCTGACAATCGGGTTTTCGTTCCTGTTGTCGCGCGGTATTGCTACGCCAATCGTGAATATGACAAGCACCATGTCGCGGTTGGCTTCAGGGGATAAAAGTGTTCAGATCCCCGGTATTGAACGCAGGGACGAGATTGGCGAAATGGCAGCAGCCGTTCAGGTGTTCCGCGACAATATGATCGAGGCCGAACGCCTGGCCAAGCAGGAAGAAGAACAAAGTCGCCTGCGCAGCCAGCGTGCCGAGCGTATTGAAGGGCTGACCAACGCATTTGACCGTGAAGCAGGCATGACGATTGCCGCTGTTGCCTCTGCCGCGACCGAGCTTCAGTCCAACGCAAAGTCGCTGTCGTCACAATCGGATCAGGCATCGCATCAGGCATCGACCGTTGCCTCTGCCGCGACCCAGGCGACTGGTAACGTGCAGACGGTTGCATCCGCAGCCGAAGAGCTTTCTGCGTCGATTTCCCAGATTGCCAACGAGGTCGCACAGGCCGCTGCAGTTTCTAAAAATGCGGTGGAGCAGGCCGGGCATACGGGCCGTATTGTCGGTAATTTGCAGCAATCCGCCGTCAAGATCGGCGAAGTCGTTAACCTGATTAACGATATTGCCAGCCAGACCAATTTGCTGGCCCTGAACGCGACCATCGAAGCCGCCCGCGCGGGTGAGGCAGGCAAGGGTTTTGCCGTGGTGGCAAGCGAGGTTAAAAATCTTGCCAACCAGACTGCACGGGCAACAGCCGATATTGGCGAGCAGATTGCCGCGACCCGCAACGCAACTGACGAAGCCGTCGAAGCGATTGCCGGTATTGCTCAGATCATCGAGAAAGTGAACGAAATTGCCAGCAGCATTGCCGCTTCCATCGAGGAGCAGCAAGTGGCAACGGGTGAGATTGCCCGTAACGTTGAAGAAGCTGCCCGGGGCACCCAGGATGTCAATAGTAACATCTATGAGGTGACAAATGTGATCCAGGGTACGGGTGAGGTTGCGAAGGACGTTTTGCAGGCATCTTCGGAACTTTCGGTCGAAGCCGAAAAAATGCGCAATATCGTCAGCAAGTTCCTCGATAACGTCAAATCCGCCTGATTGCGGTTCTGGTTTTCTTGAAATTGCCGGATTGACCGGGCTGTTTACCCAAACAGCCCGGTCTTTTTATTTTGCAGTGCTGATACCGTATTTTGCAGGTGCACAAAAAGGCAAAGATGCAGTAAGTGTTGAAGCAGACAGGATAGTGTCATCGGCTAATGTGCCCAGGCGGCGATTTGAGGGCCAATGTAAGGGCTTTTGCCTTCTTGACCCGGACCGGACGGGGCGTTAGCTTGCCGCACTAAAATTTCTTTTGATGACAATTTAAGCAGAGAGTACGCGCAATGGCGCTCGACGGGTCGCAACGTCCTCCTTCGTTTCAGGAAATCATTCTTCGACTGCAAAGCTATTGGGCTGACCAGGGATGTGTCATTCTTCAGCCCTATGACCTTGAAGTTGGCGCCGGTACGTTTCATACCGCAACCACCCTGCGCGCGTTGGGCCCGGAAAGCTGGAATGCAGCCTATGTGCAGCCGTCGCGCCGCCCAACCGATGGCCGTTATGGTGAAAATCCCAACCGTTTGCAGCATTATTACCAGTTTCAGGTCTTGATGAAGCCGTCGCCTGCCAATGCGCAGGATCTTTATCTGGGGTCGCTGGCGCATCTGGGTATTGACCCGATGGCGCACGACATTCGCTTTGTCGAGGATGACTGGGAAAGCCCGACTTTGGGGGCTTGGGGCCTGGGCTGGGAAGTGTGGCTCGATGGCATGGAAGTCACCCAGTTTACCTATTTCCAGCAGGTTGGTGGTTTTGAATGTGACCCGGTCCCGGTCGAGCTGACCTACGGCCTGGAACGCCTGGCGATGTATATTCAGGGTGTCGAAAACGTTTACGACCTTGATTATAACGGCAATGGCGTTTCCTATGGCGATGTGTTCCTGCAAAATGAAAAGGAACAATCGACCTATAATTTCGAGGTCGCCAATACCGAAATGCTGTTTCGCCATTTCAAGGATGCGCAAGCAGAATGTGCGGTGAATATTGAACGCGGCCTTGCTCTTCCAGCTTATGAACAGGCCATGAAGGCCAGCCATATCTTTAACCTGCTTGATGCGCGCGGTGTGATTTCCGTTACCGAACGTGCCGCTTATATCGGTCGTGTGCGCGAGATGTCCAAATCCTGCTGCGAAGCGTGGCTTCGGTCGCGCGGGCATTTGAAAGAGGGGGCATAAGACATGGCCGAACTCCTGCTTGAACTGTTTTCCGAAGAAATTCCGGCCCGTATGCAGGCGCGTGCCAGTGCCGACCTTGAAAAGCTGGTGACGGATGGCCTGAAGGCTGCTGACCTTGGCTTTGATAAGGTTGAAAGCCTTGTGACCCCGCGTCGCCTGACTTTGATTATTGATGGCCTGCCCGACAAACAGCCTGACCTGCGCGAAGAACGCCGCGGTCCGCGCGCCGATGCGCCGGAAAAGGCAATTAACGGCTTTTTGACCGGCAATGGCGTGACGCTGGAACAGTGTGAAAAGCGCGAAACGCCCAAAGGTGTGTTCCTGTTTGCGATTGTCGAACAGAAGGGGCGTGCGGCCTCGGTCGTGATTAAAGACATCATTGAAGATGCGATGAACAAGCTGCCCTGGCCAAAGTCGATGCGCTGGGCTGATCACAAGGTGCGCTGGGTGCGCCAGCTTGACCGTATTCTGTGCCTGTTTGATGGCAATGTGGTGCCGGTCAGCTATGGTGTGGTTACGGCTGGTGATGTAACCAGCGGCCACCGTTTCCTGGCACCAGCGCCGTTTAGTGTTAAAAACGCAGCGGAATATAAGGCCAAGCTGAATTTTGCCAAGGTGATGCTGGACCGCGAAGAACGCAAAAGCGTCATCGCCGAAGGCTGCCGCAAGATTGCCGATGATGCCGGTTTGAAACTGGTCGATGACCCGGGCCTGCTGGATGAAGTTTGTGGGCTGGTTGAGTGGCCGGTTCCGGTGATGGGCAAAATTGACGACCATTTTATGGATGTGCCGCGCGAGGTTTTGGAAACCTCGATGCGCGAACATCAGAAATATTTTGTTCTTGAAGAGGCCAGTGGCAAACTTGCTGCACGGTTCATTACCATTTCCAATATGGTGACAATGGACCACAACGCCCAGATCATTGCCGGGAACGAACGTGTTTTGCGCGCCCGACTGCATGATGCCAAATTCTTCTGGGATCAGGACCGCAAGGTAACGCTGGAATCCCGCCTGCCGAAACTGGAAACCATTGTGTTCCATGCCAAGTTGGGCACGGTGGCCGAGCGCGTGTTGCGCATGCGTGGACTGGCCCGCGAAGTTTCATCGGCCATTCCGGGTTGTGATGTGAAACTGGCCGACCGCGCGGCAGAAATTGCCAAGGCGGACCTGGTTTCAAACATGGTGTTTGAATTTACCGAACTTCAGGGCCTGATGGGCAAATATTACGCCGAAAATGACGGCGAAAAACCCGAAGTCGCCCAGGCCATTGCCGAGCATTACGCTCCGGCTGGTCCGTCTGACACTTGCCCGACAGCCCCGGTTTCGGTCGCTGTGGCCCTGGCCGAGAAACTTGATACCCTTGCCGGTTTCTTTGCCATTGATGAAAAACCCACCGGGTCGAAAGACCCGTTTGCGCTGCGTCGTGCGGCTTTGGGCGTTATTCGCCTGGTGCTGGAAAACGGCCTGCGCTTGCCGCTGCGGCGCTTGTTTGCCCATGCGGTGTCTCAATACCCGGCGTCTATTCGCCGGGATGCGGCCGTGGAAGAACTTCTTGCCTTCTTTGCGGACCGTTTGAAAGTTCATCTGCGTGAACAGGGCGTGCGCCATGATTTGGTGTCTGCCGTGTTTGCCCTGGATGGCGAGGACGATCTTGTACGCCTGCTGGCCCGGGTTGATGCGCTTGCCGATTTTGTATCGGGCGAAAGCGGCGTTAACCTTATGGCTGGCTATAAACGTGCTTCCAACATTTTGCGGATCGAAGAGAAAAAGGACGACACGTCCTATGACGCGACAGTCGATGTCGCGCTTCTGTCCCTGGATGAGGAACGCCGTTTGTATCAGGCGCTCATCGACGTCCGGCATAAGGCTTTGCCCCTGCTTCGGGACGAGAATTATGCCGCGGCGATGGCCGGTTTTGCAGAGTTGCGCGGGCCGGTTGACGCATTCTTTGAAAAAGTAACGGTCAATAGCGACAATGCCGATGAACGGGCCAACCGTTTGAAGCTTCTCGCCCAGATCCGTACGGCGATGCACGACATTGCCGATTTTTCAAAGATCGAATCGTGAATAAGGCTGCGGATAAAATCACCAATGCCAGATGAGGAACAGGCAAGATGACCAAATGGGTGTACGGCTTCGGCGGCGGTAGTGCCGAAGGACGTTCGGATATGCGCGAACTTTTGGGGGGCAAGGGGGCAAACCTTGCCGAAATGTCCAATCTCGGGCTTCCGGTTCCACCAGGTTTTACCATCACGACCGAGGTCTGCACGGCGTTTTATGAAAACGACCGCAATTACCCGGCCGATCTGAATGATGAGGTCGAGGCAGCCCTTGCTGCTGTGGAAAGTCTGGTCGGGCGCCAATTTGGCAATGCCGCCGATCCTTTGCTGGTGTCGGTACGCTCTGGTGCGCGTGCCTCGATGCCGGGCATGATGGATACGGTTCTGAATTTGGGCCTGAATGACGATACGGTTGAAGGTTTGGCGGCGGTCTCTGGGGATCGCCGTTTTGCGTATGACAGCTATCGCCGTTTCATTCAGATGTATGGTGACGTTGTTCTGGGCGTTGACCACTACAATTTTGAAGAAATCCTTGAGATTCACAAGGAAGACAAGGGCTATGTCCTTGATACTGAAATGTCCGCCGATGACTGGCAGGCCATTGTGCAAGGTTTCAAGGCCAAGGTCGCCGAAGAACTGGGCCGCCCGTTCCCGCAGGACCCGCGTGAACAGCTTTGGGGCGCGATTGGTGCCGTTTTTGGCAGCTGGATGAATGCGCGTGCCAATACCTATCGCCGCCTTCACAACATTCCGGCAAGCTGGGGCACGGCGGTGAATGTTCAGGCGATGGTCTTTGGCAATATGGGCGATGACTGCGCAACGGGCGTTTGCTTCTCGCGTAATCCATCGACCGGGGAAAACCGTTTTTACGGTGAATATCTGATCAATGCCCAGGGCGAAGACGTGGTGGCGGGTATCCGTACCCCCGCCCCGTTGACCAAAATTGAACGCGAAGAAAGCGGTTCCGACCTATTGTCGATGGAAGAAGCCATGCCGGCGGTTTTTGCTGACCTGGTTGCTGTGCGCGACAAGCTTGAATCCCATTATCGCGACATGCAGGACATGGAATTCACCGTCGAGGCCAACCGTCTTTATATGCTGCAAACCCGTTCGGGCAAGCGGACGGCCAAGGCAGCCCTGCGCATTGCCGTAGAAATGTCCCAGGATGGGGTGATCAGCCGGGAAGATGCGCTTAAACGTGTTGACCCCGCCCAGCTTGACCAGCTTTTGCACCCGACCCTGGACCCCAATGCTGAAAAGCAGGTGATTGGCATGGGCCTGCCGGCGTCGCCCGGTGCGGCATCGGGCCAGTTGGTGTTCTCGGCAGAAACGGCCGAGGACTGGGTTCATAACAAGGGCCGCAAGGTTGTGTTGGTTCGCATTGAAACCAGCCCGGAAGACATTGCCGGCATGCACGCGGCCGAAGGCATTTTGACCGCGCGTGGCGGCATGACCAGCCACGCCGCCGTTGTCGCGCGCGGCATGGGAAAGCCTTGTGTCTGCGGTGCCGGTGCCATTAAAATCGATTATCGCGGCGGTACCATGAATGCTGGTGGCGTGATGTTGAAAGAAGGTGACGTGATCACCATTGATGGTGGCACGGGCGAAGTGATGCTGGGTGAAGTTGCCACCCTGAAACCGGATTTGTCGGGCGATTTTTCGCAATTGATGGAATGGGCCGATGATGTGCGTCGCCTGAAGGTGCGCACCAATGCCGAAACCCCGGAAGATGCTGAAACCGCGCGTGGTTTCGGGGCCGAGGGGATTGGCCTGTGCCGCACGGAACATATGTTCTTTGATCCGGCACGTATCATTTCCATGCGGGAAATGATTTTGGCCGAAACCGAAGCAGGCCGCCGCAGTGCATTGGCCAAACTGCTGCCCTATCAGCGCCAGGACTTTATTGACCTGTTCCGCATCATGAACGGGCTGCCGGTGACGATCCGCCTTTTGGACCCGCCACTGCACGAATTCCTGCCGCATGGCGACAACGAAATTGCCGAGGTGGCCAAGGCTGCCGATGTTTCTGAAAGCATCGTGCGTCGCCGGTTGCTGGATCTGGCCGAAGCCAACCCGATGCTGGGGCACCGCGGTTGCCGCCTGGGTATCAGCTATCCGGAAATTTACGAAATGCAGGCCCGCGCCATTTTTGAAGCCGCCATCGAGGTTTCAAAGGATGGGGGTGATCCTGTTATTCCGGAAATCATGATCCCGCTGGTGGTGGGCAAAAAGGAACTCGAAATCCTGAAGGCCGCGATCATCAAGGTGGCGGGCGAAGTGGAAACCGAACAATCGGCAAAATTGACCTATCTTGTCGGCACCATGATCGAGCTGCCGCGTGCCGCCCTGCGCGCGGGTGACATCGCCGAGGAAGCCGAATTTTTCAGCTTTGGCACCAACGATTTGACCCAAACCACCTTTGGTCTGTCGCGTGACGATGCTTCGCGCTTCCTTGATACTTACATCGCCAAGGACATTTTCGCAGGCGACCCGTTTGTATCGCTCGATCAGGAAGGGGTTGGCGAGCTGATCAGCCTGGCGGCCGAACGTGGCCGCAAAACCCGCCCGGATATCAAACTGGGCATTTGCGGCGAACATGGCGGCGACCCGTCATCAATTGCGTTCTGCGAAGCACAGGGCCTTGATTACGTTTCCTGCTCGCCTTACCGGGTGCCAATTGCACGATTGGCCGCAGCACAGGCCGCTTTGAAGAAATAACGCCCCGCTGGTATGGTTCGCTTTGACGACTGTATTGATTGATGCCCGCCTTGATCCTTATAAGGGATCGGGGTGGGCATTTTTCGATTTCAGGTTTTACTTTGAAGAAGTTGTCGGTTGACAACTTCTTTGGCGGGGAGTATCAGTGTGAGCAGGAAACGACATCCTAAAAAAGATGTGGAAAAGGTTTTGTCACATCTGGAATCCATTGGTTGGGTTGTTGAAGTCCGCCATAGCAGCGGACATGCGTGGGGTCTTTTACGATGCCCTAATAATGATCGAGATTGCCGGTGTGGTGAGTTCTGTCAGATGTCAATCTCCTCTACACCGCAAAACCCCGCAAGCCACGCGGCGAAACTTGAAAACAAGGCTTCGAGCTGTATTTACCTGCGAGATGAAAAGGAAAAAGATGATGGAATTGTTTGAATTTGATCTTGTTTTTTCCCTTCCTGAAGGCAGCACGCATGATGCGTTTGCTCTTGCTGATTGCATCTATGTCGCAGGCTTTGACGACGCCGTAATTGGAACAGGGCAGCCTGGACTTTTAGCCGCTTCGCTGGAATGCGAGGGCGAGGACGCCGAAACTGTCATTCGCCAGGCCGCGCGTGCAATATTGCCGCACCTGCCAGCAGGTTCATGGTTGCGTGAAGTTCGCCCTGATCTGGTAAGCTTGGCCGATGTGGCCGGGCGACTGCAAATTAAACGCCAGTCTTTACAAAAACGCCCTATGCCACAGCCGGTAACGCACGGGCTTTATCGCGTCACGGAAATATTTGGCGTTCTTACGCAACAGCTAACGGAAAAACCCGGTGCGCGCTTCGATATCGATCATGCAAAGCCATGGTTCGCGGCGGGAAAAGGGGCGCAACGCTTAAATGCCCGATTGGCACTAGGGGATTTGGATGCGGCGTCCCTTCTTGATATTGCAGCGGCATAAATTATCGTTTTAAACGCAAAATCCCCCGAATATGTCATTCGGGGGATAAATCGTAATTACGTAACCATTGCTTATTCAGCGGCGGGCAATTGCACCCAATCGGGTACTTTGACGGTGATGGTTGCATCCCCGGCTTTTAAGCTGGCACCGTCTGAAATGCGTTCGAGGCGGATCATCGCCAGCCCGGCTGTGCCGTGGATGCTTTTGATGGTGCCTGCTTCGCGGTCATCATTCATGATGATGCTGCCAATTTCCGGTGTGGGGCCGTCAATTTTGATGGGCAGCAGGCGTTTGCGCACCAGTCCGCGATATTTGGTCCGTGCGGTTAATTCCTGGCCCATATAGCAGCCTTTTTTGAAATCAACGCCGTTCAACTCCTCGAACCCGTTTTCCAGCAAAATGGCTTTATCGACCTCAAGCTCCTCGCTGCCATTGGGCAGGCCCAGGCGGACGCGCAGCGCGTGATAGGCGTCTGGCGTGCTTTGGGTTGCGCCGATGCCTGCCAGGGCGGATTCTTCGCCGGTTGGTAACAATATCCGGCATCCCATTGCCACCAAACGCGGGTCGACGGCCTTGATGCCTTTGCCAAAGGGGGCGGTTGCACCGGCCTGTTGTGGCAGGGCAAGGGAGGCCAGGGCTGTGTCGCCGAAAACAGCAAACACATTGTAATCTTCGCTGACATCGGTCAGTTCGACCTTGGCGCGCAATTTATACATGCGCAGCTTTTTAAACAGGCTTTCGGCCCGTTCCCCGCCTTCGCATTCGATCAGCAGGCTGTCTTCATCCTGATAATACATGAAAAAATCATACAGAAATTTGCCCTGCGGGGTTAACAGGGCACCATAACCCGATTGCTCCCGGCTGATTTTTTCGACATTGTTTGACACAAGCCCTTGCAGAAAATCGACGCGATCAGGGCCACTAACGCGGATCACGGCGCGGTCGGGCAGGGGGGTATATAAAGTTTCGCTCATTTCCAGGGTGGCTCCGTAATGTCGGAATTCGTTGGCGAAATGTGGGGCAAAGCGACGCGTTTGGCAAGGTCCGTCCGCCTGTTTCATCGGCGATGTTTTGGCCTAACGTGGTCTTGCTGTTCTATGTGCCGCAGTGCGAAGTCTGAGAGAAAAGCCTTCATTAACCGCCAACAACGCGATAAAACCCAGCTATGAAAATATTGATGCTTGACCGTTCCATCGGGTTTGACCCGGATGATGTTGTATCTCGTCCCCTTGGCGCGCGCCAGCGGGGATTTATCGCGCTGGCCGAGGCCTTTGCCGCCCGTGGGCACGAGGTGGTCGCCCGGCGTGCCGATGGTGCGTGCACCACGCATAACGGGGTGCGTTGGGATTTGCTGGCGAACGATGATACCCCCGCCTTTGGCGATGCGCTGCCCGACCGTATTCTGGCATGGCGGGACCCGCTCTTGCTCGATACCCGTCCGGTGGCGAATGAGGGGCAACGCTGGCTGTGGTATGATGGCGGTTTGGCGCGGCTGGATGACAATGCCTGCCGTATGGCGCTGCTGAGCAGTCTCGCCCGGCTGATTTTTACCGATCCGGCGCAGCAGGAAAAATATCACAATGATCTGGGTTTTGTGCCCCGCCTGATTGCGCCCGGTGCCTGTCCGGCCTTTGTTGCAGCAGGGAATGAGCATATCGCGGTTACTGATCGTGAACCAGTTGCGGTCACGGTTGCAGGCTGGAATGATGGTTTGGCTGACATTGTACGGGTCTGGTCTGAAGAAATTGCCGTTAAACCGGCCGATGCTCGACTGGAAATTTATTCGACCGCCCTTGCCAATGCGCTGGCCGGGCAGGAAAGTGATGTGCCCGATGCGCTGGTTAATCTGGTGCGCGATGCCTTAAGTGATGGTGTGCGGGTGTGCATGCCGTTAAGCGAACAGGAAATGGCAACCCGCATGGCAAAGGCGCGGGTATTTTTGCATCATGGTGCGGTGAAAAACCGGGATGATCACGCCGGAATGTGGCTATGCGATGCCCTGGCGGCGGGAACGCCGGTGGTTTCGTTTGGTGGCGTTGCCAATGCCCGCGTTGAAAATGGGCGAAATGGCTATATCGTGCCCGATGCGGCGGCCTATGGCAATCTGGTGGCGCAAATGCTGGGGGATGATGCCTTTTTTGCCGGCCAGTCGGAGGCTGCCCGCAATGGGCGGCGTGAATGGCTGAATGTTGCGGCCGATCTGGAGAAACTCTAAGCGTGCGCCTGCTGTTTATTACATCGAACCGGCTGGGGGATGCGGTTTTATCAACATCGGTTTTGCGCCATTTTGTTGAAACGCGCCCGGAACTGCGCATTACCGTTGCCTGCGGCCCGGTTGCCGCGCCAATTTTTGAAGCCGTTCCCAACCTTGAACGCATCATTCGCATGCCCAAACAAAAACGCGGCGGACATTGGTTGCATTTGTGGAAATCGGTGGTGACGAACTGGTGGGACGTGATCATTGATTTACGCGGCAGTGCCACGGCCTATGTCCTGCCCGGTCGCAAACGCATTGTGCTGTCGGGCAATGATGACAGTATGCACCGTGTTGAACAGCTTGGCCGGTTGATTGGTGTGAACCCGCCGCTGCGACCCAAAATATGGCTTGATCAGAAACATATCGACGAAGCCCGTGAATTGTTGCCGCAGGATGAAAGACCCATTTTGGCGGTGGGACCAACGGCGAACTGGCCGGGAAAGATGTGGCCGGTAGAACGCTTTGTTGAATTGGTTGCGTGCTTGCGTGCTGCGGACGGTTTGCTACCAAATGCACATGTTATTGTTGCCGGCGCCCCCAATGAACGGGAAGCTGCGATGCCGGTGATCGAGAGTATTGCAGATGGCGATATTACCTCGCTGTTTGGCGAGAGATCCCTTTTAACGGTGCAGGCCTGTCTTACGGCATCTGATTTATATGTGGGCAATGATTCGGGTTTGATGCACATGGCGGCTGCGGCGGCCATACCGACCTTGGGTTTGTTTGGCCCGTCCCGTGTTGAAAATTATGGCCCGTTTGGAGAGAAAACAGCCTTTGTCCGAACAGACCGCAGTTATGATGAAATATGGTCAACAGCGGATTACAAATCATCAAATAGTGAAATGTACGACCTGAGTGTTGAAAAAGTTCTTTTTGCAATTGAAGGTTTGCTGAAGCGTGAAGGACGTGGTGGATGAAGACGTCCAATTCCGAAATAGGGCAGCAAACGAACGTTACCGATGATATACAGTTGTCGGTGGTGATTGTAGCCCATAACGAGGAAAACAGGCTGGCATCGTGCCTGGCACATGTTGCCTTTGCCGATGAGATCATCGTTGTGTGCGACAAATGCACGGACCGGACTGAACAGATTGCCAGTGACGCCGGTGCACGCACCTTTACGGGAAGCTGGATGATCGAGGGGGAGAGGCGAAATTTTGCCCTTGCCCAGGCAAGCGGTGACTGGATCCTTGAAGTTGACGCCGATGAACATGTTTCGGCTGAACTGGCAAGCGAGATACGGAAAGTTATTGCATCGAGCCCGTATGATTATCATCAGTTGCTGGTTGATAATTATATCGGTGATCGGCTGGTTCGTCACGGTTGGGGGGCATCCTTTGGCAAGCCGGGTTATGCAGGCCTGTTTCGGCGTGGGGTAAAGCATTGGGGGCCACAGCGCGTTCATCCCGCTGTGACCTTTGCCGGGCGAAAAGGGTTCGAGCTTCAGCACCGTGTCCGCCATTATGTTGATCGCAATATTTCCGACATGATCCGGCGGCTTGACAGCTATAGTACCGCGCGTGCTGCAGATTTACGCGATAGCGGGAAAATTGGTAGTTTTTCCAATAATTTGCGTCGCATGTTTTCCCGGTTTTTCAAATGCTATGTTCGCCGGAAGGGATACAAGGAAGGCGGTATGGGATTTATGGTTGCAATTTGTGCGGCACTATTTCCGATGATTTCCTATCTCAAGGCTCGCTACGAGGATAATTGACGTCATGGCGAAAATTGTACTGGCAGATGATGGCATTGCTTTTGACGCCTATACGCTGGACAAGCAGGCATTAGGCGGTGCAGAAACTGCCGTTATTTCGTTGGCGGAGAGCATGGCAGCCTTAGGGCATGACGTGACGATTTGTAATCGCTGCGAAGCGCCACATAGCCGCAATGGTGTGAATTGGCAGCCGGTTGATCAGGAGTTTCCTGCCGAGGTAGATTTATACATTGCCAATCGCGGAGACAAGCTGATTACCAAAATGCCGCATGCGGGAAGAACGGTGTTCTGGATACACAATCCCGCTGGTTTTCTCAGGAAATGGCGTTTTTTGTGGCGTTTGATGTGGGTGCGTCCCGCAATTGTTTTTTCCGGGGCACATCATTTATCGACGATGCCGGGCTGGATTCCCTGCGGTGAAAAAATTATTGTCCCTCTTGGCATTGAGGACAAGTTTCTAACTGCCAGGGTTTCACATGAACCGCGCGTAAAAAAGGCGATTTTTGCATCCAATCCGTTGCGTTCTCTGGATTGGCTGGTCGATGTCTGGGCAGAAAGGATTCATCCTCTGGCTCCGGAGGCAGAGCTGCATATTTTTGCCGGACCCCAAACATATGGTTCGACAGGGGATCGTAAAGCGCAGAAAATGAAAGCCATTTTGGACCATGCACAAAGTTTGGCCCATTGCGGGGTTGTTTTGCGTGGACCGGTTCCCAAAGCCCAATTGTTTGACGAAATGCAGCAAGCACGCGTCATGCCTTATCGCGGTGATGTTGGTGAAACATTTTGTCTGGCGTTGGGTGAGGCGCAGGCGATGGGTATTCCTTGTGTTATTCAGGACGTGGGGTGTGTTTCCGAACGCATTGTCGATGGCATAACGGGTTTTGTGGCGAATGATGATGATGTATTTGCTCGGAAAACAGCTGACATCCTGAATGATGATACCCTTTGGTTATCGCTGCATCAGGCTGCACTGGCATCGCAGCGAAATTGGGGCTGGAAAGAAGCCGCGAAGGCATTTGCCAATCTGATCCCCTGAGGCATTTTAAATTCGTTAAGGCATTTTGTGATCCCTGTTTGGAATTATCCAAAAAGAGATATATCTCTAGACATAGGTATGGTGATCCAAGGCGTTGTTTTTGAAATATAACTTATATGAACCCTGTGCGGGAACCTTTCGCTCAGGCAGGTGTTCAGAAGGTAATATTTTGTTAAAAAGCACGACCGGAGGACACAATAATGTCGTGGGTAGAGCATTTCGCCTTGGGTGGTATTCTGGTTTTTGCGGCAACGATGTCTTTGCTGGCGGCAGGGAATATTCTGCATGATCCGGCCAATAGTCCGACGATCAGCCTGTCGAGCGGAACGCCGATGTATAATTTTGACAAATTGCATCGTTCATCCAGCCAGGCGTGCCTTGCCGGATGTGAAATGATGGTGGTCAAACGGGCACCTTCTGATGTGCAGAAAAATGCCTCACCTGATCTGGTTGCGGCGGATTTTCAGGTTAAATAAAGAAAACAACAACTGTCTTAAACTGGGCCGGGGCTTGCAGTGGCACGAGGTGGACTGGCGATTATACCCAACCTGATCAGAGGGCTTTTTAGGCGCGATGTGCCGCTTAAAAGCAAGGCCCTGTTATTGGCAGGGCTGGTTTATCTGATCAGCCCGGTTGATTTGATCCCGGATTTTATGGTGGGGATTGGCTGGCTGGATGATCTGGTCATTGTGCCCTTGCTGGGCTGGTTTTCCTGGCGGGTATTGCCACCGACCATTCAGGACGACATGAAAAATAGCTGATCTGGCGTTTCGCAGATTTTGTGATGCCTGTCTTTGTCAACAAGTCGAATTGACGGCCCGGGCATTTGACAAACATTACCCGCGGTTCCTACCTTCCTGCGATAACATTTTTTCGGGAGGTAATGATGAACGAGACGTTTCGGGCGCTGGTTTTGGACACAGCGCAAGACGGCAAGACAGTTTTGCCGGAATTCAAAGACCTTTCCATCCATGACCTGCCGGAAGGTGACGTGCTGGTGCGTGTTGCCCACAGCACGCTGAATTACAAGGATGGCATGATCCTTAACGGGCGGGGGCGGCTGGCGCGAAAATACCCGCATGTGCCCGGCGTGGATTTTGCGGGCGAAGTGGTTGAAACTGCCGACCCGCGCTATAAACCGGGCGACCATGTTATTCTCACAGGCTGGCGGGTTGGGGAAAGTCATTGGGGGGGATATGCCCAAATGGCACGGGTTAATGCCGATTGGCTTGTGCCATTGCCCGAGGGCCTGAGCACTTCACAGGCAATGGCCATTGGCACAGCGGGTTTTACCGCGATGTTGGCTGTGATGGCCCTTGAAGAGCAGGGTGTTTCACCTGACCAGGACGGGGAGGTTCTTGTGACCGGGGCCGCCGGCGGTGTTGGATCGGTCGCCATTTCCATTTTGGCGCATTTGGGATATCGGGTTGTTGCCTCGACCGGGCGGCCCGAAAATGCTGATTATTTAAAACATCTTGGCGCAAGCGACATTATTGATCGTGCGGCCCTGGCTGAAGCCCCGAACCGCCCGCTGTTAAGCGAGCGTTGGCTGGGGGCGGTGGACAGTGTTGGCAGCACCACCCTTGCCCATATGTTGGCCGAGATGAAATATCATGGTGTTGTTGCCGCCTGTGGTTTGGCGGGTGGCGCGGATTTGCCAGCAACCGTCATTCCCTTTTTGCTGCGCGGAGTCAAACTGATCGGGATTGATTCGGTCCTGTGCCCCTATGAAAGGCGGGTGCAGGCCTGGCAGCGGTTGGTAACGGATCTTCCGGCCGAACGCTTGGACGAGGCCATGCAAACCGTGAAGCTGTCGGACATCGTGCCTTACGGCGAAAAAATCCTTAAGGGCGGCGTGCGCGGCCGTTTGGTAATTGACGTTGCGGCGGTATAACCCGCCAAAATGGTGCCTTTGACATTTAAGCTGACATCCATGCTGGCAATCGCTGGCATGGATAAGGTTGTGTTCCGGTTTAAAGTCTGGTTTCAATAACTTGCGAAAAATATGATATTGGTTGTCTGACATGTATGCGTATAAGGGCAACCGTTTTTTGCCAGTATTGGTTGCGGTTTTTGTGGAAATTCGCACTAAATGGCGTCGTTCCCCGGTATGGTCGGGATGGGCGCTGGAACCAGATCAACCGGTATCGACCGGGTTGGCATAGAGGCTTTGGGGTGTCGGACAGATGAACGAAAACCGGTTTCGCATTTTGCTGGTCGAAGATAATCCGGGTGATGCCTTTCTGGTGCAGACCCTGCTGGAAGAAGCAGGCGAAACGTTTGACATCGAACATCGCACCAGTCTGGCCGGCGCAATGGAATTACTCTCCGCCCCCAGTCAGGAAAAGTGGTTTGACGTTGTATTGCTGGATCTGACATTGCCCGATTCCTCAGGGGTTCAGACCATCAGCCGCATTCGCGATGCCGATAGCCGGGTGCCGATTGTCGTGCTGACCGGGCACAAGGACGAGGAACTGGCATTTGATGCCTTGCAGCATGGTGCCGAAGATTATCTGACCAAGGAATTTCCCGACGGGCGGATGATCCGGCGGTCCATCCGTTATGCTATTGAACGTTCCCGTTCCGAACAGGCGCTAAAGGAAAGCGAAGAACGTTATCGCAAGCTGGTGGAACTGGCACCGGAACTGATTGCCGTTTTAAGCGGCGAGAAGATTTCCTATGTCAACCGGCAGGGGCTCAGCATTTTGGGGTTTGATGACCCCGATACAGTGACGGGTATCAGCATTTTCGACCTGTTGCTGCCCGATAGCCACGAAATTGCCCAGGAACATATTGATCGTTATGCGCGTGGCTATAATGGACGGGCGGATTTTGTCGTGTTGTGCCGCCGAACCGACGGTGTTTCGGTGGAACTGGAAGTGTCTGCCATGGCCTTTACCCATGAGGGGGCACCGGCGATGCTGATCGTGGCAGAAGATGTCACGGAAAAACGCAAGATCGAACGCCAGCTTGTGCAGACATCAAAACTGGCAACACTGGGCGAAATGGCGGCATCGGTGGCCCATGAAATGAATCAGCCCCTGAATGTGATTCGCATGGCCGCCGATACCTGTGCCCTGCAATATGAAATGGATCAGGTTTCCCCGGCCTTTCAGTGCGAAAAACTGGAACTGATTAGCGGCCAGACCGAACGCATGGCCGAAATCATTCGTCATTTGCGGGTTTATAGCCGCCCGGACGAAGATGATTTCGAATTGTTTGAACCGATGCAGGCGGTCGAGCGGGCGGTGAATATGGTCGAGCATGACTGCCACCTGGCCGGAATTGCGATGGATGTGGTGGTATCCGATATTCCCTGCCAGGTTTCGGGGCGTTTGGTGCAGCTTGAACAGGTTTTGGTCAATATGTTGACCAATTCGCGCGATGCAATTGTCGAAAGCCATGAGGATTTTGGCAATGCGGGCGGTTTGATCCGGGTGACGGCGACAGTTGATACGGAAAATGAATTGTTGCGCATTGCGGTTAACGATAATGGCGGTGGCATCCCGCAGGATGCGATTGATCTGATTTTTCATCCCTTTTTCACCACCAAGGATGTGGGCAAGGGGACCGGGCTTGGCCTGTCGGTCAGCTACGGGATTATCGAAGGCATGGGCGGCGAAATTGAAGCCCGCAATGAAGGGGACGGCGCCTGTTTCGAGATTATTTTGCCAGCCGTAAATATCGGTCAGACAATAGAGCCTGCCGCGCCTGATGATGTTGATGCCGCTTCGCGCCAGCGTTATCACAGCGACCCGGATAAAGTTGCCCGGCGGCGTAACATCCGCATCATGGTGGTTGATGACGAAATTGATGCAATGGAAATCATCTCGGCCTATCTTGAGGGGCAGGGCTATGCCGTAAGTGCCGCCAATGACGGGGCTGATGCCCTGGCCATTGCCGGGGTGATTGCTCCGGATATTCTGATTACCGATATTCGGATGCCGCAAATGGATGGCAACCAGTTGATCCGGCAAATGCGCGACCGCAACCCGATGTTGCCGGTGATCGTCATGACGGGGCATCCGGGCGATGCCGAAATGCCGCACGATACCGGCGATGACGCCCCGGTTATGGTCATGGCAAAACCGCTGGATTTAAAAGAACTTCACGCGATCATTGATGAACTGGTGCAGGCGCTTGATCTTGGAGGGTAATAGGCTGCTGGACGTCGGTGCCTTGTCAGGCCATGTAAGGGTTATATGATAAAAAAAGCAGGCACCGTGCGGTCCCTGCTTTTTTGACGGGTGGTATGATCAACGGTCCTGGTCTTTTGGATGGCTTACAGGCTTATCAGGCTTCCCAGCCAAGCTGCATGGCGATTTTGACGGCCTGGGTACGGTTGGCTGCACCCAGTTTTTTGAAAATGCCGGTCAGATGCACCTTGACGGTGATTTCACGCACGCTGAGCTGCTTGGCGATTTCCTTGTTCGACAGGCCCTTGGTCAGCAGGGCCAGAACTTCGCGTTCGCGATTGGTAAGCTGTCGCAGGGGGTTATCAGGCTCCAGGCCATCCAGGTCGATTTCGCCGGGGCGAATGGTGCCGCCATCATCTTCCAGCAAAGCCGACGGAATGTATTTTTCACCTGAAAGCACCAGGCGCAGCGCGTTGATCAGGGATTTGCCCGAGAGTGTTTTGGGCAGATAGCCCGATGCGCCATGTTCCAGCGCGTTCAAAACATCGCTACGTTTAACCGACCCTGAAAGGATGACGACCGGAACGTCGGGGAATTTTTGTCGCATGACCGTCAGCCCGGACAGACCGTTCATGCCCGGCATGTTCAGATCAAGAATGGTCAGATCAATCGGTTGCTCACCATTTACAATTGCCAGGGCCTCGGCAAAGTCTTTTGCCTGGGCAACTGTGACATCAGGTGCCGCAGTGTGCAGAAATGACGTGATGCCATCCCTGACAAGATCGTGGTCGTCCGCAAGCAGGATGTTCATGTTATTTGCCATATTCTTTCTTTGATATGCGGAAAGTCATTACATCTACATATCTGGCACCGCAACATTTGGGAAGTGTTTGGCGGTGCAATATTGTTCATTTTACCAAAACGCACTTTTACCAAGTGCGCACGTAGAATTAAATAAAACCTCACCGCTGTCAAACGGATGCAGGTTATACAGTGATGACACAGTATACTTACGAAGGATATAAGCCTAAAGAAAATCAGCCTCTTCGACATCAGAATAATGTGGAAGTATAGGAAGGTCGCAAGCAGGTGGCTGGATTAAATGCAGGATTTTGATTTTACGCGTTTTGGTTGAAAATTGATCCGCGATCATTGTGTGACTTTGGGCTTGATGCTGTGAGTGAAGAAAAAGGGGAGTCGCTCTCTGAGATATCGCCTGAGCGATCAGACGAGGTTCCTGTCTGGTTATAGGCGTTTAGAGCCTCTTGCCATTTGATGGCATTTTTATCCGGGCTTGGAACTTGACCCGACCTGTCGCCCGCCTGGATTTCGCCGTTTTGCTTTACAGCATCATTTTTAGAACCGGGTTTGCTGGTATCCGTTGATGGCGCCGACGCCGTTGCGCCCAGAAGCATGGTTGCCTGACGGAAGGCTGCCATATCCGCCCCGGAGGGGGCATTGGGCGACAGGGCTGCATTTTGAAGTGCAGCAAGTGCCGAACGATTGTTATCTGCCGAGCCACCCTGCGGGATGCTGACATCCACATGGCCGCCAATGGCGTAAGCCTTGCCATCCGGGCCGATGGTATATTGATATTGCGGGGCAGAGGCATATTGCCCTGCGGCGGCAGCGTGGCCTTTTTCTTCCTGCTTTACGGCCGAATCCCGTGCCTGCAGGCGGGCGACTTCGGCCCTTTCGGCGTCACTCATTTCCGATAGTGACTTTGCCGGGTCGTTGGTGCCACCTGCGCCATTATGATTGGCGGCATCGCGCGCCTTTTGATATTCCGCGTTGGAAATGCCGCCTTCGCGCGCTTGCGCGGCAGTCAGGGTGCTGGCGTGAACCGGGCGGGTTTGCTCGGCATGGATGCCGCTATATGCGCCACCATCTGTGGCGGTTTTACCAGGGGATGCGATTTCGGTGGCTTCAAATTCCGTCAGCACATCGCCATTTGCCGTGCGCGCAACTTCACGGACATTGAGCACAATGCCCAAATGCCCGCTGCGTGCGTTGGTGATGACGCCGCCAGGAACGGTCATAATCGCCTAAAAACCTCTTGTCTCATGTTCAGCCTCACATTTTGCAACCATAACGCATTTTTGACAAAAAGTCTTGTGATGGCGAACACAGGCATTTGTTATCCTGTGGCGGGCAAAAGCTTGCACCTTGTCTGGGGCACTGCTAGATCAGAAGGCAACTTCCCCAAGGGCAGGCATTGGTCTGCTCATATATTGTTATACATTAACCGGATTTGTCGTCTTCCTTGTGTGGCGAGACCGAAAAGACAGGGTATTTCATATGAGTTCGTTTGTAATTCCTGCCGATGAGACCGTGCTCGTGACGGGTGCTGCCGGTTTTATCGGATCGCATCTTAGCCACAAATTGCTTGATCAGGGCAACAAGGTTATCGGCCTTGATAACGTGAATGATTATTACGATGTCACGCTGAAGGAAGCCCGTCTGGCCCGTCTTGAAGGACGCGAAGGCTTTCGTTTCGTGCGGATGGATCTGGAAGACCGTGACGGGATTGCCGATTTGTTTGCACGCGAAAAACCGGCTTACGTCGTTAATCTGGCGGCACAGGCCGGGGTGCGTTATTCGCTGACCAATCCGCATGCCTATATCGATGCCAATCTGGTTGGTTTTACCAATATTCTGGAAGGCTGCCGCCATAATGGCGTTAAGCATCTGGTCTATGCGTCCAGCAGTTCGGTTTATGGCATGAACACGGAAATGCCCTTTTCCGTGCATCACAATGTTGACCATCCCATCAGCCTGTATGCCGCATCGAAAAAGGCCAACGAATTGATGGCCCACACCTACAGTCATCTTTATCGCCTGCCGACAACGGGTTTGCGCTTTTTTACGGTTTATGGCCCGTGGGGGCGGCCGGATATGGCGTTATTTCTGTTTACCAAGGCCATTCTGGAAGGCCGGCCGATTGATGTGTTCAACCAAGGCAAAATGCGCCGCGATTTTACCTATATCGACGATATTGTTGAAGGGGTGTATCGCTGCATTTCCACCATCGCCCAACCTAACCCAAACTGGAACCCGGCGAGCCCGGACCCGGCCAGCAGTTCTGCCCCGTATCGGGTGTTTAATATCGGCAATAACAGCCCGGTCGAGCTGATGCACATGATCGAAACGCTGGAAGACAAGTTGGGCCAGAAAGCACAAAAAAACCTGCTGCCCATGCAGCCCGGCGACGTACCTGCCACCTATGCCGATGTTGATGCCCTGATTGATGCGGTGGGTTTTAAACCCGAAACATCGATTGAAACCGGCATTGGCAATTTTGTCGATTGGTACCGCGAATTTTATGGCTAAGGGTTTTACCCGGTCAAACATCTTTCAGGCACGGTTGTGGATGATGCAGCCGTGCCTGTTTTGTTTTAAAACGGTTTGCGTCTTCGGGGTTAAGCCGCACTTTGCTCCATTAAGCCGAGCAGGAAATTCTGCATGTCGCGCATGTTGGATTGCATGCGGTCATACTGGCTTTGTTGTTTGGTCAGATTGTCGCGCGCATCGGCAAGGGCTGAGGCGTAGCTCTGGTCAACATCGTGGTCGGGATACCATTTTTGTGAAAACTCGCGCCGTGTCGGGGCGGTTTCGTCGGTGTATCGGTTGACGGTGAGATTGGGATATTGTTTTGACAGAAGTGCCGTTCCCTCACGGGTGATGTAATCCTGGCGGGCCTGGCCGCGCAGGCCCATATCATTGGCTTTTTGAACGATGTTCTGTAAGGCATATCCGCCGCTATGTGATGCAACGCCGCCCGCACTGTCCATATATCCCAAAATCTGGTTGCCGTTGGAAAATACGACCCGGACATCGGACTGTGAATCGGGATTTCTTGCTTCCAGTGTTGCGACGGACTGTTTGGCATGTTCCAGCATCGCCGCCTGTTGTTGCTCGAAATCGAAGGGCGAAAATTGCTGTTGGACTTCCAGCCATTTATCAAAGCTGGGAATCATTTTTTCGTATTGGTCAGCTGAAAGTTCGGTTGCGACATTGCCGTTGGAATCCGTGAACGTAACGGGTTCATGGTTGTCTTTCCGCATGCCCGCGATCCGTTCTCGCATCGGCGCATAGGCTTTTTCGTAATATTGTTCCAGATAGGGGCGCATTGCCGGGTCGGAATACATTTCTTCGCTGAAATCAAAATTTTCGGCGAACGAATTGCCATTTCCGGACGTCCCGTTCGTTGATTTGGATGCGCCGGAATAGGATGTGCTGGAAACGGAATCGATAACAGACATGGTTCTGCCTTTCCCAAACAATGAAATTGCTGGTGTTTATGCAAACCATATGCCGCTATTTGCAGGTGTTATCGGGGTATCAGATGCCAAATATCGCAAAAAAGGGGGGAGAAGAATTTGCCGATTGTCCTAAAGGGGTAGGAAAAAGCTACCTTCTGGACGCAATATAACAATCGTTCGATTGATCAAATCGAATGTTATTAAAAGCCATGATGTCTGGAAAATGGTGCTGCCGGAGAGATTTGAACTCTCGACCTCTCCCTTACCAAGGGAGTGCTCTACCCCTGAGCTACGGCAGCCTGTAACAGGCCGGTTTTGGGCAAATGGTGCTGCCGGAGAGATTTGAACTCTCGACCTCTCCCTTACCAAGGGAGTGCTCTACCCCTGAGCTACGGCAGCAAGAACCCTTGCGGTGCGGGCGGGTTATAGGCTACTGCCTAGCGTCTGGTCAAGCCCGAAATATGCACCTTTTTAAACCGGCTGCCGATAGCCGTTATTTTGACACCTTATCGTGTATGTTTCGCGCGGATTGACCTGCTTGTTTCCGACCCGTTCAACGACCAGAAGTGATCATGACTGAAAAGAAAAAACAGGCCAAACCCATTCCGTCCCCCCAGCGTTTGAAGCGCGAAGCCGAGGCCCTGCGTGCCAATCTGGCCCGTCGCAAGCAGCAGCAACGCGGACGCAAGGAAGAAACCCCGGCAGATGATGCCGACAAAAACGAGAATGAAAGCGGCGCATAAACCAGAGCCCAAATGCGTTCTTTGCCCCGATTTAACCGCCATTGGCGGGGAAATGGCGCGGGCGAGAGAAAAAATCGGGCTTTGCCGGGGATAAAGGCATCGTCTGGTTGATCTTGCAGGGCAGGGGCGGGTAAAACCTTGATGGTATCGAAATTCGTTTTGGCGGAGGTGGGACTATGTCGGTAAGGCCTGATCACTGGATACGCCAGATGGCGCAGGAAAAAGGCATGATTGAGCCATTTGTTGATGGTTTCAAACGTGACGGTGTCATTTCCTATGGGGTGAGTTCCTATGGCTATGATGCCCGGGTGGCGGACGAGTTCAAGATTTTCACCAATGTCGATTCGGCAATTGTCGATCCCAAGGAATTTTCAGACCAGGGATTCGTTAACCGTAAAACCGATGTTTGCGTAATTCCGCCCAACAGTTTTGCCTTGGCGCGCACCGTTGAATATTTCCGTATTCCGCGCGACACGCTGGTGATCTGTCTGGGGAAATCGACTTATGCCCGCTGCGGCATCATCGTTAATGTCACGCCGCTTGAACCGGAATGGGAAGGGCATGTGACGCTGGAATTTTCAAATACCACGCCGCTTCCGGCCCGCATTTATGCCAATGAAGGGGCATGTCAGTTTATTTTTCTAAAGGCCGAGGCGGAATGTGACACGTCATATGCCGACCGTGCCGGGAAATATATGGGACAAAAGGGTGTGACCCTGCCGCGTCTGTGACAGGGCTGCATCACGCCAATATCAAGCACGCCGTGCGCTGCACGGTTTAACGAGGATTGAATGGACAAAATCAAGATTTCCGGTGGCCGCCGTCTGCAGGGCAAAATCGCAATCGGCGGGGCCAAAAATGCCGCCCTTCCGCTGATGGCCGCAGCCCTTTTGACGGATGAAACCCTGACATTAAGCAACTTGCCCCATCTTGATGACATCACATCGATGGCAAAATTGTTAAGCCAGCATGGTGTGGCGCTGCATATGGATGGCAATGCCCCCAATGGCGGGCATACCGGGCGTGTGCTGGATATGCAGGCTCGGGAAATCGCCTCGACAACCGCACCTTATGATCTGGTGCGTAAAATGCGGGCATCGGTTTTGGTGTTGGGGCCTTTGGTTGCACGTTGTGGGATTGCCCGCGTGTCGTTGCCTGGTGGCTGTGCCATTGGCAACCGGCCGGTTGATTTGCACCTCAAGGCGCTCGAAGCGATGGGGGCCGAAATCCATTTGACCGAGGGCTATATTGAGGCGCGTGCGCCTGAAGGCCTTAAAGGCGGGCATGTCCTGTTCCCGCAGGTTTCTGTGGGGGCGACCGAAAATGCCATTATGGCCGCTTCCCTTGCCGATGGTGTGACCACCATTGCCAATGCAGCGCGCGAGCCCGAAGTTGCCGATTTGGCCCATTGCCTGGTGGCAATGGGGGCGGAAATTGAAGGCATTGGTACCGATACCCTAAAAATCACTGGCAAGCCGCGCCTGCACGGGGCGGAATATTCGGTTGTGCCGGACCGTATTGAAACCGGCACCTATGCCATTGCGGCGGCCATTACGGGCGGCGAAATTGAGCTTGTGGGAACACGGGTTTCGCTGATCAGCTCGTTGATTGATGCGCTGCGCCAGGCCGGTATTGAAATTACCGAAACCGACGATGGCATGATCGTGCGGGGTAACCGCGCCACCCTGAAAGGGGTGGATGTGATGACAGAGCCCTATCCCGGTTTTCCGACCGACATGCAGGCGCAGTTCATGGCCCTGATGACGGTTGCCAATGGGGCCTCGATGATTACGGAAACTATTTTTGAAAACCGTTTCATGCACGTCCCGGAACTGAGCCGTATGGGGGCTGACATTAATGTGCATGGCCGGTCCGCCATTGTGCGCGGCAGTGCCAAACTTTCGGGTGCCGAAGTCATGGCGACTGACCTTCGCGCATCGGTTTCGATGGTGCTGGCCGGACTGGCAGGCGAGGGTGAAACCGTGATCAACCGTGTTTATCACCTGGATCGTGGTTATGAACGCCTGGAAGAAAAGCTGGCCGCATGTGGGGCCAAGATTGAGCGTGTGCGCGAATAATTTTGTGACACCGTGATAAAGATAAAAGCCCGTCCCGTTTGGGGCGGGCATAGTATGACGCGAATATTTATTGCGCCTGGCAGAACGGAATGGCAGGCCGCAGCAAGACAACAAAGCGCAAGGCGACTGATTGATGACTGATGACGCAAAGCTGGTGCTGGCCCTGCCCAAGGGACGCATTCTTGAAGAGGTAATGCCCCTGGTGCGGGCTGCAGGCATCGAGCCTGAAGCCGCATTTGATGATCCGAAATCCCGTGCGTTGCGTTTTGCTACCAACCATCCGAATATCGATATCATTCGCGTGCGCAGCTTTGACGTTGCCACCTTTGTGGCCTTTGGCGCGGCCCATATTGGCGTTTGCGGCAATGATGTGTTGATGGAATTTGATTATTCCGAAATTTATGCGCCGCTGGATCTGGGGATTGGCTATTGCCGCCTGGCCGTTGCCGAACCCGAAGAAATGATCGAGGGGGATGATCCGTCGCGCTGGTCGCATGTGCGGGTGGCGACCAAATACCCCAATGTCACGCGCAATCATTTTGCCGCCCGTGGTGTACAGGCCGAATGTATCAAGCTGAATGGTGCAATGGAACTGGCCCCGACGCTGGGCCTGTGCCGCCGGATTGTAGACCTTGTTTCGACGGGCAATACCCTGGTTGCCAATGGCCTGCGCGAGATCGAGCATATTGCCGATATTACCTCGCGTCTGATTGTGAATCGGGCCGCCCTTAAAACCCGTCCGACCGAAATTCAGCCATTGATTGACCGTTTCTCCGAGGTGCGCCATGCCGATTAAATTATCGATAACCGATCCCGCCTTTGAGGAAGAATTCGTCAAACTTTTGGGCATGAAGCGCGAGGCGGATGCCGATGTGGATGCCGCCGTTGCCGATATTATTGCCGATGTGCGCAAGCGTGGTGATGCCGCCGTTGTCGAATACACCAACCGCTTTGACCGCCTGTCGATGGATGCCCAGGGCATGGCCGTAACGCGCGAAGAAGTGGATTTGGCGATTTCGGATATTGAACCGTCGCTGCTCGAGTCGCTTAAAACCGCCGCCACCCGCATTCGTGCCTATCATGAAAAGCAAATGCCGGCTGATGAACGCTATACCGATGACAGCGGTGTGGAGCTGGGCTGGCGCTGGCGGCCGGTAACGGCGGCGGGGCTTTATGTGCCCGGCGGGCTGGCATCTTATCCGTCATCGGTGTTGATGAATGCGATCCCGGCCAAGGTTGCCGGGGTGGAACGCCTGGTGATGGTGGTACCGACACCTGATAATAAAATGAACCCGCTGGTGCTGGCAGCGGCCCGCATTGCCGGGGTCGATGAAATTTACCGTATTGGTGGGGCGCAGGCAGTGGCCGCCCTTGCCTATGGCACCGAAACGATCCGGCCGGTTGATAAAATTGTCGGCCCGGGTAATGCCTTTGTTGCGGCGGCCAAGCGCCGTGTTTTCGGCCAGGTTGGCATTGATATGATTGCCGGTCCGTCGGAAATTTTGGTTGTGGCCGATGGCAGCAATGACCCGTCCTGGGTGGCGGCTGATTTGCTGTCGCAGGCGGAACACGACCCGGTCGCACAATCGATTTTAATTACCGATGATGCCGATTTTGCCAATGCGGTGCAAAAGGCGATTGATGTGCATCTGGAAACCCTGCCGCGCGCCGAAATTGCCGGGGCCAGCTGGCGTGATTTTGGTGCGGTTGTGCTGGTGGAAAATCTGGACCAGGCGCCGGCCCTGGTGGACCGCCTGGCACCGGAGCATCTTGAACTTGCTGTTGATGACCCGGACGCCTTGGCCGAAAAAATTCATCATGCCGGGGCGATCTTTCTGGGCCGTTATACGCCCGAAGCGATTGGCGATTATGTTGCCGGGCCAAACCATGTATTGCCAACCGCCCGTTCGGCGCGGTTTTCCTCGGGTCTTGGGGTGCTGGATTTTGTCAAGCGGTCATCGCTGATTAAATGTACGCCCGAAAGCCTGGCCAAAATCGGCCCGGCGGCAATTGCCCTTGCGCAAAGCGAAGGTTTGCAGGCGCATGGACTTTCTGTGGCGATCCGGTCCAACCGCATGTAAGGTTATTGCATCACAGCATGAAATGCACCCAACCGGGGATAGGGGAAAAGATGATGGCAGACACCGAAAACAACCAGTGTATCGCCGGCATATATCTTGACCAGAAATACACAATCCGTCGCCGCCCGGAAGTGGAGCACGAACAGGCGGTGGCGATTTATGACCTTCTGGAAGAAAACCACTTTGCCCCGGTGGGTGATTTTGTTGGCCCCTATTCGGTGCATATGCGCATCGAAGACAATCGCATCTATATGGATGTGCGCGGCGACAATGACGATGAAAACCTGACCACCATTGTGTTGCCGCTTACACCGTTTCGCCGAATCGTGAAGGATTATTTCATGATTTGCGAAAGTTATTATGACGCGATCAAAAAGGCATCTGCCGCCCAGATCGAAACCATCGATATGGCGCGCCGGGGGCTGCATAATGAAGGGTCGGAACAATTGCGCGAGTTGCTGGCAGACAAGGTGGTGATTGATGACAACACCGCCCGGCGACTATTTACCCTGATTTGTGTTCTTCACATTCGAGGGTAACGGCCAGTGGCGCAGGATATTCCCGGTGCCGTATTGTTTGCCTGCAGTTATAATGCTGTCCGTTCGATAATGGCGGCCACATTGATGCGGCATTTCCACGGCAGCCGGGTATATGTCGAATGTTGCGGCTTGCGTGCGGGCAACCTGGATGGTTTTGCTGTGGCCGTGATGGATGAAATCGGCCTTGATATTTCCAGTTACAAGCCCAAAACCTTTGACGAACTGGAAGACGGCTTTTTTGATTTGATCGTCACCCTCTCGCCGGAGGCCCAGCACCGTGCCGTCGAAATGACCCGCACGATGGCCTGTGATGTCGAATTCTGGAATACCTTTGACGCCACCTTGATCGAGGGCACACGCGAAACCCGGCTGGAAGCCTATCGTCAGGTGCGGGATCAATTGCAAAAACGCATTCTGGAACGTTTTCCGCTGGCACCAGCGCCCCGATTTTAGGCTGTTCTTTCTGCTCAGGGTTCATCCTTTGCGGCTGGCCCCTGATGCGGGGATGATTATTCCATCAGTTCGGCTTCAGCCGCCAACGAATTTAGCGAGGCCCCGTCGAGCACGAAAATGCGTTCATTCACGGCGGCGCGCATTCCTATTTTGTTGTAAAATTTTTGCCCGGTCATGTTTTCGGCATCGACCGACAGGCGGATATAGTGGCGGTTGGTGCGTCTGGCATGGGCGGCAACGTGGGAAAACAGATACCGGGCAAAGCCGCCGCCCCGCAGGGACGAATCCACATATAAATCCTGAATATAAATGCCTGCCTTGCCGCGAAAGGTGGAATAGCTGTCAAAATACAGGCACATGGCAAGGGGCTTGCCCTCTTCGGTTTCGCCGATCAGGGCGTGAAAAGCCGGATTGTCGCCAAATCCGTCCCGCAATATGTCTTCTTTGGTGCTGACAAATTTATCCAGGCTGTCTGTCACGCGGGCAATTTCGCGTAACATCGCCAGGATATGGCCGGTATCCTGGGCAATCGCGGGGCGGATTTTGGGGAATTGGTCAGGGGTGAGAACTTTTTTCATGGATGATCCCGTCAGAGGGCTTGGCAATAGAGGTGGCAATATCACCTTATGCTACCTATATTAGGTGAAACATGCACGTACCGCATTGCCGGGGCGCACTGTGTGACACGTGAAAGGGCTTGACCTTTTCGCGTGATCGGCGCAGTTTGCGCCAACCGGTATTTGGTGTTGCAGCACAAAAGTTTAGGAGTCACATGGCTAAAGAAGACGTTATCGAGTTTCAGGGCACCGTTACGGAACTTCTGCCCAACGCGATGTTCCGCGTGAAGCTGGACAATGATCACGAAATTCTCGCCCATACTTCGGGCAAGATGCGGAAAAACCGTATTCGCGTTCTGGCAGGCGACCGCGTTAGCGTGGAAATGACGCCCTATGATTTGACCAAGGGTCGGATCACTTTCCGCTTCAAATAATCTGCACATGTTATTCCGGTTTGGGGCCGCCTTTTATGTAAAGGCGGCTTTGGGTATGTGATACCCGTCAAACCGTGATGAGTCTGCCTGTGTAAATCGACGCAATGCCGCATGATCCCTGATCTGGCGGCATTTGTCTGTTTTGGGGCATTTTTTGCCAAATCGTTTTAAGGTGCGCACCGCGTCTGTTTTGCCAATCGGGAGCCGTCATTTGTCTTCATCTGTTTCATCCAAGCTTGTTCTGGCATCGGCTTCGCCCCGGCGGGTAGAGCTTTTAACCCAGATCGGTATTACACCCGCCGCCATTGCGCCGGCCGATATTGATGAAACTCCGCTAAAGGATGAAAGCCCGCGTCGTCTGGCCCTGCGCCTTGCCGAGGAAAAGGCAAAGGCCGTTGCCAATGCCCATGACGGGGCCTTTGTGCTGGCCGCCGATACGGTGGTTGCCTGCGGGCAGCGTGCCCTGGGCAAACCCGAAGACGTGGCAGAAGCGCGCCGTTTTTTAAAAATGCTGTCGGGGCGGCGGCATCGGGTTTATGGCGGTGTGAGTGTGATTGCGCCCGATGGCACCCTGCGATCACGGGTGGTGGAAACCCAGGTGATTTTCCGCAACCTTAATGAAGGCGACATCAATCGTTACCTTGCCAGCGATGAATGGCAGGGCAAGGCCGGGGCTTATGCCATTCAGGGTCTGGCAGCGGTGTTTGTGCGCAAGATTTTGGGTTCCTATAGCAATGTTGTTGGCCTGTCGCTGTATGATGCCGATGCTTTGTTACGCGGGCTGGGATACATACCGGAGGCCGGATAACCATGCAGATGCCGGGCAGGGCGGACGACAGGCTTTTACTGATTGATGCGGTGGCCGACGAACGCCGGGTTGCCCTGCTGGAAAACGACCGTGTCAGCCGCATTTGGCTGGATCGCGGGGGACCGCGCCGTTTTGATATTCATATCGGTCGCATCTCGCGCGTGATGCCGGAAATGGGTGCGGCGATGGTGGTGCTGGATGGCAGTGACGATGGCCTGTTGCCGCTGGACCGTATTGATGGCCCGGTCCATGAAGGGCAATGGGTGATTGTACAGGTTTCGCGCCTTGGCTTTGAAGACAAGGGGCCGAAACTGACCGGCCGTATCGCCATTGAAGGGGCGGGCATGATCCTGCGCCCCGCCGGCGGTATTATTGATATTCCCCGTAAAATTACCGACCCGCAAATACGCGATCACCTTGCGACAACCCTGAAAGCAGTGGCCCTACAGGGTGAAAGTGTGACCTTGCGGACAGTGGCGGCGAGCTGGGATGATGATGCCCTGCGCGGCGAGTTTTCAAGGCTTCGGGCGATCTGGCATAAGGCGGTTGGTGCGCAAAAGAATGCCACGCGCCCGGTTTTGGTTTTTCAGGCACCTTCTGACGTTGATCAATTAATCGAACATCATATCCTGGCTGGTGGGTCATGTATTGTCGATGGGGCGGCGGAATATATTCGCCTGCGCGGTGTGTTGCGCGCACATGGGGCCAGCGATGCGGCCTTTAGGGCACATAAGGGCGAATCGCTGCTGTTTGACCAGGAAGGTGTTGACGCCGCGCTGGAGGGTGCGCTTTCACCGCGTGTTGCCTTACCCGGCGGTGGATGGATTTCGATCGAGGCTACTACGGCCCTGTGTGCCATTGATGTAAATGCCGGCGGGGCACAGCCGGGCCAAAATGCGGCGCGGCGCAACCTGGAAGTTAATTTGCGCGCTGCTGCCGAAATTGTCCGTCAGGTGCGGTTGCGCAATTTGGGTGGTTTGCTGGTGATCGACCCGATCAGGATGCCTGGCCGGGCGGCACGGGATGCCTTTGACGATGCAATAAGGCAGGGTTTCGCCTCCGAACCGGGCGGTGCGGTACAGATTGGCGGTTTTACCCGCCTCGGCCTATATGAATTAAGCCGTCAGCGCAGCGGGGCCGATTTGGCATCGCTGATGTTTGAGGGCGATTCGGCGGCTTCGCCGGGCACGGGGCGTAAATTGTGCCGTGATGCGGCGGCAAATAGGGTGTTGCGCGGTCTTGCCGCCGAAATGCGCCACCGACCAATGGGCGGGGTGCGGCTGCGCCTGCATCCTGATATTTTGCAATGGAGCACCGAGCGGGAAAGTTTCCGCCGTATCCTTGGCGATATTTTTGGCGCGGTACCCCATTGCGATGCGGACCCGGCACTGGCACGCCATGAATATGTGATTGAAAGGCTGTAGATAATGGTTGGCAAAATGACGGCATCTTCCAAGGCTTCGGCGCATGCGGGGGCAACCAAATGCGCCATGTGCGATGCCCCTGTTGTGGAAAAATACAGGCCTTTCTGCTCCAAACGCTGTGCGGACCTTGATTTGGGCAAGTGGCTGAATGCCAGTTATGCCGTGCCCGCAACCGAGCCACCCGAGTATCTTGAAGACCTTGAAGATGAAGACGAATTTTAAGTTCAAAAAAAATGTGAAAACAGGCTGGACAAGGTGAAAGCCAGCTTGTATAACCCCGCTCGTTCCGCAGGGAACGCTTCCGGAAACGGAAACGCTTCAAGGATGCCCAGATAGCTCAGTTGGTAGAGCAGTGGACTGAAAATCCGCGTGTCGGTGGTTCGAATCCGCCTCTGGGCACCACTTGAACTTCAAAATGAACCTGGCTTCGGCCGGGTTTTTTTGTGCCTGTTGCAAATTTTTCCCCATCTTTTTCAAGACAGCCGGGTTTTGTTTTTGTTGATTTGCGCTGACCTGTGCGCCTGGGTAGGGAATCCGCCTTTCGGGGGACGCAGGTGCAGTTGTGTTGTGACGAAAATCCGCTTTTGGTGAGGATGAAGGCGCGAATTGGGCCGGATTCGTGGTTATTTGAACATCCGAAGCCGTGTTTATTCATTCAATTGAACATTCATCTCCCCACTTGTGGCCTGTTGGGCAAAAATGCTTGCCACAGCGGTGCTTAGTTTGCTTTTTAGCAATATTGTTACAAATACATGACGTCGTTTTGAGCAGCATCATTTCAAATTTCTGAAATATGTTTCACGATAGAACTGTTTACAGGTGACATTTTCCGGCACCTGCCAAAAAGACAGAACAATATAGATAGGGAAACCGAATGGCGGAGAAACAGATCGAGATCGAACTCAAGATGCGGATCGATCCGAAACATGTGAATCGTCTGAAACAGGCTCCTGTTCTGCGTGAAGTTAAAGAAGGCCGCCGCCTGACCACCACGCAGCTTGTTTCCATCTATTACGATACGCCCAAACTGGCGCTGTCGCGCAAGGGGCTTGCGATTCGGGTGCGCAAAAAAGGCAATACCGGATGGGAGCAAACCGTTAAGGCTTCCAACGGGTTGCGTGCGGCTTTGCCCGAACGCCAGGAATGGACGGTCGAGCTGGAAAACGGCGAACTGGATCTGGCAAAATTTACCGATGCCGATGTGCTGGCATTGCTCGACAAGCTGGCGAAAAACAAAAAGATCGATCGAATTTTTGAAACCGATCTGTCACGCAGCAGCGTTGATCTTGGCTATCGTGATGCGGTGATGGAGCTTGCGATTGACCAGGGTGTTGTGCGCGCCGGGGACCGCGAAGCACCGATTTCCGAGGTTGAACTGGAATTAAAGGAAGGTCATCCCGCCACCTTGTTTGATCTTGCGCTGGAATTGCAGCGCACCGTGCCGCTTTACCTGAGTTTGCGGTCGAAGGCCTCGCGCGGGCGTGCGCTTTATTTCAATGAACAGCCCTCCTTTTACAAGGCCGTGCCGGTGGGTCTTCATGCGGGTATGAGTGCCGAGGAAGCCTTTCGTGCCGTGATTGCCCAGGGCCTGACGATGATTTTGGGCAACGAAATTTGCGTGCGCCAGGATTTGCATCCGGAAGGGTGCCATCAGATGCGCATCGGAATGCGGCGCCTGCGCGTGGCGTTCAGCCTGTTTCGCCATAACCTTCCCTCTGGCGAGGCAGTGTTAATTCGCCGTTTGCTAAAAATCTGCACCAAGGGGCTGGATGCCCTGCGCGACTGGGATGTGTTTTTGGATGAAACCCTGCCCGCCATTGAAATGCGCTTTCCTGACAGGGATGAAAACGGCCCCAATGCCGAATTGCGCAAGGCGGCGGAACATCAGCGTGCCCTGGCCCTGAAAACGGCCAATGCCATGCTCGATTCACCGGATTACCAGCAGCTTTGCCTGTTACTGGGCGCGTGGTCCAGTTATTCGCGCTGGGCATCGGGGGCAAGCGCAACACAGATGCGGGCCATGTCGGCCCCGGTTGGCGAATTGGCCGAACCGCTGCTGGAAAAGGCGCGCAAACGCATCGGCAAGCGTGGCTGCAAGGTTACGGAGCTTAGCATTGCCGGGCTGCATGCCTGGCGGCTGGATGTGAAACAGATGCGCTATGCCTGCGATTTCTTTTATGAAATTTACAGTGGCAAATCGGTGCGCAAGTTCCGCAACAATCTGGCCGAATTGCAGGATATTTTGGGCCAGCTTAACGATGCTGCCGTTGCCGAAAACAGACTGGCGGTTTTGCAGTCTACCCTAAGCAAGCAGGGTATGGTTGGGGTGGGTCGCCTTGCCGGCTGGTATGGCGCGCGCGCCGATTACCGCCTTCAGGGCATTGCAGAGGCCTGGAAGGCTTTCGACAAGCAAAAACCGTTCTGGCGCTAACACCCGGCAGCCTCCAAAGTACGTCAGAATGGCGGGCCTTTGGATGGTTTTAGCAGGCGAAAAATGACTCGTTTTTGCGAAAAACACACGATTTTTCGGGAGAAAATGCCGGTTTTTGACTCAAAAAATCCCGCAACATATTGAATATGCTGCGGGATTCGCAGTTCCTATTGTAGCAGGTTCGATTTTAGAGGGTAGCTACAACCTGTCGTCCCTGATCAAACATGTCGCGTTCATTGTAGCAGGTTCGATTTTAGAGGGTAGCTACAACAGCCTGAAACCGTGTAAGTAAATTGGTTACATTGTAGCAGGTTCGATTTTAGAGGGTAGCTACAACCGCTCTGTCGCATTTGTGCCGGTTTACCGGTATTGTAGCAGGTTCGATTTTAGAGGGTAGCTACAACAAGCTGCTATTGAATGGTGGCATTTCATCAATTGTAGCAGGTTCGATTTTAGAGGGGAGCTACAACCAAATGCTTCGAAAGTGTTCCCTGTTACGAATTGTAGCAGGTTCGATTTTAGAGGGGAGTGGTCAATTAGCCCGTTGATCACAAATGCGGGTTATGACGCTCCCTCATTCCCGGCTTTCATCTGCTGATAGGCTTCCAGGGCGCGTTCGCGTCCGCCTTTTAAATCGACGATTGGTTCGGGGTAGGTTTCGCCAAGGGTGATGCCAGCCCCTTTTAACATCAGGGTCGGGGCTTCCCACGGTTTATGGATGTGGGAATCGGGCAGGTTGCGCAGTTCGGGCACCCATTGGCGGACATAATCGCCGTTTTCATCAAATTTTTCGCCCTGAAGAACCGGGTTGAAAATGCGGAAATAAGGTGCTGCATCGGCACCGCAGCCGCCAATCCATTGCCAGGAAAACGGGTCGGCTGCCGGGCAGGCGTCAACCAGCGTATCGTCAAACCATTCAAGCCCGTGCTGCCAATGCAAAAGCAGATGTTTGACCAGCAAAGACCCGACAATCATGCGCACCCGGTTGTGCATATAGCCGGTATGCCAAAGTTCGCGCATCCCGGCATCAACAATCGGATAGCCGGTTTTGCCCTGCTGCCAGGCCTTGAGCGCGTCATCATCCTCGCGCCAGGGGAAATGATGGAATTGCTCCTGTAGCGGTTTGCTGCGCAGGTCGTCGGCATGAAATAAAATGTGATGGGCAAATTCGCGCCAGCCGAGTTCGGCAAGAAATTTGGCGGCGGTTTTTTGCAGTTTCGGCTCTGCCTCCGCCCGGTGGCTGACGGCATGCCAGATCTCGCGCGGGCTGATTTCGCCAAAGCGCAAATGCGGTGAAAGTTCCGATGTTACCCGCCGGTCGGGCCGGTCGCGCAAATTGGCATAATCGTTCAGGCGGTCATCAATAAAATCGGCAAGCTGCTGGCGGGCGGCGTCCTCGCCTGGGGTGAAGCGTTCAGCAAAACCCGTGGCCCAATTAAATGGCCTGGGCGAAAGGTCGAGGTCAGACAAAGCAACCGCATGCGCCGGGGCAATACCAGACAGGGGAACACCTGTTGGGGCCTTTTGCGGCGTGTCGGGGGCGGGCATTTTCAGGCAGGCCCGCCAGAAGGGCGAAAACACCTTAAACGATGTGCCTGCCCCGGTTTTGACCTGCCAGGGTTCAAACAACAGGTGGCTGTTAAAACTTTTGCATTCAAGGTTCAGCTCATCCCGGCAATGCTGTTTTAACGCCTTGTCGTGTGCCACTGATTGCGGGTCATAACAGCGGTTCCAGAAGACCGCCCCAATATCGTGATCCTCGCATAACCGGGAAAGCACGTTTTGGGCCTTGTCGCGAAACAGGCGCAGGCTGTTGCCTGGTTTATTGGCGGCACTGGTGCCGGTTTTATCGGTAATCGCCTTTTCAAGGGCCGACAGGCTGTGTTCCAGCCACCAGCGGGTGGCACCGCCCAGTTGTTTTTCCGTGATGTCGTCAAGAATATAAATCGGCAGAACCGTGCCATCATGCGCTTGTGCCCAGCTTATGGCGCTTGCAAGGGCGGGGTTGTCTGTCAGACGCAAATCGTTGCGAAACCACATCACGGCAATGGGGGGACGGGGCATCCGGGCCTCTGGTTTGTTGGGTCTTTCAACGTAATAAGATCAAATTGAGAAGAGCGCGCCTTTGTAACATGCCAGTGGGGGATTGGCGGCGCGCTCTCTCTTTGGCTCGGGGTACATTAAGTGTTACGGCGCAGGATTGTGATCAGATCATCAAAACTTTTTTCCAGTTGCGATTTTTCCCATCCAGCGAAACCCATGATCAATCCTTGGCGGTTTGTCGTCTCTTTCGTCAACCCTTGGTCATGGAAATAGGTGGATAAAAACCGGCAATCGATGTGTTTGTCCAACAGGGCGGATCGATAATGCACATCGTGCTGCCCGTTGATCAACCGGGTGCAAATATGCAGACCGCCATCATTGACCACAATATCCAGAAGGTCGCTGGCATGATCACGGATTAGCCCCAAAAGATGGCTGCGCCGGTCCCCGTACAGCAGGCGCATGCGCCTGACATGGCTGCCAAAATGTCCGTCGGCAAAAAAGGCGGCCAGGGCTGCCTGTGCCGTGGGTGCAGGCACGCCATCGGCAAAGCCGCGCAAACCGCGAAAAACCGGTACCAGATCGTCCGGCAACACCAGATACCCCAGCCGGATGCCGGGAAACAGCACCCGCGAAAAAGTGCCGATATAAATGACACGGTTTTCACGATCCAAACCCTGAAGAGAGGAAAGCGGTGGTCCGTCATAGCGATAGTCGCTGTCATAATCGTCTTCGATGATCCAGCCGTCATTGTCATGTGCCCATTGCAGCAAGGCCAGCCTGCGCGTCAGCGACAGTGTGGTTCCCAGCGGATAATTACGTGACGGGGTGGTGACCACCATGCGCGGCAGGGCGTTTTTCAGGGCTGTCAGTGCGTCAACCTGCAGGCCTTCCGCATCCACCGGGATCGGCTGTATGACGGCCCCATTGGCGGCCAGCACACCGCGAATGCCCTCATATCCCGGGTCCTCAAGGGCGACAATGTCCCCCGGGTCAATCAGGGCCCGCCCGACAAGGTCTAGTGCCTGCTGGGCACCGGAAACAATCATGACCTGATCGGCATGGCAATTCACCCCGCGCGATTGTCGCAACCAGCCTGCAATTTCGGTGCGCAAATCGGCCAGGCCCATGCTGTCATGCGGGGTGGCAATGGCGGGATGGGGCGCGCGCCAGGCACGGCGCAACAGGCGCGCCCAAATATCAAACGGAAAAGCCGACAAGTCCGGCATGGCTGGGTTAAAGAGGCGCGTCACCGACAAGGGAGGATGAAAACGGTTAAAGGCCAGGCTGCGCTGCGCACTTTTGCTGATACGAAGCGGGCGGTTTTCTCCGTTATGGGGCTGTGTTTGGGGAACGGGCGAAGTTGGGCGGATGGCTGCTTTTTTGCGGTCTTTTTTGTCGGTTAGAAAAAGATGGTCCGGCAGGCTGGTGGCGACAAAGCTGCCCGCACCCACGCGCCCTTCGATATAGCCCTCGGACATCAGCAGATCAAAGGCATTGATGATGGTATTGCGTGACAGGTGTAAATGCCGGGCCAGGTCGCGTGTCGCGGGAAGTTTTTCGCCGGGTTTGAGGCGTCCATCCAGAATGGCCGCACGAATACCCAGATAAAGCCTGCGATAGGCTGGCAGATTTGCCTCGTGGGACTGGCTGTTGAATATCCAGGAAAAAATCGTGCTCATGCCGGCTGCTTTTCCAAATTGGTTCTATCAGTTTTCTTATATCGGTTCTTATGAAAAGTCCAATTTTGCCGATGATGCGGGACGTAAAGTTGATAACCGCCCTGGAGACACATGAGATGAGCGATAGCACCTATGATATTCACCCGCAGACAAAAGTGGTGCGGGGGCAAAAGCGCGCCAGTTATGACCGCGAAACGGTGCATCGCATTATTGATGAGGCGATCATTTGCCATGTCAGCATCGTGCTGGATGGCCGTCCGGTGATGATCCCGACGGCACATTGGCGCGTGGGTGAACAGTTTTATATTCACGGGTCATCAAAAAACCGGGTGCTTTCCGCCATTGCCAACGGGGCGGAGGCGTGCATTTGCATTTCCCATCTGGATGGTTTGGTGATGGCGCGTGCGGCCATTCACCATACCGCCAATTACCGCTCCGTGGTGATGTATGGCAAGGGCCGCGTCATGGACGACCCGGCGGAAAAAATGGAACAGGCAGCCCTGTTCATTGAAAAGCTGGCAAAGGGCCGGTGGGATCAGATCCGCCATCCCAATATACAGGAATTAAAGGCCACCATGTTTTTGGAATTCGACATGGTGGAAGTTTCGGCCAAGGTCCGTGCGGGGGATCCGATGGATGATGTCGAAGATTACAGCGTGCCCGTGTGGGCCGGTGTTTGGCCCTGCCGGACGGTTTGGGATGATCCCATTGATGATAGTCGGCTTGATCGCAGCCTTTTGTCGAAGGCCACCCTGGCATAAGGTCCGCGACGGAGCGTGGGGCAGCTTCTCAACCGGGCGGCTCCACGCCCTTTTTTAAAGGCAAAAAGTTTTAGATTAAACAAAAATGCGGACCATATCAGGCCCGCATTTTTGTGTGTCTCAGATAAGTGAGAAGGGCGTTTGGTGATGTTTTTGGTGATGTTACTGTGCGCGGGCCACGGCAATTTTTGCGGCCAGGCGGGCATTGTTGCGCACCAGGGCAATATTGGCTTTCAGGCTTTTACCCTCGGTCAGTTCGGTCACACGTTTAAGCAGGAATGGTGTGACTTCGCGGCCATGAATGTTTTGCTCTTTGGCCTCGATCAGGGCGGATTCAATGAAATGTTCGATGGCTTCGCGGGCCAGTGCCGTTTCGGCAGGCGGCGGGTTGCCAATGATCACGCCCCCTTCCAGGCCGAAATCCCATTTTGCGGTCAGGAAAGCGGCAATCTGTTCGGGGCTGTCTAGGCGCAAGGGGGCCTTCTGGCCGCTTTTGACGGTGTAAAATGCCGGGAAATCGTCGGTGCCATAGGCAATAACCGGCACACCCAGCGTTTCCAAATGTTCCAGCGTCATTGGAATATCCAAAATGGCCTTTGCCCCGGCGCATACCACGGCAACGCTGGTTTGGCCCAATTCGGTCAAATCGGCCGAAACATCATAATTGGCTGCAAGGTCGCGATGAACCCCGCCAATGCCGCCGGTGGCAAAAATGGAAATACCGGCCTTTTCGGCCAAAATCATGGTTGCCGAAACGGTGGTCGCGCCATCGCATTTTTTGGCAATGGCATAGGGAATATCGCGGCGTGACAGTTTCAAAATGTTGCTGCCCTTGGCGAAATATTCCAGCTCTTCGGGGGAAAGCCCCACTTTGCACCGCCCGCCAATGACGGCAATGGTGGCAGGTACTGCACCATTATCGCGAATATCCTGTTCAACAGCCTGTGCTGTTTCAAGGTTTTGCGGGTAAGGCATACCGTGTGAAATGATGGTTGATTCCAGGGCCACCACGGGCGCGCCGCTGGCAAAGGCTTCGGCAACTTCCGGCGAAAGGTCTATGAATTCGGACATTCGTGAGCTCATATCTGAGTTAAAGTTTTAAAGGTCAGGATTAAATAAGTTGCCCATCAGATACCAGTACTAATTCCGCAATGCCGCACTGTGATGGCTTGTGCCGGGCGGCATTGTCCTGCGGCAAAAGGGTTTTATCGTTTGGCGATGGCGTGGGATGGCCTTTTGCCCCGTAAAATTGCATATATTAGGTGATATTATGGGGGCTATGAACAGGTGTAAGACCTGTAACCAGAATGGCAAAAGCGACGGGAAGGAAAAGTTTGGATGTCTGACGTATTGAAAGCCCTAAAACAACGTTATCCGGGCGCGAAAACCTTCAAGTTTGGTGATAGTGCGGAGCTGTGTGAGGAACTGGTTGCCCTGGTGCGATCGGGCAAAAAGGTGGCAACTTGTGGGGCCTTGCGGGATTATGATGCCGGAGAGGCCATGCCGGAAATTGGCCGGCAGGATATTGCCCTGAACTGGGACGATACGCCCGCCCTTGTCATTGAAACGGCAGAGCTGGTTCAGTGCCGGTTTGATGAAATAACCGAAGCAATGGCCCTGGCCGAAGGCGAAGATGACAGCCTGGAGGAATGGCGGGCAGGCCATAGCGCCTATTTTGAGCGCAATGGAGGCTTTTCGCCCGATATGCAAATTGTGTGGGAACGCTTTCGTTTGATCGAGGATTTGGGCTGACCGGGCCAAAGATTATTTTTGGGCAAACAAAAACGACCGCCGGAAAAAACCGGCGGTCGTTTCGATAGTCAGATTGTCAAAGAAACTTAGTTCTTTTCTTTGTCGACCAGCTTGTTGGCGGCAATCCACGGCATCATGGCGCGGAGTTTTTCACCAACTTCTTCGATCTGGTGTTCAGCGTTCAGGCGGCGGGTTGCCTTGAACATCGGCTGACCACAGTGCATTTCCTGAACGAAGTCACGCACGAATTTGCCTTCCTGAATGTCCGCCAGAACGCCTTTCATGCGTTCTTTGACCGAGGCGTCAATGACGCGCGGGCCGGTGACATAGTCGCCATATTCAGCAGTGTTCGAGATCGAATAACGCATGTTGGCCATACCGCCTTCATACATCAGATCAACGATCAGCTTCACTTCGTGCAGGCATTCGAAATAAGCCATTTCCGGCGCATAGCCTGCTTCGGTCAGGGTTTCAAAGCCGTATTTGATCAGCTGGGTCAAACCGCCGCACAGAACAGCCTGTTCGCCGAACAGGTCGGTTTCGCATTCTTCGCGGAAGGTGGTTTCGATAACACCCGAACGACCGCCGCCAATAGCCGACGCATAGGACAGGGCCAGTTCAAGGGCATTGCCCGAGGCATTCTGTTCAACAGCGACCAGGCAGGGAACACCACCACCACGGACATATTCGGAACGCACGGTGTGGCCCGGGCCCTTCGGCGCGACCATCATGACGTCAAGGTCGGCACGCGGCTCGATCAGGCCAAAATGCACGTTCAGGCCGTGGGCAAACATCAGGGCGGCACCTTCTTTGAGGTTCGCACCCAGTTCGTTGGCATAGATCGCAGCCTGATGTTCATCCGGCGTCAGGATCATGACAACGTCAGCCCATGCAGCAGCTTCGGCCGGGGTCATGGTTTTCAGGCCGGCAGCTTCGGCTTTCTTGCGCGACGAGGAACCTTCACGCAGGCCAACAGCCACTTCGGCAACGCCGGAATCATGCAGGTTAAGGGCATGGGCATGGCCCTGGGAGCCGTAACCGATGATGGCAACTTTTTTGGTCTTGATCAGGTTAACATCTGCATCGCGGTCGTAATAAACACGCATCTTTCGATACCTCTGGACGTTGGGCCACACTTTTTTTCTGATTGGCGTGGTCGCTGGATTAAAAGGGTGAAATGTATTTGGCGTCTGCCCCGGCCCATGCCGGAGCAGGGCAAATTCACATCATAATGGTGCCGCGCGAAATCGCGGCAACACCGGTACGGGAAATTTCCGAAAGGCCAAGCGGCTCCATCAATTTATTGAAGGCATCAATCTTTTCAGGGCTGCCGATGATTTCGAAAATAAAGGAAGTATTGGTCGCATCAACGGCGCGCGCCTTGAAAATATCGGCAATGCGCAGGGACTCGACACGTTTTTCACCGGTCGCAATGACCTTGACCAATGCCAGTTCGCGTTCAACGCTGGGGCCAGCCAGGGTCAGGTCACTTACCTTGTGAACCGGAACCAGACGGCCAAGCTGGGCCTTGATCTGTTCGATCACCATCGGTGTTCCCGAGGTGACAACCGTAATGCGCGACTGGCGCGAATTGGCATCAACTTCGGCAACGGTCAGGCTTTCAATGTTATAGCCACGGCCGGAAAACAGGCCGATGACACGGGCGAGAACGCCCGCCTCGTTGTCCACCAGAACAGAAATGGTGTGTTTGGAAATTTCGGTTTCTCTCACGGTCTTGCTCCGCTGCGGTCGGGGCGGGCGATGGTCTCATCGCGCCAGCCCCGCCTGTCATCATGAAAATATCGGTTCGTCTGGTGCGCGTGTGCGCAACAAAAAGGCCTGCTTAGACCAGGACCATCCCCTCGTCGGAATCGATGGCCTGGGCGTCACTTGTTTCGTGGCCCAGCAACATTTCATTGTGCGGTTTGCCAGACGGAATCATCGGGAAGCAGTTTTCCTTGTCATCCACCGCCACATCCAGAATAACCGGCCCGTCAATATCGAGCATCTTCTGAAGCGCATCATCAAGATCCGCCGGTTTGGTGCAGGTCAGGCCGGTAAAGCCAAAGGCATCGGCCAGCTTGACAAAGTCCGGCAGGGTTTCGCTATAGCTTTCGGAATAGCGAGAGCCGTGCAGAAGCTGCTGCCACTGGCGCACCATGCCCATATAACGGTTATTCAGGATCACGGTTTTGACCGGCAGGCGATACTGGGTCAGTGTCGCGCATTCCTGGATATTCATCATGATCGAGGCATCACCGCTAAAGCAGATGACGGTGGCATCAGGATGGGCAACCTGAACGCCCATGGCAGCCGGCAGACCATAGCCCATGGTGCCAAGGCCACCCGATGTCATCCATTCATTGGGATGTTCAAACCCGAAATGCTGGGCGGCCCACATTTGATGCTGGCCGACATCGGTGGTGATGAAGGTTTTGCGGTCGCGCGTGAGCGCGTGCATGCGGCGAATAACATGCTGCGGTTTGATCACATCATTGGGCTGAATGTAGGACAGGCAACGTTTTTCGCGCCAGCCTTCGATTTCACCCCACCAGCTATCCAGGGCGGCCTGGTTGATGCTGTATTGTTTGGCCTTCCAGATTTTCATCATGTCTTCGATAACATGGCCGACATCGCCCACAATACCGACATCAACAGCAACGTTTTTATTGATCGAGCTGGGGTCGATATCGATCTGGATTTTGGTGGAACCAGGCGAGAAGAAATCGACATTGCCGGTCACACGGTCATCAAAGCGGGCACCAATGGCAACCATCACGTCACAATCGTGCATCGCAAGGTTGGCTTCGTAGGTGCCGTGCATGCCCAGCATGCCAAGATATTGTTTATCGGACGCCGGATACGCGCCAAGCCCCATCAGGGTCAGCGTGATCGGCGCACCGGTCAGGCGGGTAAATTCGGTCAGCAATTTGCAGGCCTGCGGACCGGAATTGATGACACCACCGCCGCAATAAAAAACCGGTTTCTTGGCCGATGCCAGGATTTCAACCGCCTGTTCAATTTGCGAACGGTCACCCTTGACCTGCGGGTTATAGGTGCGGTGCTGCACCTTGGCTGGTTCGATATAGGGGGCCGGGCTGACCAGAATATCCTTGGGCAGGTCGATCACGACCGGGCCGGGACGACCGGTTGTCGCGACATGAAAGGCCTCGTGCATCGTGCGTGCCAGACGGTCGCTTTCCTTCACCAGATAATTGTGTTTGGTGCAGGGGCGGGTAATGCCGGTGGTGTCAGCCTCCTGAAAGGCGTCATTGCCAATCAGGTGGGTGGGAACCTGCCCGGTCAGGCAGATGATCGGAATAGAATCGAGCAATGCGTCGGTCAGGCCCGTCACAGCATTTGTCGCACCGGGGCCGCTGGTGACCAGCACACAGCCAACCTTGCCGGTGGAGCGTGCATAACCTTCGGCGGCATGCACGGCAGCCTGTTCATGGCGCACGAGAACGTGACGAATGTGATTCTGTTTGAAAATCTCGTCATATAGCGGAAGCACTGCGCCGCCGGGATAGCCGAATACGACTTCCACACCCTGATCCGCCAGGGCCTGCAACACTACTTCTGCACCATTCATAATACGTTCTGCCATGATTCTTCGAGCCTCTTACTTAGCGACAACAACGTGTCGCGTGATAACCGCGAGATTGCAACATGATCGATCTACCCTGTGATTGGGGTTGAAAAAGCCGCCGAAACGGCGGTTTTCCGCCATTTCATCGGCGGAGAGGCCAACCTATCGCCTCACTTTGGCGCGGTCAACAGAAATTGGTGAACAAGATTGCGCAATTTGCTTGCCAGGCTTTCCGAATATTGCGCATCAATGGTCTCGCGGTCCGGCATCTGGTGGCGAAACCACGTCAATTGGCGCTTGGCATAACGGCGTGTTTCACGCTGTGCGAGCGTCTTTGCGTCCTCAAACGAAAGCGATCCTGCCAGATATGCCGCCAGTTCGCGTACCCCCACCGCCTTCATCACCGGGGAGTCGCCTGGAAGGTTTTGCGCCAGCAGAAAACGTACTTCGTCAATCGCGCCCTGATTGATCATCAGGTCGAACCGGCGATTGCAGCGGTCATATAAAATATCGCGCGGCGGCATATAACAGAATTTCAAAAACGCCATGCCAGCGGGCGGGCGAAGCATGCCTGCCCCGTGCCAGTGGGCCAAACCGTGGCCGGTGGCACGTAAAACTTCGGCAGCGCGAATCAGTCGCTGGCTGTTGGCCGGGTCCAGAGTGGCGGCGGTTTCCGGGTCCTGTTCCCGAAGTTTGGTGAAAAAGGCGGCATGGCCCAGGGCTTCAAGCTCCCGGGTAAGGTCGTTGCGCACGGATTTATCGATGTCGGGAATCGGCGCAATGCCGTTGATCAGGGCATTCAAATACATGCCCGTGCCGCCGGTTACGATGGGAAGCTGTCCGTTTTGATGGCTAGTGGCAATTTCGGCCAGCGCCATGTCGCGCCATTTCCCGGCCGAACAGGCCTCCGCCCCGGAAAGCACCCCATAAAGGCGATGCGGCGCCTGTGCCGTTTCGCTGTCGTCGGGCCGGGCGCTCAGGACGCGCAATTCACGATAAACCTGCATGCTGTCCGCATTGATGATCACCCCGTCAAATTCCCGCGCCAGATCCAGTGCGAGCGCCGACTTGCCGCTGGCCGTTGGCCCGGCAACGATGATGACGGGCGCAAAAGGGCTGGCATCACGGCTTTCACATGCCGCAATCGGGGCCGATGAAGCAGGGGTGTTGGTCGGAGTCATCAATGCAGTTCCGTTTTGCTGATCGGTTCGGCGATAGTCAAAAAATATCGCATGCGAGCAGCGGATATAACAGGTGCGAACCTGTTATCCATAAACTGTTTGCATTGGAAATGTAAGAAAGGCGCGACAATCCGGTTCTTTGTTGCGCAGGCATATTGGTCAAGCGGCCATCATGACCCGAACCGGAAGACACGGGCGTACTCTAGTTATCGGGATTGCAGGGGGCTTCTTCCGGTGCATCCCAGGGATTGCACAGGGGCACACCGGTTTGTTTGAATTCATCGGTGTTGCGTGTCACCACGGTCAGTCCATGCACCAGGGCTGTGGCAGCCAAAAGTGTTGCCCCTTCGGAATGCCGGGTGCGGCTGTGAAAGCGGGCAAAGGTGCGGGCGACCTTTTCGTTAATCGGCAGCACACGGCCATCGAAGGCAGGGATGACATTTTCGTCAAGCCATTTGCGCATGATCAGGCCACGTTCTTCGTCCTGCCATTCAAGCTCCAGAATGGCAATTTCAAGCTCCAGGATCGTGATCGCGGATAGAAAAGTACCGGCTGTGGGCACAGAGTTTGCCCAGCTCACGACATTGTCGTTAGCCTGTTTTGTGTCGGCTTTTCTGAGTTCGTCGATGACGTCGCTGTCTAGCAAATACATTATTTCAAATCCGTAATGTCGGACATGTTCTCGATACGCTGAGGGTTCAAGTCGATGTCGGCGGTTTCCGGTTTTGCCAGCAAGTCCACGATAGACGGGGCAAGACCCAGAATTTTCTGATAGTGCTCGATCGACATAAGAACATGGGCAGGTTTTCCACGATCTGTGATGAAAACCGGCCCGCGCAGGCTGGCCTTTTTGGCCTTGCTGGTATCCTGGTTGAATTCGCGGGCAGTGAATGTGCTGATTTCCATGATCGGCCTTCAAAATGGACGACGGGCGGTGCAAAACCGGCCAGGTTTTAACGTAAGTCTTATTGTATCAATGTTTATACGCGCCCGATGTTCCGCTTTTGGCGAAACTTTTCTTGTCTTTGACCGGCGCAATCGGGATAAAGGCACCATTATTTCCCGCACATTCCTGCCAGTAAGGAGCCTTTGTTAAATGGATCTGGTGTTGACCCTGATCGCGGCACCCCATTCCGGTGCCCTGAGAGATGATTTAATTGACCGGGCAACAAGCGCCCTGCATGCCGCTGGTGCGCAAATTGGGGAAACACGCTGGCTGGCACCTGGCGAGGCCTGTGACCTGTTTTTTACCGGTATTACCTGCGAACAGGCCGACAAGGCGCTGGAAAACGTTGATATCGGCGCTGATCTGGTGGTGCAGCCGGTGCAGGGGCGCGCCAAGAAGTTGCTGATTGCCGATATGGACAGCACGATTGTGACCGGCGAAACCCTGGATGAACTGGCGGATTTTGCCGGGGTTAAGGACCGGGTTGCCGCCATCACCGCGCGCGCCATGAATGGCGAACTGGATTTTGAAACTGCTCTTGATGAACGGGTTGGTTTGCTTGCCGGGATGTCGGTTGCCATGCTCGATGAAGCCTGGAAACGGGTGGAATATACCGGCGGTGCCAAAACCCTGGTCGCGACCATGCGCGCCAATGGGGCCTATGCTGCCCTGGTTTCGGGCGGGTTTGACTTTTTTACCGATGCGGTGCGCCGTGAATTGGGGTTTGATTTTGACCAGGCCAACGTGCTGTTGACCGATGATGGTAAAACCCTGACTGGCAAGGTGAAAAAGCCGGTGCTGGATCGTCAGGCAAAGGTGGATGCGCTGCAAAAACTCTCGGTGCAAAACGGCACTACCGCTGCCGATGCGATTGCAGTTGGCGATGGGGCCAATGATTTGCAAATGATTGCGATGGCAGGCACTGGCGTTGCCTTTCATGCCAAGCCATCGGTGCAGGCGCAGGCTCGAATTTGCATCAATCATGGGGATCTGACGGCATTGCTTTATATGCAGGGCTATACCCGTGACCAGTTTGTGTCCGCCTGAAACTGTTCAGTTGCCTTAAAATTAACAGTCAAAAAAAGGGGCGGCCCGTTTTGTGGGCCGCCCCTTTCCATTCAAGGCCGTTGGCCTTTAAATATTATTTGTCTTTTTTATCGAGCGTCAGGCCGAAATAACGCGGACCGGCAGACGTTTCGATCAGCATCAGAATGGTGCGTTTGCCGTCATCCTGGGCTGCTTTCACTGCCTTTTCGACTTCTGCAACATCTTTGACCGACTGATGCGAGGCTTCGAGAATGATGTCGCCCGGGCGAACACCCTTTTCAGCCGAGTAGCTGGCGGTATCAACGTCGGTCACAATGACACCTTCGGTATCGTCGGTGAGATTGAAACGCTGGCGCAGTTCATCGTCGATATTGGCAACCTTGAGGCCAAGGGCGTCAATCGTGGTTTCGCCGGACGGTTTGGTCTGCTGCTGTTCCGGTTGGTCTTTGGTGGTGTCGTCGGCAGATGTATCTTCCTTCAACTCACCCAGATCAACGGTGATGTCTTTTTTCTTGCCGTCACGCCACAGTTCCACATCGACCGATTTGCCGATTTTGGTTTCTGCAACGATACGCGGCAGACGACGCATGCTTTCGACCTTTTTGCTATCAAATTTCAGGATGATGTCACCCTGTTTGATGCCGGCTTTGGCAGCCGGGCCGTCTTTGGTCACGTCAGCAACCATCGCGCCATAGGCTTCGTCCAGACCAACGGAATCGGCAATGTCGTCGGTCACGGTCTGGATATGGACACCCAGCCAGCCACGACGCGGACGGCCATATTCCTTGATCTGGTCAACGACCGACTCGGCAATGGCCGACGGAATGGCAAAGCCGATGCCGACAGACCCGCCCGAAGGCGAATAAATGGCGCTGTTAATGCCAATCACATCGCCGTCCATGTTGAACAGTGGACCTCCAGAGTTGCCACGGTTAATGGCGGCATCGGTCTGGATGAAGTCGTCATACGGGCCCTGGTTGATGTCACGGTTGCGTGCCGAAATGATACCGGCTGTCACGGTGCCGCCCAGGCCAAACGGGTTACCAATCGCCATTGCCCAGTCACCGACACGGGCTTTGTCCGAATCGCCCCATTTAACGAAGGGCAGGTCTTTTTTCGGCTCCACCTTCAGAAGCGCGACGTCGGTTTTCGGGTCCCGGCCAATCAGTTTGGCAGGCAGGGTTTCGTTGTCGTGCAACGTAACCGAAATTTCGTCTGCGCCATCAATGACGTGGTTGTTGGTGACGATGTAACCATCCGGGGAAATGATGAAACCGGATCCAAGGGCGGTCGCACGATGTCTGTGCGGGGCTTTTTGATCGCCATCTTTGCCCTGGCCGTTGCGTTCCATAAAGTCACGGAACAAATCTTCAAACGGCGAACCGGGAGGGAACTGGAAATCCGGTCCCTGGCGGTCGGCGACGAGCTGGCTGGTGGAAATGTTGACAACGGCGGGAAGCAGCCGTTCTGCCATATCGGCAAAGCTGTCCGGTGCGCTGCGGGCATAGGCACTGCCTGCCATACCCGTGACACTGAATAACACAATCACGAGCGCCGCAGACAGCTTGCGGGCCGGATTGTAAAACGCTTTTCGCATGGTTATTGATCCTGTTTGTTGCCGCGTTCACGGAGATTTTTATGTTTTGTGCAGCAGGCGATGCGAGGGACCGCATCGCACCCCTCCCAAATTAAGGGCGAGTTTGGCAAAAAAAGGGCAAGTCTGAGGTGGAAGTCTGTTTTCTGCAGGGGATTTTGTGTCAGAGGGCAGGTTTGTGACGCAAAAGACTGTAATCGCCAATGTTCAATCGGGGATTATTGCCAAAATTGGCGCATTGCCCAAATCGCCCCGACACAAATAACGGCTGCCACCAATCCGCCAATCCTGAGCTGGGTTTCGGAAATTTCCTGCATCAGTTCCATAACCCGCTTCGCCCCGCGCGGAAACAGTGAATAAAACATTCCCTCCAGCGCGATTGCCAGAAGAATGGCGGTGGCGAGTTCTTTCATGGGGTTGGACGTTCCGTTTTTTATTTATGACTCAAAAGGGCGACCGGCAGAGTATGCCGGTCGCCCTATCGATTTGTCTAGCGGCTTGCGCCGGGGTCTGACTGATTAAAGTACTTGAAGAATTCGGAATCCGGTGACAGCACCATCGTTGTCCCTGTATCGAGCGCCTCGCGATAGGCCTGCAGCGAACGATAAAATTCGAAGAACTGTGCGTCTTTGTTGTAGGCCGCACCGAGAATTTTGTTTCGTTCCGCATCCCCTTCACCGCGCAGGGTTTCAGACTGGCGGCGGGCTTCGGCAAGGATTATGACTTTTTCGCGATCAGCATCGGCCTGGGTTTTGGATTTGATCTCTTCACCCTCGGCGCGCAGTTGCGATGCTTCGGCAATACGGGCTGAACGCATACGGTTATAAACCGCCTGCGAGGTTTCCTTGGGCAAGTCGGTACGACCGATACGCACATCGATCAGCTGAACACCAAAATCCTTTGCCGGTTCAACCAGGGCTGCCTGGATTTTCTCCATGATGCGGGCCCGGTTGTCAGACAAAAGCGCGATCAGCGGTGACTGTGCCAGTTCACCCCGGATGACCGAGTTCAAACGCTGACCAAAAATCTGCACGAACTGTGCGGAATTGAGTGCACGTTTGCGGAACTGCAGCGGGTCAACAATCTTCCAGCGGGCGAAGCTGTCAATATTGACGCGCTTTTGATCCGACAGAAGAACCTGCTGTACCGGCGGGTCAAGGTCCAGGATACGGCGTTCGTAATATTCCACATTCTGGATTGGCAGTTTGAAATGCAGCCCCGGATCGGAAATGGCCCGAACCGGATTACCGAACTGCAGCACCAGAGCCTGTTGGTCCTGACGGACCGTAAAGACAGACATGGAGCCGACAATCGCGACAATGACCAGAATAACGGCAGCGGCAATAAGTTTAGGGCTCCCCATCAGTTATTGCCTCCTGATTTCTGGGTGGCGGACTGTTTCTGGATTTCTGGAAGCGGCAGATAGGGCACAACGCCATTGCCGTCTTTCTGATCCAGAATGATCTTGGTGGACCCCTTAAGAACTTCTTGCAGGGTTTCGAGATACAGGCGGCGCTTGGTCACGTCTTTGGCGGTCAGATAGGAATTGTAAACCGATTCAAAACGTGCGGCTTCACCCTGTGCGTCTTTAACAACCTGATCTTTGTAAGCGCGTGCTTCCATGATCATGCGTTCGGCATTACCCTTGGCGCGCGGGATGATGTCGTTGCGATAGGCCAGTGCCTCGTTGCGTGAACGGTCACGGTCCTGGCGGGCACGCTGCACATCGTTGAACGCATCAATGACTTCTTTGGGCGGGTCCACTTTCTGCATTTTGACTTCAGAAATGAAGATACCCGATTTGTAGCTGTCCAGAATGCTTTGCAGCAGGCTGCGTGTCTGTTCTTCAACCTGAACACGGCCTACCGTCAGGGCTTCTTCAAGGTCGGTTTTACCCACAACCTCGCGAATCGCACTTTCGGATGCCAGTTTGATGGTGGTTTCGGGATCCCGGATGTTGAACAGATAGGCCCCCGCGTCGCGGATACGCCACTGCACCACATAATCGATATCGATGATGTTCTGATCACCGGTCAGCATCAGGCTTTCTTCGGGCACGTCACGGGTAGCGTTGGCGCCCATGCCTGAACCACGATAACCCACTTCGATCTGGTTGGTGCGTTCGACGTTTGGCGTGATGACTTCACCAATCGGTGCGGGGAGAAAATAGTTCAGGCCCGGACCGGTTGTGCCAACCCATTTGCCAAACAGAAGCGTAACCCCCTGTTCACCCGGCTGCACCCGGTAAAAACCGGTCAGAAGCCAAATGCCGATAATGGCGAGGCCAATCAGGACAATGCCCTTGGCACCACCGCCACCGCCCGGAAACATCTTTTTTAAGCGTTCCTGGCCTTTGCGAATCATTTCATCCAGATCGGGCGGCGTGCTGCCACCTCCGTTCCCGCCTGAAGGACGTTTTCCCCACGGGTTCTGGCCGCCTTTATTGCCGCCGCCATTACCCCAGGGGCCACCGCCCCCTTGCGAATTCCATGGCATCGAGTGTCTTCCCCTCCTTGCCGTTCGGTGTTTCTCTTTGATTACCCGGCTCTTCCGCCTTATATGACAGCTAGCCGCGCAAAACAACGATAGGCACCCACATGTCCCAACTGATCAAGGACATAAGCCGAAAATCGGAGACCGCAACATGAACTCGCTCACTCGCGACACAATCCTTGAGGCCCTAAAAGGCGTTACCGATCCCGCTGACGGTAAGAATATCGTTGAAAAAGGTATGGTGCAAGGTATTGATATTAATGGTGAAAACGTAATCGTCATGATTGGTGTTGATCCCGAACGGGGTCCGGCACTGGAAGATTTGCGCCAGAATGCGGAGCGTGCGGTAAATGGTGTGAACGGGGTCACAGCAGCCCGTGTCGCACTGACAGCCGAACGCCAGAGCACCCCGGGGGCTGCAAAGTCGGCGGGTTCTGCCGCGTCGGGCGGTCACGGGCATTCCCATTCGCATGGTCATTCTCACAGTCATTCACCTGCTTCTGGCGGGCAGGGCGCACGCGCGGCAGGAGCACCAGGTGCACAAGGCGGTGGGCAGCGTCCGCTTGACCTGGGTGCCATTCGCTCTGTCGTGACCGTGGCGTCGGGCAAGGGCGGTGTAGGCAAATCGACCACATCGGTCAATCTGGCCCTGTCGCTGGCCCGGCAGGGGTTAAACGTTGGCCTGCTGGATGCCGATATTTACGGGCCGTCATTGCCGCGCATGATGGGCCTTCGCACCGCCAAGCCGACCCATTCGTCAAAGGAAGGCAAAATCACCCCGCCCAGTGCCTTTGGCATCAAAATCATGTCGATCGGTTTCATGATTGATGAGGAACAGCCGGTGATCTGGCGCGGGCCGATGGCGATGGGCGCACTGGAACAGCTTTTGCGTGATACCGACTGGGGTGAACTGGACGTGCTGGTGGTCGATATGCCGCCGGGCACCGGCGACATTCAGCTTTCAATGGCGCAGCGCGTGCCGGTGACGGGTGCGATTATTGTCTCCACCCCGCAGGATGTGGCCTTGCTGGATGCCCGCAAGGGTTTGAACATGTTCCGCAAGGTCAATGTGCCGATTTTCGGCCTGATCGAGAATATGAGCTATTATCAGTGCCCCAATTGCGGCCATGTAGACCATGTGTTTGATCATGGCGGGGCCCATAAGGCAGCCGATGAACTAGGGGTGCCGTTCCTGGGTGAAATTCCGCTGGACCTTAAAATCCGCCTGGGCGCGGATGAAGGCAAACCGATTATCGAGACCGACCCGGACGGGGCCCATTCACAGGCCTATGCCAATATCGCCCGTCAGATTGCGGCCTCGATTGACGAACAGGTTGGCCCGAAAACCAAACCGAAGAAAAGCCTGTTTCCGAAAATCAGCTTCCGTTAATAGCCAAAGAAAACCCCGCCGGGCGCATGCACGGCGGGGTTCATTTTCGGGCTGAAAACAGTCAGGTCATGCCTGATCAGTTGATGGTCGCTGCCATGTAATTGGGCATCCAGCCTTCATGAACATTGCGCAGATCGGCAAGTTCGATGGCGTCTTCACCTTCGATGGTGATGGCGCTACCGCCTGCATTACCCACAATCACGGCACTGACATTGGCACTGGCGGCGGCATTCAGCACGCTGTCGGGGTCGCGGGTGGCAACCACGTAACGGGCCTGGTCTTCACCAAACAGCCAGGCGATTTCACTGCCCTGTTCAGGCAAATGCACATCCGCTCCGACATTGCCAGCCAGGCACATTTCGGCAATGGCGACCAGCAGGCCACCATCGGAAACGTCGTGGCAGGTGCGCACCAGATTGGTTTCAATCAGGCCACGTACCAAGCTGCCAACACGTTTTTCCGCATCAAGATCAACCGGCGGCGGGCTGCCTGCTTCGCGATTTTCGATGTTTTTCAGATAAACCGACTGGCCCAGTTCCCCGGTGGCGGTGCCCAGCATGATCAAAACCGCATCCTTGGCTTTCAGGCTGATGGTTGCCATGCGGCCCACATTTGCCAGCAGGCCAACACCGCCAATGGCCGGGGTTGGCAGAATGCCTTCGCCATTGGTTTCGTTATACAGCGAGACGTTCCCCGACACGACCGGGAAATCCAGTGCGATGCAGGCTTCGCCAATGCCCTTACAGGCGCCAACGAACTGCCCCATGATGCGCGGACGCTCCGGATTGCCGAAATTCATATTATCCGTAATTGCCAGTGGCTTTGCGCCAACAGCCGTCAGGTTGCGGTAGGCTTCGGCAACGGCTTGTTTGCCACCTTCAACCGGGTCTGCCTTAACATAACGCGGCGTACAGTCGGTGGTTACCGCCAGGCCCTTGTTGGTTTCGTGAACACGGACAACAGCCGCATCCCCGCCCGGGCGAACAATGGTATCACCCATGACCATGTGGTCATATTGTTCCCAAATCCAGCGGCGCGATGCCAGATCCGGCGAACCCATCAGGGTTTTCAGGGCTTCGCTGTGCGGCATTTTCTGTTCGATGCTGGCAGGATCAATGCGGTCCTGTTTCGGGGTTTCTTCCCACGGACGGTCATATTCCGGGGATGCTTCGGCCAGCGGATCAATCGGCAGGTCGCCAGCAACGTCGCCATGCCACATCAGGGTCATGCGCTTGCTGTCGGTCAGCTTGCCGATCACGGCAAAGTCCAGTTCCCATTTGTCGAAAATCGCCTTGGCGGCGTCTTCGCAACCGGGTTTCAGAACCATCAGCATGCGTTCCTGCGATTCTGAGAGCATCAGCTCATAGGGCGTCATGCCTTCTTCACGCATCGGGACTTTATCAAGCCACAATTCAACGCCAACACCGCCCTTTGATGCCATTTCAAACGAGGACGAGGTCAGACCCGCTGCCCCCATATCCTGAATGGCGACAATCATGTCGGTTGCCATCAGTTCCAGGCAGGCTTCCAGCAGCAGTTTTTCGGTAAATGGATCGCCAACCTGAACGGTCGGGCGTTTTTCTTCCGAGGCATCGTCAAATTCGGCCGAGGCCATTGTCGCCCCGTGAATGCCGTCACGCCCGGTTTTGGAACCGACATACACCACCGGGTTGCCAACGCCTGCGGCAGCCGAATAGAAAATATTATTGGTATCGGCAAGGCCGACCGTCATGGCATTGACAAGGATGTTGCCATTATAGGACGGATGGAAATTGGTTTCCCCGCCCACAGTGGGCACACCCATGCAGTTGCCATAACCGCCAATCCCTTCGACCACGCCCGACAGAAGATGGCGGGTTTTGGGATGTTCCGGCGCGCCAAAACGCAGGGCATTCAGGTTGGCAATTGGCCGCGCGCCCATGGTGAACACGTCGCGCATGATGCCGCCAACACCCGTTGCCGCCCCCTGATAGGGTTCGATAAAGGACGGGTGATTGTGGCTTTCCATTTTGAAAACAGCAGCCTGACCGTGGCCAATGTCAATGACACCAGCATTTTCGCCCGGGCCCTGGATCACCCAGGGGGCCTTGGTCGGCAGGGTTTTGAGCCATTTTTTCGAGGATTTATACGAGCAATGCTCCGACCACATGACCGAAAAAATACCCAGTTCGGTCAGGTTCGGCTCACGCCCCATGATGTCGAGAACCAGTTTGTATTCGTCGTCGGTCAGGCCGTGGCTTTTGATAACGTCCGGGGTGATCTCGCTCATGCCAGCGCCTCCAACAGCGAATCAAACATCATTGCACCATGTGTGCCGCGATGCAGCGGCTCGATTACCCGTTCAGGGTGCGGCATCAGGCCGAAAATGCGGCGTTCTTCATCAACGATACCGGCGATGTTGTTGACGGAACCATTGATATTGGCTTCATCGGTGGCATTGCCGTCGGCGTCGGTGTAACGCAGCACAACCTGGCCTTCACCTTCCAGGCGCTTTACGGTTTGGGCATCGGCAAAATAATTGCCGTCATGGTGGGCAACCGGAATGCGGATCACCTCGCCATTATTGTAATGGTGGGTAAAGATGGTATCGGTGGTTTCCACCCGCAGGGTTACATCCTTGCAGATGAATTTAAGATCGCGGTTGCGCATCAATGCACCAGGCAGAAGACCCGCTTCGATGAGGATCTGGAAGCCGTTGCAAATGCCAAGAACCGGCGTGCCCGCCTTTGCCGCAGCCACAACGGCGCGCATGATCGGGCTGTTGGCGGCCATTGCCCCACAGCGCAAATAGTCACCATAGGAAAAACCGCCCGGAAGCACGATCAGGTCGGTTTTCGGTAGGTCGGTTTCCCGGTGCCATACCATGTGAGGTGCGGTACCCATGCGTTTTTGCAGGGCTACCTGAACATCCCGGTCGCAATTGGAACCGGGGAATACGATTACGGCAGCTTTCACTGGCCAATCTCCCTTTTTGGCGGGCTGGGGTGCTTGTGGCAGCCTCCGACCCGTCGTTTCCGGTTCACGCGACGATGTCGATGTCGTAATTTTCGATCACCGTATTGGCGAGCAGCTTTTCACACATTTCCTTAACGTCGCTGCGGGCTTTTTCCACGTCTGTTCCTTCAAGTTCAAGTTCGATGAACTTGCCCTGGCGGACATCTTCGACGCCGGCAAATCCCAGGCCCTGCAGGGCATGATGAACTGCCTTGCCCTGCGGATCGAGGACACCGTTTTTCAGGGTGACATGAACACGTGCTTTCACGAGAAGCTCCTTGCTTGGTTCGCATTCGCCAGAGGCGATCGTCAATTGATATCGGACTGTGCCGGTCGTACCACCGAGCCGGCGCAAATAAGATCAGGGCCGCGCAAGCGCGGCCCCGGGGCAATCACGTTGTCGCGTCTTTGTTCAGCGACTCTATTTCGGCGGATTCAGGCAGCACACCCAAGCGGCGCGCGACTTCCTGATAGGCCTCTTCAACACCACCCAGGTCGCGGCGGAAGCGGTCCTTGTCCATTTTTTCGTTGGTAATGGCATCCCACAGACGGCAATTATCGGGGCTGAATTCGTCAGCCAAAACAAGCTGCGAGAATTCGTTATCGAAGATGCGGCCAAATTCCAGTTTGAAATCAACCAGTTTCAGGCCAATGCCGCGCATCAGACCACAAAGGTAATCGTTGATGCGCAGGGAATAACCAACAATTTCCTCAAGCTCTTCGGGCGAAGCCCAGCCCAGAGCGAGAACATGTTCGTCAGATACCAGCGGATCCCCAAGATCGTCGTCTTTGTAATAAAACTCGACAATCGGGCGCGGCAGCTTCATGCCTTCTTCCAGGCCAAGGCGCTTTGCCATCGAACCGGCACAGATATTGCGCACCACAACTTCGATCGGCACGATTTCAACTTTGCGAACAAGCTGTTCGCGCATGTTGAGGCGGCGGATGAAATGGGTGGGAATACCGATTTCAGCCAGGCGGTGCATCACGAATTCGGTGATCATATTGTTCAGAACACCCTTGCCGGCGATCGTGCCGCGCTTCTGGGCGTTGAATGCGGTTGCGTCATCCTTGAAATACTGGATGATCGTGCCCGGTTCGGTACCTTCGTACAAAACCTTGGCTTTGCCCTCGTAAATCGGCCGTTTTCTCGACATCTGGCGGGATCTTTCACATTTTGGCAGTTAGGCCAGCACCTGGCACCCGGAAACGCCCTTCCTATAGCAGTGCTGGCACGGAAACTCAATTGTCGCGTAAACACTATTTACGCAGGTTTGATAATCAAATTCTGCATTGATTGTCTTAGGGGATTCTCCGGGCAATTGCGGTTATTTCAAGCTGTTTTACACGCCAGGCCCCTATTTTACGCGCCTTGCGCCTATAATGCCACTGGCTGGAACGCAACCCGGTCAGGTTGACCATTGGCAAACAGCCAGACAGGGCGACGGGGCAGCTCGTTTTCGCTGGTCGGAATGGCGGGCAGACCGATTAGCGAGGAACAAACTGTTTCAAAACCGATATTGCTGCGTACCAGCATGGCATCGGCGCGAATGTCGTGATGGTCAAGGTCGGGCGGCAAAATGCCGGTATCGGCCATCAGGGCCTGCCAGGCAAACCAGTCGTCGGCTTCGGGGTTGGGGATGGGGGCATTGATAAACCGGGGCAGATTGCGCGCCGTGCGCTCGCTGTTTTTGGTGTCGTTGATGTCATGGGCTGTGAGGATGGAAAAACCTTCGGGGATTTCATGAATGTCAATTTTGCCGTCACCGCGATTGGCGAGCCAATAGGCATCGCGGTTATCGGTAATTACCATGTTAAACGGTCGGTAGGCATTGCCATCGAGCCGGGCCAGGGCCTGGGCGGCATCAATGGCATCGGCGTGATCCAGAGCCTCGAGCGGCAATTCCCCACGCGACCGTTTGTCTTTGGCCGGGCCAAGGGTGCCATAGCGGTTGAGCACGGCGGCAACAACACCATCCTCGTTGATGCCAAGCCAGGTGCCTCCGCCAAGCTCGTCCAGCCCGGCGACCACGTCGGGGCGGTCATCCCAGTGGCGGGCAGGGGCCAGCCAGGGACGGGTTTTCATTTCGTCGCGGTTGGCACCAATAAGGACCGGCCATTCGTGATCGGGGCGGCGTAAAATAATGACTGTACACATGTTCCAAATCAAAGCCGTTGCGGGTACTATTTGTCAAACTGAAAAGAAAAGGCCGTTTATGGATCTGTGCCCTTGCAAGGGCAAACCAGGTTTCGTGCAGAAAGATATACCGCATGCTATATAGCCGGTGTTGTCTTTCTTGCCAGGCACAACGGAAAGGGAAGCGACCATGACTGGAATATCTGACCGTGAACGCGGGTTTGAAGCCAAATACAGCTTTGACCTGGAACAGAATTTCCGTGTTGAAGCCCATTTGTATAAATTACTGGCGCAATGGGCCGCTGCCGAGATGGGCATGGATGATGACAAATCAGCGCAGTACGCCAACGAGATTATTGGTGCGGTTGTTGCCAACCCGCGCGATAATGGTGTTGTCGTAACGATTTTGGCAGACTTCGCCCGCCACAATATTGATATGACCGTTTCGCAGGTCACAGCCAAACTGGAAGAGTTACGTCCCCAGGCGCGCGCCGAAATACTTTAGAATAACCATAAAAGTTGTCTGATTTGGCGTGATTAATCGATAAAGTTGCGCAAAAGGCGTCAAATGAGCCAGTTGTTATTTGCAAACTTTAGAAGGCTCGCATATTCTGTCCATATGGTCAGTTTTGATTGGTATTGTTGCTGAAAAAGTTACAATATTTGAATGTTATACGGTTTGGGGCAAGATGCCTCGCATCCGCTAGAGAAAGGCGAGAATTTTGCGTATCCTTCTTGCAGATGATCACGATCTGGTCCGTGAAGCGTTATCCCTGTTGTTTCAACAGTATTTTGATGCTTGCGAAGTTGTCGAGGCTGGCGCACTTGAGCCCGCACTCGAACGTATTGATCCAGAGAATCCGTTTGACCTGATCCTGCTTGATTTGCGAATGCCGGGCATGAATGGCCTTGAGGGCCTGAAGCTCACGATTGAGAAAGTTGGTGCTGATGTGCCTGTGGTCCTGCTTTCAGGGGCCTATAATGGTGAAGATGTTCGTCACGCCATTGAAAACGGGGCACATGGCTTTATTCCCAAAACATTGCGCGGCGAAGCCCTGGCAAATGCCATCCGGCTGGTGCTGGCAGGGGAAAAATACCTGCCGTCCAGCATCCTGACCAACTTTGCCGAAGGTTTTGGCAACAATAGCGAGGGTGGTTCGGGCCGTCATGCCGGTCAGTTTGGCAGTGACGGTGATTTCGCCAGCCTGACCCCGCGTGAGCGCGAAGTGCTGGCCTTGCTCTCGGAAGGGCGGCCGAACAAGGATATTGCCCGCCATCTTGATTTGCGCGAAATCACGGTGAAATACCACCTAAAAAACGTTTATCGGAAGCTGCATGTGTCCAATCGGGCGCAGGCGGTAAAAATTGCGCTGGAAGATATGGCGCGATCGGGTTCTTTGTAGTATTCCTGAAAAAGGCAGCGGTGTTTAAACACGTTGCGAACCGGTCCGTAAGTGCGGACCGGTTTTTTTGTTTTTTGCTGTTGTTTCCCTCGAGCCATCACGGGGTATTTCCCGCTTAACGAGGTAGAAAGCCAACATGACACATATCCGATTTGCCCTGGTGGGCGATTATAATGCCGCTGTTACCGCCCATCAGGCCATTCCCGTTGCCTTGCAAATTGCCACCGAGGCCCTTGGCGTTGAGGCCAGCATTGACTGGATCCATACATCCGCGCTGGGCGATACGCCCGCCGAAACCGTGCTTGCCGGTTTTGATGCAATTTGGTGTGTGCCCGCCAGCCCCTATGCCAGTATGGACGGCGCATTGGCCGCCATTGGCTATGCGCGCCGTGAAAAAATACCGTTTTTGGGCACATGCGGCGGGTATCAGCATGCGGTGCTGGAATTTGCCCGCAATGTGCTGGGCCTGCATGATGCTGATAATGCAGAGGTCAACCCCGATGCCAGCCTGCCGCTGGTTGCCCCGTTAACCTGCGCATTGATTGATCAGGCAGGGGATATTGTTTTTGCCCCCGACAGCCTGATTGCCAAACATTACGGCACGGACCATACCAGTGAAACCTACCGCTGCAGTTACGGGTTTGCCCGTCAGTATGTGCCCTTGTTCGATGGCAGTGACCTACAGGTCAGCGCCTGGGATGACGAAGGCGATCCTCGCGCCATTGAGTTGCGCAGCCATCCGTTTTTCATTGGTACGGCTTTTCAGCCGGAGCGTTCGGCCCTGAAGGGCGAAAAACACAACCTTATTGCTGCCTTTGTTCGGGCTGCGCAGGACCGTGCGCTACAGGGTGTGCAGGTTTAAGTCATAAGTTTGTGATCTGAGAAATAAGCCCTCTGCCTTTAAACGGTCCCGCTTTTGAGACCGTTGATCGGGCAGGGGGCTTTGATGTTCTGGCACGGCTGGTTGATAAGCGGGTGCATGAAACAGGTGGGTTGGATGGATCAGTTACAGGATGATGGTGCAGGCCGTTTTGATGTCTGATGGGATGCGCGCTTTATCCGTTTGCCGGTATGTGAGATGTTTTTCGGGGGTGCTGCGGGTGATTTCTGCCCAGTTTGCATGATAAAAACGCCGCAGAGAATGGCACCAACCGCCACCAGATCGGATCCGTGAAGCGGTTCATCTGCCAGAATACAACCAATAAACAGGGCAACAACTGGCGGAATATAGGTAACACTGGCGGTGCGGACGGCACCGAGTTTTTCCACCAGCACATAATACAGAATATAGGCCATGCCGGTGCCAATGGTGCCAAGGCCTAAAATCAGCCCCAGTGTTGCATCTGTATCCTGAAAAATCGCCGTGATGCCGGTATCATCCACATTTGGCAGCAGAACAATCGCACCCAGGCCCATTTGATAGGTGCACAATGCCGCCGGGGCGATGCCAAGGGGGCTGATGAATTTGCGGGCATAGACAAATGAACAACCCAGGCTAAGGGAACCAAGAACGATATAAAGAATCCCCAGCGGGTCCACCGCGCCAAGGCCAGTCTGCCAGGGGCGGGCTATCATCACAATGCCGGCAAACCCCAGCAGCATACCTGTCAGTGTGCGGCGATGGATGGGTTCGCTGCGTAAAAAAATGACGGCACACAGGCCGGAAAACAGGGGGATAGCCCCGCTTAACATGCCTGCGACACTGGAAAGCAGCAGGATGGTCCCCTTTGCAAAGGCAAGATAATAAAGGGCAGTGGCAAGGGCAGCCATCGCCAGAAAATGATGGATATGTCGCACATGCCACCATTTCAGAGCGCGCGTTGCCAGCGCAAATAACAGCACCGGTACAAAACCGGAAACCACACGGATCAGAACGATTTGTGCCGGTGTGATATAGGCCGCCGCCCAATGGGTAAAGATAAAGGGCGTGCCCCAGATCAGGCCAAGCAGGGCATAGGCGATATAGGCGGAGTTTTTCATGGCATTTCCAATGCGCCAAATAACAGGATTTGCCGGGGATTGTAGGTTTGCCAATCATCCGATACAAATCATGTTATCTGTGCAATGAAAGAGAAAAACTGCATTATGTCGGATATGCCCCCTTTAAAAGCCCTGCATGCCTTTGATGCGGCGATAAGGTTGAATAGTTTTTCTCTTGCAGCAGAGGAGCTGAATGTTACCCCAGGTGCTGTAGGGCAGCAAATTCGCAAACTGGAAGATTGGTTGGGTGTTACCCTGTTCACCCGCCATGTTCGCAAGATTGAACCAACGGCCGATGGCCTGGCTTATGCGGCGCGCATTGCCCCGGCGCTGGCGCAAATTGCCGATGCCAGCCGGGTCCTTCGCCATCAGCATGCCCATTCCGTGCGGGTCATGCTGCCGCCCAGCTTTGCAGCCAAATGGTTTTCACGGCGCATGTCGCGCTTTTTAATCGCCCATCCGGGGATGGAACTTCAGGTGGGGGCCTCCTCCGAGGTGGCTGATTTTGGCCGTGATGCAGTGGATATTGCTGTTCGCTATTTTTACGGCGATGATGACAGCCTGGAATGTACTCTTTTGCATCGCGGGCAGGCCGCCCTTTATTGTTCACCGCACTATCGCGATGAAATTGGCATTCACACCCCGGCCGATCTGACGCGTGCAACGCTTTTGAATGACACATTGCATGCCTGGTGGCCGGAATGGCTGGCAAAATTTGCTAATATGGACAAGGCGGCCATCAGTGCCATTCGCAAGATCGACGTTGATTTGACATCGGTGGCGATTGAATCGGCCATTCACGGGCAGGGGGTGGTTCTGGCGGTGCCGATGCTCGCACAGGAAGATGTGGAAGAAGGCAAATTGGTGCCGCTGTTTCCAGAATTTGTGCTGACGTTATCGTCAGGGTATTTTCTGGTGCATCCCAAAAATGGGGAACTGCGCGGCCCTGTCAAAATGTTTCGCGACTGGCTGATAAACGAAGCCCGCGACATCGCGATTTAAAAAACAACACCCCGGCACGAGATATATCCGTGCCGGGGTGTCGGGATGATCGCGGATTTATTGCTTAGTCGGCAAAGACACGGGCAAAAATCGTATCGACATGCTTGGTGTGGTAGCCCAGGTCAAACAGGGCCTCAAGTTTGTCATTGGGGATGCGTGCGGTCACGTCTTCATCGGTTTTCAAAAGCGAGAGCAGGTCGCCTTCACGGTTCCAGACCTTCATCGCGTTGCGCTGAACGATGCGATACGAATCTTCGCGTGATACACCATACTGCGTCAGGGTCAGCAGCACGCGCTGCGAGAAAACAAGGCCGCCCATCTGATTAAGGATTTCGTCCATCCGTTCGGGATAGATGACCAGGTTTTCAACCACATTGGTCAGGCGCATCAGGGCGAAATCAAGGGTTACGGTCGCATCGGGGCCGATATTGCGTTCAACCGAGCTGTGCGAAATATCGCGTTCATGCCACAGGGCAACGTTTTCCATTGCCGGGATCGCCATCGAACGGACCAGACGGGCAAGGCCGGTCAGGTTTTCGGTCAGGACCGGGTTACGTTTGTGCGGCATGGCCGACGAACCCTTCTGACCCTTCGAGAAAAACTCTTCAACTTCGCGAACTTCGGTGCGCTGCAAATGGCGGATTTCGGTTGCCAGATGCTCGATCGAGGAGGCAATCACGCCAAGGGCGGCAAAATAGGCGGCATGGCGGTCACGCGGGATCACCTGGGTGGAAACCGGCTCGGCCTGAAGGCCCAGCTTGCCTGCAACATGTTCTTCCACGCTGGGGTCGATATTGGCAAATGTGCCAACCGCACCCGAAATGGCGCAGGTCGCGATTTCTTCGCGCGCAGCCAGCAGGCGTTTTTTGTTGCGGGCAAATTCGGCATAGAAGGTTGCCAGTTTCAGGCCAAATGTGACCGGCTCGGCATGGATGCCGTGCGAACGGCCCATGCAGGGTACGTCTTTGGTTTCATAGGCGCGCTTTTTCAGCGCAGCCAGAAGCTTGTCCATATCTTCCAGCAGGATGTCGGTGGCCTGAACCAGCTGCACGTTAAAGCAGGTATCGAGAACGTCCGAACTGGTCATGCCCTGATGAACGAACCGGGCTTCTTCGCCAACCTGTTCGGCAAGTTCGGTCAGGAACGCGATGACGTCGTGTTTGACTTCGGCTTCGATGCCGTCAATGCGGTCAATACGGTCCTGGGTGTAGGGCTTGTTGCCTTTTTCCCAAACCAGCTTGGCGGATTCTGCCGGGATCACACCGAGTTCGGCCAGTTTGTCGGCAGCGTGGGCCTCGATTTCAAACCAGATGCGAAACTTGTTCGCCGGTTCCCAGATGGCGGTCATCTGTTGGCGGGAATAACGGGGGATCATGCAGGGTCTCCGGACAAGGGGGTTCTGGTGCGGGGCCCTCGCGGCACATCATCCGCACGCTCTTTGGGTCGGATAGAGGATTTCGCGCCTTTTATCAAGTCTGACGAGGGCAAAGGCGCGTTTTTGTCGTTGCGGCGGGCTGGTGGTGGCGTCTGGGATGGGCGGTTATTGTGCTTTGCCAGGAAATGCGCCGTTTGAAACTGTTACAGGTCATTTTGTGCTTTGCTGTTTATTCTGAACCCGTTACCAATTGCCAAAATCATCCTGAAACTGTTTTGTCTGTTCTCCGTTGCTTGTTTCAGGGGCCGGAGACCCTGAGCGGGTTTTGGAAAGGTCTATCGCAAAGGTCCGACTGTGGCATCGATTGATACGTTAGATATTGGCTGGCTGCTTGTTTCTTCTGCCGGTTTGGCGCAGGCCGTGTCCTTGCTGGTTTTGCTGGCAGGGGAAGGTCGGCGTGCCTTTCGTGCCAATCGCTGGTTATGCGCTTTTATCTGTGCGGCAGCACTCAGTTTTACCCAGAATGTGGTTGATGTTCTGGCATCGGCAGACTGGCGGCTTTATCTGTTTCCGCTGTTTGGTGTCATTCCCTATTTTTATCTGCCCTCGGTTTATCTGTATTTTCGTGAATTATGCAATTTACCCGTAGGGCGGGCCTATCGGCACTATTTGCTGCCGGTGATCATGATCGGGGTGTTGGCGGTAATGGTGGTCATGATTTTTGACCGGTTCGGGACGCAGATTGCCACTGGTCAAACCCAATTTAACCTGACGCCTTTCAGTGATCCGACGGTGATTAATCTGTCCATTTTGACGATTTTTTTCGCCGTCGCCCTGTATGTTCAGCTTGTTATTTACATGGTGTGGTTGTGGCGCATGTCGTTGCATTATGTGCGCAAGCTGGGCGAGCAAATGGATGGCGAGCAGCCGGGGCTGAAACGCTGGCTGGCCGAATTTCTGATCGGTATTACGCTGATTTTCCTTATCTATACCGTCAGTGTTGTGATCGATATTCTGGATCAGGAAAGCGAATGGATTTCGATTGTAATCGAGGCGGGCTTTGTCATCGTGCTGTTTCGATTGGGGCATTTGCTGGCGGTTAATCCGGCTTTGTTTGTTGCCGCCGAGACGGATGGGGCCCCCGAGGTCACTGGACAAAAAAGCGATGATGCCAGCGAACCCGACCGGATACGCCTGATCCTGGAAGATGACGAGGCAAGGCGCATTCGCCGGGATTTGGAAAAATTGACCCGCGACACCGACATGATGTTTGATCCGCTGCTGACCATGCCGAAAATGGCCAGCGCGGTTGGTGTGAAGCCCAATCAGCTGTCGTTTGTGTTAAACCGTCACATCGGCAAAAGTTTCTTTGACTATGTGAATGAATATCGCATTCATGCGGCCACACAGCGCCTGCTTGACGAACCTGACAGAACCATCCTTGATATTGCCATCGAGGTTGGTTTCAATTCAAAATCAACGTTCAATCTGGCTTTCAAAAAAATTACCGGGCTAACGCCCAGTGCCTATCGCCAGCAAAAAGCATGATTTTTCAGCCTGCCTGCCGGTATGAATGATCATTCATTCGTACCGGTCTAGATCCGAACGTCCGGTCATATAGCGACGGACGCTTTTGGCGACGGGTCAATGCAGTATCTGCTCACCAATTGACTTAGGGGTGAGTGAAAACATGTTTTTTAAATATACATCACGATTTCTGGCCCTTGTGGCCATCGCTGTGGGGGCCGGGTTTTGCACCTTTGCGATTATGATGTCGCTGGCACATGCCGAAACGCTGGGCGCGATATCAGGGCCGGCACAAAAGCCCGAAAGTATCCTGAAAGCACCAAAGGACACGGATCCCTGGCTGGGTGGTGATTTCCAGCTGGGCGCGGTGGGCGGTGTTGCCACCAATATCTATCGTGATGGCGATGGGATGGACGGCTTTGTCCTGCCCTATATTGCCTATGAAGCAGAGCGCTTGCATATCGGCCTGGATGAATTACGTGTCACCGCCTGGAAAAATGACCGGTTCAGTGTCTCGGCCATCGGGTCTGTGCGTTTTAAGCCCTTTGATGCCGATGACGGTCCTTATCTTGCCGGAATGAAGGATCGTGATACGGCCTTTGAGGCGGGCCTGGCCCTTACGGCACAGGTAGGCCCGGGCGAAATTCAGCTTTCATCGCTGTTTGATGTCAGTGGTGTGCATCATGGTCAGCAGGTAGATGTCAGCTATCGTCAGACATCCACGATAAGCAGCGTTAAACTGGAGTGGGGCGGCGGTGTGACCTGGCAAAGTCGGGATCTGGCCGATTATATGGTCGGTGTGCGCCGGAACGAGGTGCGTGCCAACCGGGCTTTTTATGAACCAGATGATGCGTTTATTCCCTATCTGGACCTTGTTGCCAGTTATCCGCTGACAGAAAGTGTGACCCTGCTAGGCCAGACCGGTGTGCAATATTTACCGGATGCCTATACCGATAGTCCGATTGTCGATAAGGACTATGTTTTCAGCCTGGGTATCGGGGTGGTTTATGCGTTCTGATTCTTGAGCGGATTATCGGATTTTGCGGTTTTCAAGGGCCAGGTGCATCGTCGCCTGGCCTTTTGCTGGGCGGTGTTTTGTCCGAAATTCAAACGTTTTATGGTTTTTGTCCGCAGGCTGTGATGGTTGTCGTTGCATATACCAAAGAATGGGGGGTACCCTGTAAGACTTAGAAGGAATAAAGCCGTGAGGGGGATGGCCCGCATCACCCTTCGGTACAGGAACAGGTCATCGATGAAGCTGGCTGAACATACAATTCGCGATCCGGACGGCGCAGTCCGATCGGCAAAAAGCATCGAGGCGGGCCAATTGGCCAAACTTGTCGATTTGGGCATTGCCCTGTCGGCCGAACAGGATGCCAATGCCCTTAATCAGCGCATTCTTCAGGCGGCACGCGATTTTACCAATGCCGATGGGGGCACGCTTTATCTGCTCAATGAAGATGAAAGCGAACTTCAATTTCGCATCATGGCAAACGATACCCTGGGGCGTTATGTCGATGCGGGCGACCCACAGCAATATCCACTTCCGCCAGTACCGCTTTATCAGGCCGATGGCAGCCCCAATCATCAAAATGTTGCCAGCTATGTTGCCCTGACCGGCGAAACCATCAATATCGTCGACGCCTATGCCGCAGCCGGGTTTGATTTTTCGGGAACGCGCCGTTTTGATGCGTCAACCGGCTATCGCTCTCAATCCTTTTTGGCCGTACCGCTGAAAAGTGCGCGGGGGCGTGTGTTGGGTGTTTTGCAACTGATCAACGCTCGCCATGTTGATGGCAGTGTGGTCCCGTTTGATCCCCTGATCGAACCATTGATCACGGCCTTGACCAGCCAGTCGGCGGTGGCGCTTGAAAACCGGCGTTTAATGCAGTCTCAGCGCGATCTGATCGACAGTTTCGTGCGTATCCTTGCCCACGGGATTGACGCCAAATCCCCCCATACCGGGGCGCATTGTGAACGGGTGCCTGTTTTGGCAAAAATGCTGGCCCAGGCGGCGGTGGATCAGCAAAACGGGCCTTTTGCCACTTTCAGTCTGTCGGATCAGGAATGGTACGAACTGGAACTGGCGGCGTGGTTGCATGATATTGGCAAAATTGTCACCCCCGAACATGTGGTGGAAAAGGCCACCAAACTTGAAACCATCCATAACCGCATTCACGAGGTGCGAACCCGGTTCGAGGTTTTGCTGCGCGATGCGGAAATAGACATGCTGCGCCGCCAGCTTGCCGGTGAGGACGAGGCAATTTGCAAAGCGGATTTTGAGGCGCGGCGCAAAGAACTGCATGAACAGTTTGAACTGGTTGCGCACAGCAATATCGGCAGCGAAAACCAGGACCTTGCGACCATTGCCCGCATTCATGACATTGCGGGGCAAACCTGGCAGCGTAATTTTGACCGCACGATTGGCCTTTCCTGGGCTGAAAGCAGCCGTCTTGATGGCGAAGAAGCGGCCATACTGTCCCAGCCGGGGGTGGAAACGGTACTGTCGGACCGGCAGGACCATGTTTATGACCAGCTAAATAATGGTGAAGTTTATAATCTGTCGATCCCGCGCGGCACCCTGACACCTGAAGAGCGTCGTATCATTAACGACCATGTGGTTTTAACCCAGAATATGCTTGAACAATTGCCGTTTCCGTCCGGTTTGCGCAATGTTCCGGAAATTGCCGGTAATCATCACGAAAAAATGGACGGGTCGGGCTATCCGCGTGGTTTAATGGGCTCAACGATGGGCACGCTGGAAAAGATCATGGTGATTGCCGATATTTTCGAGGCCCTGACCGCTATCGACCGTCCCTATAAGAAACCCAAAAAGCTGTCGGAATGTATCGCGATTCTGGGAAATATGCGCGATGACGGTAAAATCGACAGTGACCTGTTTGAACTGTTTTTAACCAGTGGTGCCTATCGCGTTTATGGTGATGCCTATCTGCGCCCCGATCAGCGCGACGAGGTCGATCTTGCCCGGTATGTTGGCCGGGGCTGATGTAATGTTGCCCCGATTGGGGCACCAATAGCGGCATGAATAGAGACCGCACTGCGCCTTTTTATTTTTCTGCATCGTTTTTTGCATGCTCTCCAGTGTGCAGGGGGAACAAGCGCGCTATTTTGCACCAGGATTGGTGACCTGGTGTGTAAAAGTTATTAATAACTATTTGCAATTTGTACGGGCTCGTGTATGTCGGTTGGGCGTGATCTTGTTGATCATATTTTGATTCCAACCACTTATAAATATTCTGGCAGAATGTCACTTTCCGTTTCCGGGCACATATCGGCGAATTTGCGGCGCGTTTTTGAAAAGGAACACGATGCCTTGCTGCGTCTGGCCGGGCGCAAGCTGGGCAATAGCGAAGAGGCAAAGGATATTGTCCAGGAGGCCTTTGTGCGCGTCGCCACGGTGCGTGACCAGTCGATTGCCGATCCCCCGGCGTTTTTGCGCACGATTGTGATTAATCTGGTACGTGATCATCAACGCCGCCGCCGCACAGGCGATGCCGAACTTGACCTTCATGCCGGGCAGGACCCGGTTGAATGGGTGCGCGAGCATAGCCCCTCTGCCGAACACGTGATTTATCAGCGCCAACGGTTGCAGGCCTTTGAGCAGGCTGTGAAATCGCTTCCCGCGCGATCGCGAGAGGTCTTTATATTGCGAAAATTGCATGGTAACACACATGACCAAATCGCCGCGCGCACCGGCTTGTCCAAGGCGGCAATCGAAAAACACTTATATCGCGCCATGATGGCCTGCCGGGATCTGATGAAAGACTATGACTGATACCGGGCGTAACATATCGGACAGCAACAAAGCCCCGGCCTCCGCTGATGAGGCGGATTTTCTGCTGGATCAGGCGATGGCGTGGCTATCGCGTGAGGGGGTTGATGTGCCCGGTCATCACAATCATGACGCCTTTTGCACCTGGTGCGCGCAAAGCCCGGCGCATGCGCTTGCTGCACAAAAGGTACAAGCATTTTTGGGCGATGCTGCCTTTAACGATGTTTTGCGAAAACTTGAACATGACTTACCCGAAACGGATGTTGCGCATCCCGACCATAAAGCCCGCCTTGGCCTGTTTCGCCTGAAGCCGGGTTTGGCGCGTGGCCGCCGTGCGCGGTCATTTGTTGCGCCCCTGATTGGGGCGGGGTTGGCGGCCTGCCTTGCAATGATTGCGATTTTTGCGGTTTTGCCGGTGGAACGGGCCGGGGCACCGGTTGAAATTGCTGCCGGGGTGGAAGCGGCCATTACCCGTACCTTACCCGATGGCAGTGTGGTTTCTTTGTCGCGCGGGGCACGGTTATCCTGGCATTTTTCGGCGGCGGAGCGGGCAATCACCCTGGATGCCGGGGCGGTAATTATTGATGCGGCCCACGACGTTGCCCGGCCAATGGTTGTGAGCACGCGGCAAAGCCTTGTTACTGTGGTCGGCACACGGTTTGTGGTGATCCATGACGACGATGCAAGCGAAGTTGCGGTTGCAGAGGGACTGGTGCGTGTTGCGCAACGCCAGCAAGGCCAGGGGCAGGAAGTGCTGCTTCATCCGGGGGAAGGGGTCAGCATTTCCGATAATGGTACCCTGCGCCGTCGCGAGATTGATGGATCAAGCCTTGATCAGGTTTTGCAGGGCTGGCGTGTATTTTCCCCGGCCCGGTTGCGTGATGTGATTACCGCCGTGGAACGCCAGGCAGGAAGGTCGATTTGGCTGGACCCGCGCATTGCCGATATGGAAATTCGCGGTAGGTTCAATGTTGCCAATGCCGATGCGACCCTGGCACTGATTGCCAAAACAGCGGGTCTTTCCCTGCTTGATTTACCCTTTGGGCAACTGGTTCTTTATCGTTCCTGATGGCTTAGACGACGGCTGGCCGGGCTGCCCGGCCGCATTTTGGGGCGAATTTCCCTGGCTTTTATAAAAATGTGAAAAAAATATGTCCGGTTTGATGGCTCTGTTGCGTCCTTAAATGCGAGTGATACGCAATAACGTAATTGGGCCGTACAGAATGACTGTTTTTAAATCGCCAAAATCGCTGCGATCGCGGGCAGAGTTGCAAACCCGCGAAAGTGTCCGGGCTCTGTTATGTCGTGCGGTCGCAACCTCGGCGCTGTTATGTGCCGCTGCGGCCACGGCCCCGGTTGGTGTCGCCTTTGCCCAGAATATGGCGGAAAAACCGGGCAATAGTGCGCAGGGTTCCTCTGCGTCACAGCCGGTTTATGCGTTTGATATTGCGGCACAGCCCCTGATGCAGGCATTGGAACTGCTGTCACGGCAGTCCGGCGTGCCCTATTCGGTGCAAAGTGGCACAAACATTGCGGTCAGCGGCAAGGCGGTACGTGGATCATTCACATTATCCGATGCCTTGCGGCAAATGCTGGCGGGGACGGATGTATCATTTTTACTTTCGGATGATACCGTAATTGTTCTGCCCCAACAACAAAGCAGGGCGGGGCAGGATGGCAGCATTGTTACCACGCCGGTAACGGTAACCGCCAATCGTGTGCCCACCATCACATTGGGGGCCGGGGCCGATAGTGGCCTGACGGTGCTGAGTGAAGAGCAAATTCACGCGCGGGTTCAGGGGGATAATGACCCTGGCAAAATTTTTCGCGCCAATCCGAATGTTCAGTTCCAGGCTGGTTTTGACAACCCGAATTACCAGAACCGCCTGGAAGAACGCGGGGCAACCGCCGTCGCCGAACAGGATTTGCGCCCCGCCGGGATCAGCATTTCGGGCGGGAAAATTGATCAGAACAACATCATGCTGGATGGGGTCAGTATCAATACCTATGCCGGGGTGGAAAATCAGGGCAACAATTTAAGCAATATACCCGATGACGATGACAATTTGATCAATCCGGATTCCATTTATGGTGCCCATCCGCAATCGGTTTATGTCGATGCCAGTATTCTGGAACAGGCGGAAATTACCGACAGTAACGTTTCGGCGAAATATGGCGGGTTTCAGGGCGGCGTTGTTAATTACAAGGTCAAGAACCCGGGTAAAGAGCCAGCATTTAGTGCCAATATTGCCCGAAGCGGATCAAACTGGACCGATTATCATGTTCGATCCAGCGATGCGCCCGACGCCGATGCCCGCCCGCCAAAATATGAACGCCTTCGTTATGGCGCGTCGGCCAGCACGCCTTTAAACGAAAATTGGGGCATGCTGGTATCGGCTGGTCGGCGCACGGCAGAAACCACCCGGGCCGCCGATGCAGACTATTACCGGATGGACGATGTGACCACCAAAACGGTTGCTGACAATGTGTTGGGTAAGCTCCGCTATGAAAATGACGCCGGCCTTGGTCTGACTGTGCAAATGGTTTACACGCCCTATGCGCAGGAATGGGAATCCACACGGCGTTATGACAGTGCGATGGATATTATCGGCAATGGCCTGAATGGCTATGTTGGCCTGGATACGCCGCTGGACTGGGAAGGTTTTGGCTTTTCGCATTTCTCCTTCGAGAGCAAATTGTCGTTAAACAGCTCCAAGGTCGGGCGGGATGGCGAAACCAATATTGCCCGTCAGGTGCGGTCAAATGCCGGGGGAACCTATAGCGGCATTTGCAACAGCACCAACTGCAATATCGGGACGCTGGGCGATCTTTATCAGTCCCAGCAGGAAATTTCCTATCAGGCGGATTTTACCGCCGCACACGGCGAAAATGATATCGCCTTTGGGGCTGACATTCGCCGTCTTCATGCCGAGGCCGAGCGCCCGGAAACCGCCTATTATGCCCGCAGCCCATCGGCCAATGCGGCGATTACCTGCCTGGTTGCCAATGATCCGTTTTGTGAAAATGGGGCGCAGGCAAGCCGTTTCATGACGGAATACGGTGCCTATGACGGCGAAGTCAGTTTTTATACCGGTGCGCTTTACGGTCAGTACGGCCTGAATTTTAAGGATGTACCGTTTGGCGAGGTCAAGGTTCAGCCCGGCCTGCGGCTGGAGCGTGATACGTTTTTGGGAAATACCAATCTCGCCCCGCGTTTTAACACCACCTATGAAACCGATTTTGGCATCAATTTTAATGTGGGCTGGAACCGGTATTATGCTTCCAACCTGCTTGCCTATGCCCTGCGCGATTTGTCGCCCGGTACAGTGAATTATGGCCGTACCATCGCGACCAGCGGCGCATCGGCCTATCAGGTGGGGGCATTTTCCCGGCGCAGTTCGTCCAGAACCAATTATGGTGGCAGCGATTTAAGAACACCCTTCACCGACGAAAAAACCGCCTCGGTTTCCTTCCCGTTACCGCTATTGGGCGGTGATACCCGCCTGAAGGTTATTGACCGAAAAGGGCGGGACCAGTTCTCCCGGGTTGCCAGCGAAGGTGGCTCCACCAGCTATACGCTGAGCAATGAAGGCAGCAGCGCCTACACGTCCTATTCGGTGGAATGGATACGGGACTTTGAAGAACCTGTTTGGGGCGGGCAACATACCTTCAGCATCAATGGTCAATATGGCAAACGGTCGGTTTCCAACAATTCCTATTTTGGCAGCAACGAGGAAGACGAGGATATTATCTATAATGGCCAGGTTGTTTCGCCAAATGCCCTAAGCCTGATCACAGGCAATCTGGATGAACCCTGGCTGGTCAATATCGCCCTTTATTCGCAGTTTTATGATAACCGCCTGCGCACAGGGCTGACCGGACGTTACACCTTCCCCTATACGATTATTGCCGATAGCGGTTCCAACCGGAATATCGGGGGCACCATCTATGATGTGTATGAAGAACGCCAGGAAAAGGCCCGCTTTGACCTGGATCTGACGCTGGATTACGACCTGATCGCAGCAGGTAAAAACGTTCTGACCATGAATGTTTCCATCGACAATGTGCTTAATCGTGCAGGGGCGCACACGCTGGTGTCCGAGGCCCCATACCGCAAGGGCCGCACCTTTTGGCTGGGCCTGACTTATTCCTACTGACATTTCCCATCACCGATAACACCAGAATGCGTTGATGCGTTCTGGCACCTCCCTATTGAGAGAGCGATATGATGAAAAAAATGCTTCGCCATTCACTGGTTGCGACCATGCTGGTTTCGACAGCCCTGATCACCCCGGCCCTGTCCTATGCCGGCAACCCAAAACCGCATACCGAAACCCAAAGCCAAATCACAAGGGATATGGGTGATCAAAGCCTTGCATCGGTTTACCAGCAGGTGTCGCCAGGTGTTGTGCGGATTAACGTGCTGAAAAAAAGCTATGCCGAGATTGTGGATGAAGAACGCGAGAAAAAGGAAGAAGGCAAAGATTTTTACCTGCCGCCTGACGAACGCGACGATGATACCCCCGACAAGGATCGCAACCGCGATGACAAGGCCGAAAAAAAGAACGAGGAACCCAAATATGACTGGCAAAAGCGCAAGCGTAATGGCTCGACAGGTACCGGTTTCTTTATTAGCAGCAACGGCCTGATTGTTACCAACGAGCATGTGGTGCGAGACGGCATTCAGTTCATTGTTGTTTTGAAAGATGGTCGTCGGATGCGGGCGGAATTGTTGGGCAAGGATTTCCTGACCGATCTGGCCGTTTTGCAGGTGAGCATGCCCGAAGGCATCGCGCCGCTTTCGTGGGGCAGTTCGGATGCGCTTTTGGTGGGCGATCCGGTTTTTGCCCTGGGCTATCCCTATGGTTTTGATCAAAGCCTGACAACCGGGGTAATTTCGGGCAAACAGCGCCAATTGTCCAAGGGGGCCTATAATCCCTATCTGCAAACGGATGCAGCAGTGAACAAGGGCAATTCCGGCGGGCCACTGTTGGCAATGGATGGCCGTGTTGTCGGCGTTAACTCCGCCCTTTATACCCGTTCGGGCGGCAACGAGGGGTTGGCATTTTCCATTCCATCCGAACATGCCCAGGGCATCGTTGATCTTTTGATCCGTGATGGTGAAATCAAACGTGGCTGGTTTGGTATTGCCTATTCCGAGGTCAAGCCCGGCCTGGGCCATCTGTTGGGAATGGAACGGGACGAAGGCATGTTGATCCATCGTGCCCCAAAGGACGAACCGGCCTATCAGGCGGGTATCCGTGCCGGGGATGTGATTGTGGCCGTGAATGGTGAAACCGTAATATCGCGGTTGCATTTCCGCATGCAGGCAGCCGAGGCAACAGGCAAAACAACCGTAACCGTGTGGCGCGATGGCGGTTACAAAAGTTTCAGCCTGACACCTGACGATATGGATGAAGCAAAAAGCCGCCGCCGCCAGGCAGAACGCGACCGGATTTTAGGCAAAACCCCCGAGGATGATGGCCGTAAAAAGGTGATGGGGCTGGAACTTGTCCCTGCCAATGAAAAAGCCTGGGAAAAGCTTGAACTGCCCAAAGGTACACAGGGACTTGTCGTGGACCGGATGGAAAAGATGGGACAGGGTGATCAGGCCGGTTTCATGAAGGGGGACTTCATTACCCGCATCAATGAAACCAAAATGGCAACCCCTGATGATTTTGAACGTGTGATGAAAAAGGCCATTGAGAATGGCGATCCTTATGCACTGGTTTATTACAAACGCGGTGGCGAGGACCGGACAAAAATTGTCGATACATTGGGGATGGTTGATCTGGCCGATTATTGATTAAAAAAGGGGGCGTCATGTCGATATCATGACGCCCCCCTTTATCATTTTGGTTTGATCTTACATTTCCTCGTGAAAATGGCAGGCCACCTGGTGTTTGGCCCCCAAATTCTGGATTTCGGGAATGTCCTTGGCACATTTTTCCCGGGCAAACGGGCAGCGCGTGCGAAACACGCAGCCCGATGGCGGGTTGATCGGGCTGGGAAGTTCGCCGGTCAGAACAATGCGTTCCTTTTTGCGTTCCAGCACCGGGTCGGGAATGGGCACAGCCGAAATCAGCGCCTTGGTATAGGGGTGCTTGGGCGCATTATAGATGGTATCGCGATCCGCAACCTCCATCACATTGCCCAGATACAGCACCAAAATACGGTGGCTGATATGGCGCACGACCGACAGGTCATGGCTGATAAACAGCAAGGCCAGTCCAAATTCACGCTGCAATTCCTGCAACAGATTAACGATTTGCGCCTGAATGGACACGTCAAGGGCGGATACCGCCTCGTCACAGACAATCAGTTTCGGGCGCAAAACCATGGCCCGGGCAATGCCGATACGCTGGCACTGCCCGCCGGAAAATTCATGGGCATACCGGTTGATCATTTCCGGCATCAGGCCAACGCGGGCCATGATCTCGCGCACTTCGTCGCGCACCTGGGCCTTGCTGAGTTCCGGGCGGTGCGTGGTCAAGGGTTCGGCAATGATCTGGCCGATGGTCATGCGCGGATCAAGGGATGCCAGCGGGTCCTGAAAAATGATTTGCAGGTCAGACCGCAGGGCCTGCATCTGTTTATGGTTGATCGATGCCAGATCACGGCCCAGCCATACGGCTTCGCCAGCAGTGGGTTCAATCAGGCGCAAAATGGCACGGCCGAGCGTGGATTTGCCACAGCCCGATTCCCCCACAACACCCAGCGTTTCGCCAGCCTTGATCTGAAAGCTGACATCATCCACGGCCTTAAGCGGGACTGTCTTTTTGAACAGAAAGCCACCCGCAGGCACATCAAAATGCACCTTCAGGTTTTTCACATCCAGAAGAACGGGTTCAACAGTCATGCGGCAAGTCCCTTGTTATCTTCCAAATGGCAGGCTTTGATATGAAGGTCGCCTGTGCTGCCATCTTCGGTCTGGCGCAAAAGCGGCAGTTCCGCCCGGCAGCGGTCAAAGGCGTGCGGGCAACGCGGGGCAAAGCTGCACCCGGCAGGCAAACGTTGTAGGTTGGGCGGCTGGCCCGCGATGGTGACAAGTTTTTCATCTGCATTGACGACATCCAGGCGTGGGGAAGATGCCAGAAGCCCGGCGGTATAGGGATGCTGCGGGTTGCCAAACAGGTCATCGACCGGCGCACTTTCAATAATGCGCCCGGCATACATCACCTGCACATGGTCACAAATACCGGCCACCACACCCAGATCATGGGTGATCATGACGATCGCGGTATTCATTTCCCGTTTAAGGTCGCCCAGCAGGTCGAGAATTTGCGCCTGAACGGTCACATCAAGGGCGGTGGTCGGTTCATCGGCAATCAGCAGTTCCGGCTCGCACAAAAGCGCCATTGCGATCATCACGCGCTGGCGCATCCCGCCGGAAAATTCATGTGGATACATATCGAACCGTTTGCGCGCCTCGGGAATGCGCACCAGGTCCAGCATATCAAGGGCCTTGGCGCGGGCTTCCTTTTCGCTCATGTTCTTGTGCTGTACCAGCACTTCGGAAAGCTGTTTGGAAATGCGCATATAGGGGTTGAGCGATGTCATCGGATCCTGAAAGATCATCGACATTTTCAAACCGCGCACCTTGTTAAGCTCGCGGGTGGAAAGGCCAATCAGTTCCTGGCCTTTCAGTTTGGCCGACCCGGTGGAATAGCCGTTGGACGCCAGAAGCCCCATAATGGCAAGGAAAGTCTGGCTTTTGCCCGACCCGGATTCCCCGACAACCCCAAGGGCTTCGCCCGCCCTGATCGAAAAGCTGAGGTCATTGACGGCTTTGACATCGCCATCATGGGTTTTAAAGACCGTGGTCAGGCCCTGGACGTCAAGAATATTGCTCATGGCGTCATGCTCCTTTAGCGGTCACGCGGGTCAAGGGCATCGCGCAGCCCGTCGCCGATGAAGTTAAAGCAAAACAGAATGGCCGCCAGGATCGTTGCCGGGAACAGCAGCGTCCAGGGCGCACTTTCCATTTGCTGGGCACCTTCGGAAATCAGCACACCCAGGCTGGTCATCGGTTCCTGAACACCCAGCCCGAGGAAGGACAGGAAACTTTCAATCAGGATCACCTGCGGGATCGTTAGCGTGACATACACAATCACCGGGCCCAGCGCATTGGGCACAATGTGGCGGCGAATAATGTTGAAATTCGATACACCCGATGCCCGTGCCGCCTCGACAAATTCGCGGTTTTTGATCGACAGCGCCTGGCCGCGCACAATGCGCGCCATCGTCAGCCATTCAACCGCGCCAAGGGCAGCAAAAATCAGGTAAATATGGCGACCAAAAACCACCATCAGCATGATGACGAAAAACATGAAGGGCATCGAATACATGATATCGACAATGCGCATCATGATGCTGTCGGTACGCCCGCCGATATAGCCCGAAATCGCGCCATAGGTCACACCAATCAGAAGCGACACTGATGTGGCGACAATCCCCACCATCAGGGAAACCCGAATGCCATACAGGGATCGGACAAAAAGGTCGCGGCCATTGGTATCGGTGCCAAACAGGAAACCGGCCTCAATGTCGGGCGGGGCCTGAATGTAATCCCAGTAAATTTCGTCAAACGGATGCGGGTGAAACATGGGAATGATGATGGCAGACAGGGTGATCAGCACCAGCAGGGTGACACTGACCATTGCCGCCTTATTCGCATGCAGGCGGCGAAAGGCATCTTCCCACAGAGAACGGCCTTTGACATTGTCTCCGGCCAGTGCCAGATCGGCGGCCTCGGTCGCGGAGGCCGGATTGATTTTTGCAAACATTACTGCATCCTCACCTTCGGATCGAGCAGGCCGTACACAAGATCGACCAGCAGATTGAACAGAATGATCAGCGAGCCGTAAAAAATAACGACCCCCATCACCAGCGTATAGTCGCGGTTCAGCGCGCCCTGGACGAAATAGCGCCCGATGCCGGGAATGGAAAAAATCTGTTCAATCACCACCGAACCGGTGATCACGGCGGCACTTGCCGGGCCAAGATAGGATACCACCGGCAGGATGCCGGCCTTTAGCGCATGGCGGGTGATCATGATGTGTTCGGGAATGCCCTTTGCCCGGGCGGTGCGCACAAAGTTGGAGCGCAAAACTTCGATCATGGAGCCACGGGTGAGGCGGGCGATATAGGCGATTTGCGGCAGCGCCAATGCGACAATCGGCAACACAACCTGGTCCCATCCCTGTTCCCAGCCACCTACAGGCAGCCAGCGCAAATAAACCCCGAAAACAAGGGTGAGCAGCGGGGCCATGACAAAGTTTGGAATGGTAATGCCGGTCATGGCGGTTGCCATCACGGCGTAATCAAGTTTTGAATTTTGTTTTAAGGCGGCCAGGGTGCCGAGAGTTGTTCCGATAATCAGGGCCAGGAAAATGGCAGATCCGCCAAGCGTTAACGACACCGGAAAACCGCGAAAAATAAGTTCGGTCACGGTAAAGTCGCGATACTGGAAGGATGGGCCGAAATCACCCTGGATCACATCACCCAGATAGCGGCCATATTGCATCCACAGCGGTTCATCGAGGTGATAAACGGCATTGAGGTTGGCAGCCACCTCTGGCGGTACGGAACGTTCCTTGTCAAACGGTCCGCCCGGTGCGGTCCGGATCAGAAAGAATGACAGGGTGACAATGATAAAAAGCGTCGGGATCGCCCCGAGCAACCGTTTGAGCGTAAAGCCAAGCATATGGTTATCCCCAAAGCCTGCCCGCCGCGCATGGAGGCGCGGCGGACAGCATGTTCAGACTGTCAATCGAAGGATTATTTTTCGATATACAGATACTGCGAACGAACATGGTCCAGCACGTTGACATGCCCTTTGCCATCGGCATCCCAGCCTTTGACATACGGTTTGATCATGTGCTTGGTCACATAGTGATAAATCGGGGCAACCGCGTTGGCATCCAGGAAGATGCGCTCGGCATCCTCAAGCAGTTTCATCCGCTTGGCGGAATCCTGCTCCTTGGAGGCTTCGTCCATCAGCTTGTCATATTCCGGATCGGCAAAGCCGGTGTCGTTCAGGCCGGAATCGGATTTCCACAGTTCCAGGAAGGTGTTGGGGTCGTTGTAATCGCCAATCCAGCCCGCACGGAAGACCTGGGTTTTTTCCTTGGCCTTACGGGTTTCCAGGAAGACCTTGAATTCTTCATTGACCAGATTGACCTTGGCACCCAGCACACTTTTCCACATCGAGGCAATCGCAATGGCGATTTTCTTGTGGTTGTCATTGGTGTTGTAACGAATTTCAACCGTCAGGGGGTTATCCTTGGAATATCCGGCTTCCTGATACAGCTTATAGGCTTTTTCGTTGCGTTCCTTTTGGGGCATGTCCTTGAAATTGACATAAACCGGATCATAACCGTTCATGCCGGGCACGACATAGGAATAGGCCGGAACTTCGCCTGCGGTGACAATCTTGTCCATCAGGATGTCGCGATTGATCGCCAGTGAAAAGGCTTCGCGCAGCTTGGCATTGTCAAAGGGCGGCTTGGTCATGTTAAAGCCGTAATAATAAACGCCCAGATAGTTCGACACGACGAATTCATCATTCATATTGTCGCGGATCCATTTGATCTGGTCGTTCGGCACTTCATAGGTCCAGTCCAGTTCCCCGGCGCGATAACGCTTCAGCTCGGCCGTGGTGCTTTCGGTCGGATAATAAATGACCTTGTCGAGCTTGACGCTGTCGGCATTCCAGTACTGGTCGTTCTTGGCCAGAACGATGCGCGACTGCGGGTTCCATTCAATCAGTTTGAAGGCACCATTGGTCACGGAATTGTCCGGGCGGGTCCACTGGTCGCCAAATTTTTCAACAGCCGGTTTGTAAACCGGATAGCTGACCGAATGGGTCAGCAAGCCCAGGAAATAGGGGGTCGGACCGGCAAGGTCCACTTCCAGGGTTTTGTCGTCAATGGCCTTGGCACCCAGTTCGGACGGGTCCTTTTTGCCTGCGGTAATGTCTTCGGCATTTTTGATCGGCGCCAGCAGGAACGAATATTCCGATCCGGTTTTCGGGTCCACGGCACGCTGCCAGGCATAAACGAAGTCACCGGCGGTCACGGGCTCGCCATTGGACCATTTGGCATCATCGCGGATTTTGAAGGTATAGGTCAGGCCGTCTTCACTAACGGTCCAGCTTTCGGCATCGCCGGGAACGATGTCACCGCTGGGCGCTTCGCCAACCAGGCCTTCAAAAAGGTCGCGCAAAATGTGCGATGCCGGAACGTCTTCGGTAATTTGCGGGTCAAGGCTGCCCGGTTCCGAACCATTGCCCCGGTTCAAAACCATTTCAGCCTGGGCCGAAACCGGTGCCAATACAGCCATGCTGCTTGCGAGAAGGCCAGTGCCAATCAGAAAAGCTCGTGACGAATTCAAGAAACCGTGCACGAGACCATCTTTGGTCTTCGTGATAAATGACATTTAGATATGTCTCCCTATTTTTGTTGTTCGCCCTGAAGCAGGAAGCATCCCCACTAATGCGTACGTGGAAATACTGATAACAAAGCCTGTAACCTGCAAGTGACAAATCCACAAAACGGAAACAATTGAAAAAAAATTACCGAAATCAGGTTCAATATTTTATATTTTTGCGCAAAATGCCGGTTTGGCAGTGGGTTAATTGCATGTTCGTATCGCGTCGATACAGTCACTTTGCCATGCGGGCATTTGGTACCGGTCAGGGTTTTGCGGCAAATCAGCGTGTGGGGGCTTTTGTCTGCATATCCTTGATCAAGCTATGTATTTTTCGATGGGCAGCATTGCGCGGCGTTTGTTCTCGGTTGGTGGTGTTTTGGTAATCCGGCTCTCAATGTCCTGCTTTTATCAAAGCTTTTTTGGTTTAAGGTTTTGATATTTAAAGATTAAAAAAACTTCTCAGTCGTAGATATGTTGTGCATCCCTGTTTGGCGATGTGTCTGCGGCTGGCAGGGCGACTCGATGGTTCCCGTTTTCTTTTTTGTGCAGTGAAATGTCTCACACCCGAGTCAGGTATCTGCCCGAAATCTGGGCAGAATGTTGAATTTGCTCTGCCCTTTGTAAAAAGCGGCCGTCTGTTTGCCAGGGCAATGGTATAAGTTTTGGAAAATTCTTGCAGATCACGGTGAACGGGGTTTGTTTTAAAAAATAGGGCAGGCCGCTTGTCGGGGGTGGTAGATAACCCGGACATATGGCACGGCAGCCATCAGCACAGGGGGCATCATGAATCAAAATGCGGGGAACCCGGTTTGGCAGGATCTGTCATCTGACTGGCTGAACTGGGCGGACCGGCTGGCACCCCAGGCCGATAAAATCAACCGTCACCTTGCGGATGCGCTGGAATTACACGCAATGGCCGATCAGCCAGGGCGTTCTGGCCCAAATGGCCTGTGCGTGCTTGATCTTGCTTCGGGGGTCGGAGAGCCGGCATTTGGTCTTGCGGCTTTGTTGTCGTCCGCATTTTTGGACATGTCCGCCAGTGCAGAGGAAAAGTCGCTTCCCCAGGGCCGGGTGATCGCCAGTGATATTGCCCCGTTAATGTGTGCCGGGCTGGCCGGGCGTGCCGCACGGGCGGAAATTGCCAATCTTGATGTTGTTGCCGCCAATATGCAGTCCCTGCCATTTTCCGATGGGGTGTTTGACGGGGTGTCGTGCCGGTTTGGCATCATGTTTTGTCAAAATCCGGACCAGGCCCTGCGCGAAACCCGCCGTGTTTTGTCACCGGGCGGGCGGGCAGCCTTTATGGTTTGGGGGCCAATGGCGGAAAATCCGCTATTTGCGGCAATGGATGCAATTTTCACCCGGGTTCTGGGCACCGGGTTTGAGGCGGCGGGACTGGATCTGTTTGGTTTTTCGTCCGCCGAAAATTCGGTTGCACGGCTGATCAATGCTGGTTTTGACGATGTTTCGCTTGTTACACATACACCATGCGGGCGGATTCCCGCCTCCGCCCCCTTCTGGCGACCACAAATGGAGATGCTTTTTGGCGCTTCATTGCGAAATGCCACGTTTGAGCAGGGCAGGGAAATTGACGATCTGATGCGGGCCAGCCTGTCGCAACATATTGAAGACACATATTTTCGAGTGCCGATGTGCTTTCATGTCCTTTCGGGACGTCGCGAAGCCGCAGAATGAAAGCCCTTGCCTTTTTTTGCGTGATGTGTGAAACGCCCCGCTTGGTGAACTTTCAGGGCCGGTAAAATACCGGTTTCGAGAGGTCCCCCTGTCGTAGCACCAGGTAAAAAACACGCAAAGGTTATACCATGAAAACCATCGTCGTCTGTTCGGGCGGCCTGGATTCTGTGACGCTGGCGCACAAGGTTGCGCGCGAACACAGTTTGCAGGGACTGATTTCCTTTGATTATGGTCAGCGCCATAAAAAGGAACTTGATTATGCTGCCGATACCGCCCGCGATTTGGGCGTTCCGCACAATATTGTTGATCTGAAACCTGTTGGCAGGCTTCTGACCGGCTCGTCACTCACCAGTGATGATGTTGCCGTGCCCGATGGCCATTATGCCGAAGAAACCATGCGCATTACGGTTGTGCCCAACCGCAATGCCATCATGATGACGGTGGCATTTGGTGCCGCCGCCAGTGCTGGGGCCGATGCGGTGGCGGCTGCCATGCACGGCGGGGATCACTTTATCTATCCCGACTGCCGGCCCGATTTTGTTAATGCGTTTCAGTCCATGCAGGATCATGCCCTGGAAGGGGTGGCGCAAATCCGGCTTTATACGCCTTTCATTCATACTTCCAAGGCCGATATTGCTGCCGAAGCTGGCCGCCTTGGCGTGCCGATTGATCGTACATGGTCCTGTTATAAGGGCGGCGATGTGCATTGCGGGCGCTGCGGGACCTGTGTGGAACGGCGCGAGGCATTGGAGCTTGCCCGTGTTCCTGACCCGACCGTTTATACCGACCGGGAATACTGGAAACAGGCCCGTGCCGAACACGCGAAGCGCAAATACGCTGAACACAGCAGCCAAAACTAAATTCACGATCACTTTACGATTACTGGCGTGGTCTCCTGCGACCGGCAAACGGCCCTTGTGATTGGCGGCGTCCAGCGTCTGTCCAGGTGGGCCGGTTTGTTGGCTGTGGGCAAATCTGCTGCCTGAAACGAGATAAAAGATGTTTAGAATTACCAAACAATTTGCCTTTTCGGCTTCCCATGTTCTGGGCGGGCTGGAGGCTGATCACCCTTGTGCGCGCCTGCATGGTCACAACTATATTGTCGAGGTCGAACTGGCCGCTGCCAGTCTGGATGGGCGTGGTTTTGTGCGCGATTACCGCGAACTTTCACCTTTAAAACGTCTGATTGACGATGAATTTGACCATCGGCACCTGAACGACGTGCTGGGTCACGACCATGTCACGGCTGAAAATCTGGCAAAGTTCTTTTACGATTGGGCAAAGGGCCGTTGGCCCGAAGTTTCTGCCATTCGGGTGTCGGAAACCCCCAAAACCTGGGCGGAATATCGGCCATGAGCCGGCATATCATGGCCTCCGACAGCACGGAAAATGACCTTGTAACTCAGGCCCGACCGGTTGATGACAGCCAGAAAGTGCGCCGAGATGGCAAAATTCGCATTTCGGAAATTTTCGGCCCGACCGTGCAGGGCGAAGGGGCGCTGTTGGGCCTGCCAACGGTTTTTGTCCGCACCGGGGGCTGCGATTTCCGTTGTTCGTGGTGCGATACCCTTTATGCCGTAGACCCGGCCTTTCGGGCCGACTGGCAGCCGATGGATGCCGGGCAGATTCTCGATCAGGTAAAAAAACTCTCGGGCGGGCGACCAGTGTTGGTCACCCTCTCGGGGGGCAACCCTGCCATTCAACCGTTGGAACCGCTCATTGATTTGGGCCAGCCGCAGGGCTTTAGCTTTGCCATTGAAACCCAGGGCAGCATCGCCCGGCGCTGGTTTGCCAAACTCGATCATTTGACGCTGAGCCCCAAACCGCCCTCCAGTCACACGACATTCAATGCCGATGATCTGGCTGCCTGCATTGCCGCTGCTCGCAATGGTACGGGCCACGGTCCGGCCATAACCCTGAAATTTCCTGTGGCGGACGAGGCCGACCTGGCGTTTGCCAACCATGTGAGGTCCCTTCACCGCGATATTCCCTGTTATTTGCAGCCGGTCAACGCCACCCCGGCGGCCCCGCATCCCGATGGGGCGGACGGCGTTGATCTTGACGCCCTGACAGAACGCTATCGCTGGCTGGTGGACCGGGTTGCGAAAAACGGCTGGTTTGATGTGCGCGTCATGCCGCAATGGCATGTGCATGTCTGGGGCAATCTGCGCGGGGTTTGATCGCCGCGATCAACAGGGTTTTTGTCACTCAGTTGCTGAACTATTTCCAGGGCCTTCGCCCCGACCCTCGGCAAGGCGTGGTTTCCCGTGCCAAATTTCCCTTTTTACAAGGATAACCCGATGTTTGTCATTTGCCGCGAAACGCCAGACCAGCCTGCGGTTACATCCCTGTTTGACCAGGCGGATGCCAGGACCGCAGGGCTTTATCCAGGGCAGGATCGGGCAGGGTTAAGTGCAGGGCAGCTTATTGCCGAGGATGTGCGATTTTTTGTTGTTCGACGAAACGTGGACAGCCTGGCTGTTGCCTGCGGCGGCTATATCCCGCAGCCCCTTGGTCAGGGACCTTTTCTATCGTCAAGGCATGATGCCCCTGTTTCGGTTGTTGAAATAAAAAGATTGTTTGTTAATGGCGACATGCGCCGGCAGGGCCTTGCGCGCATGCTTATGGTGCATATGGAGCAGGACGCGCTTGCAAATGGTTTTGGTGGCATCTGCCTTGAAACCGGTATTCAGTCCGATGCAGCCATCGCCCTTTATGCGTCGCTGGGGTATCAGCGGTGTGCGCCGTTCGGGCCGTATCAGCGCGATGTGAACAGTGTTTTCATGGTGAAAATGCCGGTCTTTCCCCTGCGACAGGACAACAAGGCAGTTGCCCCAAAATGATCACGATTGGTCTTAATCGCTGATTCCTGCGGCTTTGAAGCCGGTTTTGCCGCCTGTCGTGCCCGATTTGAAGGTGTTTGAGCACCTGGCGCGGAACAAGAAACCACAGCCGACGTTTGAAGTAGTGTGTAATGAATACAAAACAATCTCAAGTTCAAGGATCAGGAGTTCATCATGTCCACTTTCTTGAAACGCTTTTTTGCCCTGGCGATGATTGCCGGTTTTGGCATGGGTTTGGCCGCGTGTGAAACCGCCGAGGGTTTTGGTCAGGACGTTGAAAAGCTTGGTGACAACATTCAGGAAGGTGCCAACTGATTTGACGGGCAGAAGCCCGCAACGGATCGGATCTGGCTGACGGCTGGCAAAATTTAAACAAAAGACACGAGCAAACTGCGCCGGTCGCCTGAAAATAAAATAACAACAGGAGAATAACATGCTTGGTTGGGCAATATTCTGTCTTGTCCTGGCTTTGCTGGCAGCCGTTCTTGGTTTTGGCGGGCTTGCCGGTACCTTTGTCGGGATCGCGAAAATTCTGTTCTTCGTCTTTATCGTTCTGTTTGTGGTGTCGTTGCTGGTCAACGCCCTGCGCGGGCGCCGCCCACCGATTTAAAACGAAAGACACAACGCAGGCATTTTCTGACTGCCGATAGATAAAAAACGAAACGGACCTGCCATTGGGTCCGTTTTTTTGTGTTTTGCGTGCAAATGCCGTAGTTAATACAAGGTGAAGTGGCTTGCGATCCCAAGGGCGGTTATGTCAGGCTTTTCAATCCCGCGACTCTTTTTTTGCCAGCAACGATTTTTGTAGGGGACGCCATGATTTCGTTATATTTTGCGCGTTGTTTTGCAGGAACATTGAAATGCCGTCTGCTTGATGCGGAGGCTTCGGATGTTGCAACTGGTAAAAGCTGACGGGCATCTGGCCCAGGTTGGAGAATAGCGAAGATGGAAAAACGGGTCCGCAAGGTTATGGCGATTCTGTTGATGGTTGCGTTTGGGGCGGCCCTGGCGGGGTGTGAAACCGCCGATGGTTTTGGCAAGGATCTGGAAAAGCTGGGGCAGAATATTCAGAAAAAAGCGAATTAAACGGCAACCGAGCATCCTGGTTCGCTGTTCTTTGGTTTGCTTACTCGTGACGCGATTTGCGAAGGTCACATGATCACCTGCTATCTGAAATACGTTATCGATATGCACAAAATCCCCGAATTCGAGGATTATGCTCGCCGCTGGATTCCCATCGTCAATCGCATGGGCGGCACGCATCATGGCTATTTTCTGCCCCATGAGGGGGCCAGCAATATTGCCTATGCCCTGTTTAGTTTCCCAAGTCTGGCGGCCTACGAAACCTATCGCAATCAGATGGCTGATGATGCCGAATGTGTGGCAACGCTGGAACTTGAACAGAAAAACCGTTCCATCATCAGCTATGAACGCAGTTTCATGCGCCCGGTTCTCGGCTGATCCGGGGCTTATCCCTTACGCGATAGTGCTTGAAACGTACCTTTTAAGCGTTTAGCCCTTTTCCCCGACTGGACAGGGCAGAGACGAGCCGCTAAACAGTGCAGTCAACCCGCAGTCTAGGTGGGTATTTTGTTCCGCGTTTTCCGGGTTGGAGAGAGATGCAGACCGTTAACGATATCCGCACCACGTTTTTGGAATTCTTCGGCAAGAACGGCCACGAGGTCGTGTCTTCCAGCCCGCTGGTGCCGCGCAATGACCCCACCCTGATGTTTACCAATGCCGGGATGGTTCAGTTTAAAAACGTTTTTACCGGCCAGGAGCATCGCGATTATTCCCGCGCGACCACCTCGCAGAAATGCGTGCGGGCCGGGGGCAAGCATAATGACCTGGAAAATGTCGGTCATACCGCGCGTCATCACACCTTTTTTGAAATGCTCGGCAATTTTTCGTTTGGCGATTATTTCAAGGAAAACGCGATTGAATTCGCCTGGAACCTGATCACCAAAGAATACGGCCTCCCGGCGGAAAAGCTGCTGGTAACGGTGTATCATACCGATGATGAAGCCCATGGCCTGTGGAAGAAAATCGCCGGTCTGAGTGATGATCGTATCATCCGCATTCCCACCTCGGATAATTTCTGGTCGATGGGCGATACCGGCCCGTGTGGTCCGTGCTCGGAAATCTTCTTTGATCATGGCAATCACATTTGGGGTGGTCCTCCGGGCAGTGCCGAAGAAGACGGCGACCGTTTCATCGAAATCTGGAACCTGGTTTTCATGCAGTACGAACAGATGGCGGATGGCCGCCGTCTGGATCTGCCGAAACCCTCCATTGATACCGGCATGGGCCTGGAACGTGTAGCCGCTGTCTTGCAGGGCAAACACGATAACTATGATATCGATTTGATGCGCGCCCTGATCGAGGCATCGGCCGACATCACCAATACCGATCCGGATGGGCCGTATAATGTGTCCCACCGTGTGGTGGCGGACCATTTGCGTTCCACAAGTTTCCTGATTGCCGATGGCGTTTTGCCGTCCAATGCCGGTCGCGGGAACGTTCTGCGCCGCATCATGCGCCGCGCGATGCGTCATTTGCACATGGTCGGCACCAAAGACCCGTTAATGTATAAACTGGTTCCGGCACTGGTGCGCAAAATGGGCGCTGCCTACCCGGAATTGGTCCGGGCCCAGGCCTTGATCGAAGAAACCCTGAAGCTTGAAGAACATGGCTTTAAAACCATGCTCGATCGTGGCCTCAAGATGCTCGATGATGCCACAGTTGATCTGGGCGAAGGGGCGGTTCTGCCCGGCGATGTGGCGTTCAAGCTGTATGATACCTATGGCTTCCCGCTTGATCTGACAGCGGATGCGCTTAAAACCCGCAAAATCGAGATCGACGAAGACGGTTTTTCTGCCGCAATGGCCGAACAGAAAGCCAAGGCCCGTGCGGCCTGGTCCGGTTCGGGCGAAGCGGCGACCGAAGAGGTGTGGTTTGACCTGAATGACCGTTTTGGGGCGACCGAATTTCTGGGTTATGAAACCGAAACTGCCGAAGGCGTTTTGACTGCCATCATCTTGGATGGCAAAGAAGTTGAAACGGCCAAGGCAGGTGACCAGGTGGCCATTCTGGCCAACCAGACGCCGTTTTTTGGCGAATCCGGTGGTCAGCAGGGTGATGCCGGTGTGATCCGCACGGAAAATGGTGCGGTGATCGAAATTGCCGATACCCAGAAAAAACTCGGTGCGCTGCATGTGCATTTGGGCAAGGTGGTGTCGGGCGAGATCAAAACCGGCAATGCCGCCGAATTCCGGGTTGACCATGAACGCCGTTCAAAACTGCGTGCCAATCACTCGGCAACGCATCTCCTGCATGCCGTGATGCGCAAACATCTGGGCGACCATGTGACGCAGAAGGGCTCGCTTGTGGCCCCCGAGCGCCTGCGCTTTGACGTATCCCATCCGAAACCGGTGACGGCGGAAGAAATTGCCGTGATCGAAGCCGATGTGAACAGACTGGTGCGTGAAAACACCGAAGTTGTTACCCGTTTGATGACGCCTGATGAGGCGATTGAACTGGGCGCGATGGCGCTGTTTGGTGAAAAATACGGCGATGAAGTCCGTGTTGTTTCCATGGGCCTGCCGGAAGAAAAGGAATTTGCCTATTCGCTGGAACTGTGCGGTGGCACCCATGTCAAACGCACCGGCGATATCGGCCTGTTCAAAATCGTTTCCGAGGGTGCCGTTTCCAGCGGTGTCCGCCGTATCGAAGCACTTAGTGGTGCCGATGCTGCAGGCTATATGGCAAACCGGGATCGCCTGTTGCAATCCGTTGCCGGTGATTTGAAGGCGGTGCCCGAAGATGTGCCTGCCCGTGTGCAGGCCCTGCAGGAAGAACGCCGCCGTCTGGAACGCGAAGTTTCCGACCTGCGCAAAAAGCTGGCAACTGGTGGTGCCGGCGGCGCCGGTGGTGATGCAGGCTTTAAGGAAATTAACGGCGTTAAAACCGCGTTCAAGGTTCTCGAAGGCATTCCGGCCAAGGAACTGAAGGGCATGGTCGATGAATTGCGCAGCCAGATGGGATCGGGCATTGCTGCCGTGATCGCGCTGGATGGCGGCAAGGCCTCCATCGTTGTTGGCCTGACCCAGGACCTGGTTGCCAGCCACAATGCGGTTGACCTGCTGCGCATCGGTGTTGCCGAACTGGGTGGCAAAGGTGGCGGTGGCCGCCCGGATATGGCCCAGGGCGGTGGACCCGATGGCGACAAGGCCGAACAGGCCCTTGCTGCGATTGAGGCGGCGCTGGCGGGCTGATTGGCCCTGCAATGATGCAAATATCCAAAACCCCGTTGCCAACCCGGCAACGGGGTTTTGTTTTGCGCTTTTACATTTCCATTAAAGGCTCTGACAGAGAATTCCAATGGAAGTAAAATCACTGGCGGAACGGCGCTTGCAGCCTGACCTGAACCCTTTCAGTTTGCCTGAGAAGGGTCTTCTTCAAGTGCGTTTTCCTGCCATTCGGCACTGCGGCGCAAAACGCGGCGGGCGGCAGTTTCCACATCGTGGCGGTCATCGGGTTCGCCAATGTTGCGTTGGGCGGTGCGGATGATGATTTTTGCCTGACGGCGGATTTCATCGCGCTGATTGACGTTGTTGATAAACGGGATCAGCCCTTCAAGGGTTTGGGCAATCGGGATCAGCACATCGGGCTTTTGCACCGCAGCCTGCCGGATCTGATCAATTGCGGCACTGAGCATGCCGCAAAAATCGGCAACAGGGCCGCTCAGGCGGGCGATGTTTTTATCATCCGTCCATAACCCGGCCGGGTAGGCAAAAGCCAGTGTACTGCGTAAGGCCCGGCCCAGGCGGTTGATCGATGCAATGGCGGTAAACGGATCGTTAATACCCGGCGAGAGGGCACGAACGGCAATTTCGACAATCTGACGCAGCGAAAATTCCACATCCAGGGCTGCCGTGCGGAAATTGCCGATCATGACGGTTTGCGCGACATCGCGGGTGATTTGCGGGCATAGCGTTTCAAGCTGGTCCCTGTCACATAAAATGCGGCCAAGAACCTGCCCTTTGATCACATGCTCCCCGGGTTGGCGGATCAGTTCGACACAGGCATGGCGGGCGGCAATGCGCTGGCACAGGCCATCATAATCAATGCCCTGAATATAGCCCGATCGCGTTGCCTGAATGGCGGTTTGCGGATCAATATCAACCGTTTCGGGCAGGGGTGTTTGCGCGTTGCGTGCCGCAACGATGGCGGGGCCAATGCGCGATTGGATGTCGGATATGGTTTTTTCCAGCCGGTCGCCTGTTTCGATAATCACCTGATCAGCCACAATGGAACGGCCAAGATGATGCACAAACACAATAAGCGAAAACAGGCTGATCACAAAAATCACCGCCCCGAGCAGCCCGGCAATTTGTGAGACCTGATTATCCGCCGCAAGGCCGCCCATCATCAGCAGGACTGTGACAAAAAAGGTGATATTGGCAACAAAAATGCCAATCATGGATTGGGTAACACGGTCGCCCATAAAATTGCGGATCAGGCGCGGGCCCAGATTTTGTGCTGCCAGGGTCAGCACCACCATCGTGATCGACAGCGCCAGGGTAAACATGGTGACAAGGGCGGGCAGCAACATGCCGATCATGCTTTTAACATCGTCGATGTTGGAAAAAAGCGGCCAGACGGGCGCAAGTATGCGCGCAAAAGGCAAGTCGGCCAGTTGCATGATACCCGCGGCCAGCAGCGCCCCTGTCAGGCCAAACAGCAATGGCACGATCCACAGGCTGTGGCGCAGGCGTTCCCAAGTGCGGATCAGGCGTTCAAACATATGTTTTTCCCGGTGCAGGCCCCAAAGGCGGCAGGCTGGACAGATGTGCGGTCACACTCCAACCAATGATATGAAACGCTTTGAAATGCTAGCGGTTCCCCGGGCATAGATGTCAGGCCAGCGGAATATAAATATCTGTTGTTGCCTGCGGGGCCACAACATCGGGAAACAGCGACAGCCGGTGAAAGATAATCGGATAATCACCTGCATTTTCGCCTGTCTGCGGCATCCAGTGGGCGAAGACCGGCAAGATGGTATCATTCAGGGTGTGATCCGGGCCGGTATGGCGCACACGGGCGCAGCGCAGGGAAGGAATGGTCTGTTCAAAAATGCCTTCGGGGTTTTGATTGATGGTGATCCGGGTTGCCACGCACAAATCAAACATAAAGGCATCGGGCGGCGTTTCATTCGGGTTGGAATGAACAATGTTATAGGTCGCATATTTGTGCGGCGGCAGGGCGTGGCGTTTGCGCCAGGCAATAAAACGGCGAATACTGTCGCCCACAAAGGCCGGATCACCGTGATGGCGCAGGGTTGCCACACGGGTTTGCGGAAAATCGATAATCTCGACATGGGGCATTGTCATACCTTTGCGTGCGGTTATGTGCCGTGCGTCAATAAGGGGCTGGTAAAGCGCCCTGGCTTTATCCCAGTTCGGGGTTTGGCGAAAATCGCTGGGGCTTTGTCCATGCCACTTTTTGAAGGCCTTGCTAAAGGCTTCCGGGCTTTCAAACCCGCACTCCAGGGCGATGGTGAGCACGCTTTTTTGCGGGCGAAAGGCCAGTTGTTGTGCCGCACGGTGAAAGCGGGCCAGTTGAACATATCTCCCCACCCCAAGGCCAAACAGGGCGGCAAACTGCCTGTGAAAATGAAACCGCGAATAGGCGGCAATATCGGCCAGTATTTCCCCGTCCAGCGGGTCGGACAGGTTGGCATCAATATGGTCGATGACACGGGTAAAGCGTGTCAGATGCCGATTTTGGTGTTGCGGCCGGTGCTTTGGCGCGTCGTTCTGCATGGTCTTTTCCTGTTATTGCAAAACCATTTTGCCATGTGACGCGATTCAATACCTGTCCAGGATTGCGGTTTTGTCATTTTGCCAGTTTAGTTCCGGGAATCAGAATAGATGTATTTATATAAATAATTGAAATATATAAATTTTATCGAATTTCAGGGCAGGTCTGCAAAAAATTTCATTGCCGTGAGTGAAAAAATGAACCAAATTCGATTTTAAATCATTTTGAGGTGGCGGACATGAAGCAGGAAAAGCGACAGCAACGGGAAAAGGTCATTTTGGACCGTGCGCAGGAATTGATCGGCGAGTATGGCTTCTTTGATTTGAAAATGTCGGACCTTGCCCGGGCGGCCGAAATTTCGGTAGGCACCCTTTATGTTCATTTTGCCAGCAAGGAAGACCTTTTGTTGGGCCTTGCTGTGCGGGCCGGCATGATCCGCAAGGAGTTTCTGGCAACGGCGCGCAATCATGACGGCCCGGCGCTGGAAAAATTTATTGTTGCAAGCCTGCTCGACATTCTGTTTTCCATCGAAAACCCGCAGCTATTTGAAATGGAATATCTGGCAATGTCGCCATCAATCTGGCGGCGGGCAACGGTCGGCCGTCATCAGGAACTGTTGCGCAAGGTGGATGATATTACCCTGATGTTTCAGGGATTTCTGGACGATGCGGCCCCGACATTGCGCGGGGATCCGGTGCGGGACCGGGGCAGGATGCTTAATCTCGCCAGTTGGGCGCTGTCTTTTGGCATGAATGCCCTGGCCCTTTCGGAAATTACCGATGCCCATTATGGCAGTTTGCTGCGTGAAAATGCCTTTGAAACTTATTGCGATGGTCTGTCGGCCATTTTAACCGGTGCGGGGTGGCAGGCCGAAGAGGCAACAAGCCTTGTCCACGATTTGGGCCGACGTTACGTGCCGGCTCATTTTGCATTGCCCACCTCCTAATAAAAAACGATCGCCGATGCCCGTCGCCACGGCATCTAACGATTTTTCAGGACAGAGTTTAAATATCCCATGCCCCAGGAACGTAAATTAATGATCGCGGTCTTTATGACCGTCCTGTTCGGTTTTGCCGGTTTCAGCCTGCCTTTTCCGGTATTTGGTCCGATGTTTTTAAAACCGGAACTGGGTTTTCTGGACCCTTCCATTCCGGTGGAATATCGCCCGTTATTGCTGGGTGTTGCCATCGCGCTTTATCCGATCGGCCAGTTTATTGGGTCGCCCTGGCTGGGCCGCTGGTCGGACCGGATCGGGCGGCGGCCGGTTTTGCTGGGCTCGCTGGCCGGTGCAGCGGGCGGCTATCTGGTTACGGCAGGCGGGGTTGCGTTATCCAGCCTGCCATTATTGTTGGCAGGAAGGTTTGTCTCGGGGCTGTGCGAAGGCAATATGGCCATTGCCCAGTCCATTACATCTGACATCAGCACGCCGCAAAACAAGGTGCGCAATTTTGGCCTGATCACGGTGGCGATTAATGTCGGCTGGATTATTGGCCCGCTTTTGGGCGGTTTTTTATCCGATTCCTCGATTTACGCGGGCTTTAACGTTTCCTGGCCGTTCTTTTTTGCCGCTGGCATGTTTGGCATCAATTTGCTGGTGGTGTTTTTCGCCCTGCGCATTCCGGGTTATGCCCGCCGTCGGGGTAAGGCAAAGCCACCCGTTTCTGCCACGCAGGACCTGAACGGGGCACTGGCCGTGGAGCTTTCGGCAACCGCCGACCCCGTGAGCGACGATGCGCAGGCTCTTCCCGTGCGTTCCGTCTGGCAAACCGTGCGGGATAAACGGCTGTTGCCCGGCTTTGTCATTTCGTTTTTCAGCTATGTCGCGGTTTATGTTTTTTTTGCCTTTTTCGGCGTGTATCTGGTGCAAAACCACGATGTCAGCAGTTCGTTTCTGGGGATGTGTTCGGCCATTATTTCCATCCCGCTTATTGCGGCGGGCCTGTTGGTGGAACCTGCACGCAAACGCATCGGCTTGGCCGGGGTCAGTGCGGTGGCACATTTGTTTTTGGCCGTGGGCATCATCACCTTTTTGCTGCCCGATGGTCTGATCTGGATATTTGCCCCGATGTGCCTGGCGGCCTTTGGCATTGCCTGGTGCGAAGTCACCACCAGCCTGTTTGTATCCGACGCTGCCGGGGCCCATGAACAGGGGCAGGCCCTGGGGATTTATCGTTCCGTCCATGTGATGGCCGAGGCCTTTGCCGTGCTGGTCGGCGGGCTTTTGTCGGGGCAGTCATCCCCATCGCCATTTTTTATGGGGGCTGTCGCCGCCCTGATATGTGTGGCAGGCATTATGGCCTGGAAGCGTGCCATGCCCGATTTGGGGCGCAACGTTGAAAGCAGTGCTGCATCCCATTAGGGATTTCGCGCGGAGAGGGCAGTATCCATGCTGCCCTCCGTCCCATTTGTTAAAGACAAATCGCTTTAGTCACGGGTTATACGATGGTGGACATGGTCAGTGTGCCATTGGCCAGATATTGGCGTTGCCCGGCGGTATCGGCATTGGCATCGGCACTAAACAGGTCCTGTGCCAGGCCATGAAGCTGGGCAATGGCCGCACTGCGCACACCGTCTGGCGGGGCGGTTTCATCGGCAGCAAGGGCCTTTGCCCAGGCGTCCGGTGCGGTTTCATCGTCCAGAACCGTCAGGGCAACCGCAAGGTTGGCAAGGGCGGTGGGCGATGTCGGGGCGACTTGCAGGGCACGATCAAAATAATCCCTTGCGGCATTGTAATCGCCATCAATCATATCCAAACGGCCCAGATCATTCAGGCAGGCCAGTGAGTGGGGGGTGATGCGCAATAGTTGCTCTAGCGCACGACGTTCACCTTCACTGTCTTTTTTCGCCCGGTAACACAGTGCGATCATATGATGGATCATGCCATTGCCGGGGCGCAGACGCGATGCACTATGAAAATCGGCAAGGGCTGTGCCATGACGCCCCAGTTCAAGCTGGGCCATGCCATGTGCGGTTAACAAATCTGCATCACCTGGGGTGGCACGCAGGGCAATATCCAGATTATTCAGCGCCTGGCGCGGTTTGCCTGACAGCAAATAAACTTCGGCCAATTGGCGCAGGGCCATCGGATGGTCTGGCTCGGTGCGCAAAACGGTTTGATATTCATAGGTTGCTTCGGTCAAATTGCCCCGCCGATGCAGGGCCTGTGCCAGCCCAAAACGGGCGGGCAGGTCGTTTTGGTCGCGGCCCAGTGCCTGGCGCAACATGTTGATCGCGGCGTCATATTGCCCGTGTGACAGGGCTTCCAGCCCCATTTTGGTAAATTCCGCCGTGCTCATCCATGTTTTCCTGTTCTGCGTTTATCTGTTGGCGCAACAGCGTTCAGGGCCGCGCCGAGATGCGATAGGCGCAGCGTCGTGCGCCTGCCAGAATATGGTCTGTCCGCTCAACAGATATATCCGGTCCCAGAACGGATTGAAACACTTCGAGTTCCCGCGCACAAAGCGACCGGCACGCCGATGCCGCCGAGCAGATCGGACAATGGTTTTCCACCAGCAACAGGTTGCCCTCTGCATCCTGCTGGAGTTCGGCCATATATCCCTCGGCCTCGCGTGCGGCGGCCAGGGCGGCGACCCGCGATTCCAGGTCTTCCCCGGCATTTTGCAGGCGGGTTTTATAAATCATTTTCTGTTGTTCAGCCCGGGCCTCAATAATGCGCGCCAGCCCGTCCGGGCCAAAGGTATCTCGCATGCAGTCAATCAGCGATACCGCCAGTTCCTGATGCCCATCCGGGAAGGCCTTGTTCGATTGTTCGGTTAATGCCCACAGTTTGGCCGGTCGCCCCTTGGTTGCGGCCATTTGCTGTTCACTGACCATCTCCTGCTCGGCCAGGGTTTTTAAATGCTGGCGCACGGCCATTGCCGATATGCCCAGGCTTTCGGCCATTGTATCGGCACGGGCAGGGCCGCCTTTTTTAAGCATATCGAGGATGGCGCGGCGGGTTTCGCCATCGGCTGCTTTGGGATTACGTTTTGTCATGTGTCTTTTATAAAGAATTTTCTATTGAAATGGCAAGGGGGATGGCGTAGCGTATTTTTTAAAGAATAATCTTTTAAAAGAGGGCGCCATGACATCGACGAATGACAACTGGGTTGCTGCCACCACATTGGCGGAATTATCGGAAAAAGGGCGCAAGCTGGTGCGTCTTGATGGCCGTCAGGTCGCCATTTTCCAGACCGAAACCGGTCTTTATGCCTGCAATAACCGCTGCCCGCATGAGGGCTTTCCGCTGATGGAAGGCACGGTTAGCGATGGCTGTGTGTTGACCTGCAACTGGCATAACTGGAAATTTGATTTGGAAAATGGCGATACCCTGGTGGGCGGTGATAAGTTACGCCGTTACCCGGTGCGGATAAATGAGGATGGTATCGTGGAGCTGGATATGACCGAACCCCCGCAAAATCAGCAGCGTGATGAAATTCTGTCCAATCTGGACGAGGCGCTGCATAAAAATGATTATAGCCGCCTGAGCCGCGAGCTCGCCCGCCTGGATATGATCGGCGTTGATCCGCTGGTTGCGGTGAAAAAGGCCTTTGCCCTGCGCATGGACCGGTTTGAATTTGGCACCACCCATGCCATGCCCGGTGCGGCGGACTGGCTGGCCTACCGGCAGGAATTGACCGACCCGTATGAACGCCTTGCCTGCCTGTCCGAAGTTTTAGGCCATATTGCCTGGGATAGTGCCTATCGTCCGGTTTATCCGTTCACCACCGACGTTGCGACATGGTCCGAGGCCGAATTTTCCCGCGCCATCGAGGCCGAGGATGAAAATACCGCCGTCGCTTTGGTGCGTGGTGCTCTGGCCGATGGCATGACATGGGATGATCTGCGCCCGGCCTTTGCCCGCTGTGCCATGCGCCATTATGCCGGTTTTGGGCATTCGGTGATTTATGTGTCAAAGGTGTCCCCTTTGATCGACATTTTGGGCGGTGATGTGCTCGAAAGCCTGATTTTGCCGTTAACCCGCCATTTGTGCACCGTCACCCGCGAGGATTTGATCCCCGAATTTCGCGCCTTCCATGTCGTGCGCAAGGATTGGGACGAGCATGTGGATCGCGAACCGGCAAGCCGGGATGATTTTTTGGGGCTGCCGGTGGCACGGGTATTGTCACGGGTGCGCAAGTCCGCTGCAGACCCGCAGGCCTGTTATCACGCCCTGATGGAAGCCGCCGTCTGGCAGGTGCGCCATTTTGATGAAAGCGTGATGTATCGCACCAACATGCCAATTGGCACCAATGTCAACTGGCTGGATGTGACCCATGCCATGACAACCGCCCAGGCCGTGCGCGAACTGGCCACCGAACTGCCGGAATTGTGGGGTGATGGTTTGTTGCAAATTGGCTGTTTCATCGGCCGCAATGCCAAATATGTCCATAAGGATGGCGACCCGGCGGATTATGCTGGTCGCTCCGGTATTGACTGGGAAGGCGATAGCGAAACCATTTTGGGTGATTTGCTGCACAGCAAAGTGCTCTATCATGGATGCACCGATTTTATTGAATCGGTCCATCGTCTCAAAACCATCTCGATGGTGCGTTCCGAACTGGCCCTGTTCCCCGATGCGCCGTGGCGCAAGGATATGCTGGTGGCGGTGCATCGTTATGTCAGCAGCGAATTTCCCCGCCGCCGTGCGGTGCGGGTTGCCTATCAGTCCACAACTTTTGTCGGTCGGGGATAGGCGATTTTCGCTACGCTCCCTCGCGTCTGCATCCCGCATCCCAGGGCGACAAACGCCCCCGTTGTGCCGCCACAGCACAACGGGGGCAACTTTTATAAAAATGCGATCCCGTCAGGCGATGCTATCGACAACACCGCCATCTACCCGCAGGGCCGCCCCCGTTGTGGCCGATGACAGCGGCGATGCCACATACACCACCATATTGGCAACTTCATCAACATGGGCGGTACGCTGAATGATCGATGTGGGGCGCGCTTTCATAACGAAATCTTTGGCGACGTCTTCAATATCCTTGCCGGTTTTCTGCACATCGTCGGCCAGCATGGTTTCCACCCCTTCCGACAGGGTGGGGCCGGGCAGTACGGCATTGACGGTCACACCCGTGCCTGCCATGCGCTTGGCAAGCCCGCGGGACAGCGCCAGATAGGCGGTTTTGGTCACACCATAATGGATCATGTCAGCAGGGATGTTCAGCGCGGATTCCGATGACAGGAACACAACCCGGCCCCAGCCCTGTTTTTCCATGGCTGGCAAATAGGCGCGCGATAGCCGCACGCCGGACATCACATTGACATCCATGAAATTCTGCCAGTCGCTATCGGGTGTTTCAAAAAAGTCCTGCGGGCCAAAAATACCCACATTATTGACCAGAATATCCAGATGCGGCACTGCCTTGATCAGCTTGTCACATCCCTCTGCCGTGCCCAGATCGGCGGCAACCCCGTGAAGGGTGGCGTCCGGCAGTTGGGATTTCAGTTTTTCAAGTGCCTTTGCTGTTTTGTCATCCTTGCGGCCATTGATAATCACTTCGGCGCCTGCCTTGGCCAGGCCCGCTGCAATGGCAAAGCCAATGCCTTCGGTCGATCCTGTTACCAGGGCTTTTTTACCGCTTAAATCAATTTTCATAACCCGATCCTTTCTATAATAATGTGTTGTATCTACATAATTTGTTGAAAGCCTGGGGCAAGGGCAGGTACGACAGAAGGGGCCGTTGGCGCCGTTGGCGTCAATTGCCTTCTTGCCCAAAAGCGGTGGACACCTTAGGTTAACGTAAACGTCAACTTATGTTGCAGGGCAGAATGATATGAAGTTTCAGGGTACGGAAAATTACGTTGCGACCGAGGACCTGATGGTTGCGGTCAATGCTGCCATCACCTTGCAGCGTCCGCTTTTGGTCAAGGGCGAACCGGGCACGGGCAAAACCGTGCTGGCCGAGGAAATTGCCAAATCGCTGGGCAAAAAGCTGATTACCTGGTCGATCAAATCCACCACCCGCGCCCAGCAGGGGCTTTATGAATATGATGCCGTTTCCCGCCTGCGCGACAGCCAGTTGGGGGACGAGCGGGTGCATGACATTGCCAATTACATCGTCAAAGGCAAGTTATGGGAAGCATTCGAGGCCGATGACGCCCCGGTATTGCTGATTGACGAGATCGACAAGGCCGATATCGAGTTCCCCAACGATCTGCTGCAGGAACTCGACCGCATGGAATTTTATGTCTACGAAACACAAAAAATGGTCACGGCAGCCAATCGACCGATCGTGATCATTACGTCAAACAATGAAAAGGAACTGCCCGACGCCTTTTTGCGCCGCTGTTTCTTTCATTATATCCGCTTTCCCGATGCCGAAACGATGGCGCAAATCGTTGATGTGCATTTCCCCAATATTCAAAAACGGCTGGTCAGCGAGGCGCTGAACCTGTTTTACGACATGCGCGATGTGGCCGGGCTCAAGAAAAAGCCCTCAACCTCGGAATTGCTGGACTGGCTTAAACTGCTGATGGCCGAGGACCTGCCCCCTGAAGCCCTGCGCGCCAAAGACGCCAAAACCGCCGTGCCGCCCCTTCATGGTGCGCTTTTGAAAAACGAACAGGATGTGCATCTGTTTGAACGTTTGGCTTTTATGGCACGGCGTGAAGGCCGGTAAGCGAATTATTTCATTATCCGGGCGCGGGCTTGTCGAAAGGTATCTTGCAGCCCCTTGTGACCAGTGCCGAGGCTGTCGATACAATAGGGATTGAGAAATTGCCGCCCTGCAAACAGGGTGCGATCAACTGGCGAGAGTTGTGCGGTTTTACAGATATGGTCCCATTGATCGGCGATGGTGGTCATTTGCTGCTCGATGATTGATGCGGCTTCATCTTCACGCAGGTGATAATCGGCCGCTGCGGCAAGGCAGCTTGCTATTGTGCTGGCCCGTTTGTCGTCTTTGATCAGCATGGCCTGTGTGGCCTCGTTGCCGGTGCGCCCCTGGGGGCAAATGTCATAGGCGGGGGTGAGGTGCAGCATCCTGCCATCCCAAAATGCGGCATGGTTGCGGGCGTGATCGTCCGTATTGCCGCACAGGATGTTAAAACTTATCCGGCCATAAAGCTCTTTGAGGGTTTTTTTGGGGGCTGCAAAACGATGTCGGATGATTTCGGCCAGATCTTCATAGGACGCATATCGGGCCATCATTTCATCCAGACCCAACAGGGTCAGGGCCGAAACCATCGCTTTGCGTGTCCAGCCTCCTTGGGTTTGAAGGCGGTCAAACCGCTCGATCAGCAAGGTATCTTTGTTGGCGGCCTGCGTCAGGGATACAGGCGCAACATTCAATCCGCACAGTTTTGCCAGGCGCATGGCGATAAATTCGGCTTTTACAACGCTATACAGGTCTGAGCTGGACGAGAATTTGGCAACAAATTTCTTCTGCCCATCCTTGATTAGGGCTTTGGGGCGGGCGCCGCCAATCGATGTGCGGTGATTGATTGCCAGATCAAGGGCCGGGGGGAGGGGCAGGCCCTTTTCCACATGATCCGCCGCATGTTGCAAATCTTCAAGTATTGCTTCTGCCGCCTGTCTGGGCTGGTAGTGTGTGGCCGATGTTTGAAAATCCAGTGCACCGATCCGGTCTGACCCGGATTGCAAAAGAAAGGTCAGTTCATTGAAGGACGGGGCATGGGCCGCATTTGGTTTGTTGCCTGTCAATTTGTTGATGATCACCCGTCTTCCCCAGGCATCGGGGGACGCATCACGCAGGCTGCTTGCCATTGTCAAACCTGCAAGGGGGGCGATGGTTCCCTGGCGCAGGGGGAGTTCCGGGCTGTAAATTGCGATGGCATTTTCGCGGCTGCGATAGCTTGCCCCATAGGTAAAAACCAGCCGGTCGCCGTCTTGTGTGATACGTCCGGCAACGACAGGCTCCGTCTCGCCGGGCAACCATATCCAGACATAGGCTTCCCGCGCTTCGGTAACATCAGAAGTCATCATCCACCTCCTGTGTCACTGGCCGCACTGCTTGCGGCATAAGTGTCAGTTTTTCGCGAAGGCGGGTCTCCTGCAGGGCCACAACCCGGTCATCGGCGTCAAATAACGGCACGCCAACAAGATGGGCGACCTCAAATACCGTGCCAATTTCAGGGCCGGGCGCACCCTTTTCAATATTGTGCAGGGTGGTGCGGCTAATACCCGCCCGATCCGCCAGTTCCTGCGCTGTCATGTTGCGTTCCGTTCGGCCAATACGGATCATGCTGCCTAAAATAGACAAGGCATGACGGGTGGTGCGCGAGTAGCTTCTTTTGCGTTTCATGGCAGATGATTTTTGTTCAATAAAACAGGTATGTGAAGTGTAATGTTCAATTTACTGAACATTGTGAGAGGTTTTACTGTGGTTGGTCAAGGAAATGTCCATTAAATTATACAAAAAGGCCTAAATGTATAATTAACTATACATTTTGTATGGGGTTTGCATTTTCTGGCCCAATAGCTTTGGGGGGGCTCTGATGTCGGTTATTCTGTGCTGTAGCCTCGAATTCTCCGACCGCGTTTGGTATCCTTGCGGTCCTTTTCTTTGATTGGGATGGAAGTAGTATGTTCACCGGTTTTTTCTACAAGCTCAAAGAGGCCCGGGTGCCGGTCAGTTTGCGGGAATATCTGACGCTGCTTGAAGCGATGGAAAAGGGGGTGGCCGGATATTCGGTCGAGGATTTTTATTACCTTTCCCGGGCGTCGCTGGTGAAGGACGAACGCAACCTTGATAAGTTTGATCAGGTCTTTGGGGCGCATTTCAAGGGCCTTGCCAGTCTGGCCGACGCGGGGGCGGAAATTTCGGCGGAAATCCCCGAAGAATGGTTGGGCAAACTGGCCGAGAAATATTTAAGTGACGAAGAAAAGGCACAAATCCAGTCCCTTGGGGGCTGGGACAAGCTGATGGAAACATTAAAGCAGCGCCTGGAAGAACAGAAAAAACGCCATCAGGGCGGCAATAAATGGATTGGCACGGCTGGCACATCGCCTTTTGGCGCTTATGGTTATAATCCCGAAGGGGTGCGTATCGGGCAGGATAAATCGCGCCATCGTCGGGCGGTCAAGGTGTGGGATAAACGCGAATTTAAAAACCTGGATGACAGCGTTGAAATTGGCACCCGCAACATCAAGGTGGCGTTGCGCAAACTCCGCAAATGGGCGCGCACCGGTGCGGCCGACGAGTTGGACCTGGCAGGCACCATCCGCTCAACGGCCCGGCAGGGCTGGCTGGATGTACAAATGCGGCCCGAACGGCACAATGCGGTAAAGGTTTTGATGCTGTTTGATATTGGCGGCTCGATGGATGATTATATCCGCGTGTGCGAGGAACTGTTTTCGGCGGTGAAAACCGAATTCAAGCATCTGGAATATTATTATTTCCACAACTGCCCCTATGAAGGTTTGTGGAAGGACAATGCGCGTCGCCGCAGCGAACAGATTTCAACGCTGGATGTGATCAATACCTATTCCAGTGATTACAAACTGGTTTTCGTCGGCGATGCCACCATGAGCCCTTATGAAATTACCTATCCCGGTGGCTCCGTCGAACACTGGAATGCCGAGGCAGGCCAGGTCTGGATGCAGCGCCTGCTGGATCATTTTCAACACGCCGCCTGGATTAACCCCCAGCCGGAAAAATGGTGGCACTACACCCCCTCGATCCAGCTTTTGCACAAGATGATGGAAGGCCGGATGTATCCGCTGACCCTGGAGGGGTTGGATCGGATGACGGGCGAATTGTCTCGTTAGAATCTAATGCTGACTTGTCGATGAGAATTTCGTTATTTAGAATTAATTTATTTTTTTTGCAAGTTTTTTTTTCTTGAAAAAATGCCATGTTGATGTGTTAATAGCTGTAATGGTATTTTTATAGGTAAGTGTTATGGCAAAAATAATAAATTTGTTTAATCATAAGGGCGGTGTGAGTAAAACGACAACGGTATTTAATCTTGGGTGGATGCTGGGGAGCCTTGGTAAGCGTGTCATTATTGCTGATTTTGATCCTCAATGTAATCTGACAGGAATGGTTTTAGGATTTAAAGGTGTCGAGGACTTGGATGGTGTGTACACTTCTAGTCCAGCGAATAATGTTAAAGACGCACTCTCCCCAGCCTTTGAGTCTAAACCATTCAAAATAGATGGCTCAGAGTGCATGTGTGTTAATGGGAATGGAAACCTTTTTTTGTTGCCAGGGCATATTGGAATAGCGGAATATGAGACAACACTAGGTATTGCTCAGGAGCTCAGCGGTTCCCTTCTTGCTCTTAAAAATCTTCCTGGGTCTATTCGTTATATGTTGGACCGTACAGCCGAGAAATATAATGCAGACTTTGTGTTGGTTGATATGAGTCCCAGCCTGGGGCCAATTAATCAGAATCTCTTGATGACAAGTGATCATTTCATCGTGCCACTTCATCCTGACTATTTTTCTTCAATGGCATTGTCATCTCTTACAAAGACGTTACCTCGTTGGAAGAAATGGGCAACCACAGCTAGTTCTCTCGATGTTTTGACTGACGCAGATTATCCTTTTCCAAACACAAATACGTCATTTATCGGCGCGATCGTTCAAAAATATAGGCCGCGTAATGGTAGGGCAAGCAGCGCATTTCAGCATTGGATCGATGATTTGACCTCAGGTTTGAAAGATAAATTAATTCCAATGTTAATCGAAAATGATTTGCTTGATGCGGTTTTGTTCGAAGAAATTACGGGGTCAAAGCCATGGAATCCTATTCTGGAAGTTGCTGATTTTAATAGTTTAATTGCATTGTCTCAAGAGCATCAAGTTCCAGTTTATGCGCTTGAGAAAAGCAAGGTTAACCAAACGGGTGCAGTTTGGGATCAGACGGAGAGGTCAATGAGTGCTTTTGAAAAAGCATTCCGTGACTGTGCCGAGAATGTGATTTTGCTTTCGGAATAGTTGTAAATGAAGCCGATTCAATATTATGAGGGAGTATGGTCTAGGTGTGACCAGCTGCAGTCTCTATTTTTGTATTTAAATAGCAATACATCTAGTGTTGTTGACTTAAGTGATTTGTTGCGTGCCGAGTGGTCGATGAGAGTCAGCGCACTCGATCTTTACGTGCATGAACTGGTTGCTCAAAATATGTTGTCGATATTTCAAGGAAATAGGGCCATTTGTGATGGCTTTCAGCGTTATAAATTGAAAGCGAGTACTTTGCTGAGAATTAGGGGTTCTGTAAATGCTTTTGAAGTAGATAATGCATTTGATTTAGATGTCCGTGAGTATCTAAGTGCGTTAACTTTTCAAAGATCAAATAGTATTGCGGACGGAGTCAGGATGATCTCTCCTATAGTATTGTGGGACGCTGTTTGTCAAATTCTGGGTGCCGACGGAAGGTCTTTGAAAAACATGAAGCAGGATATTAAGTCTCAGTTAGACTTAATTTGCGATAGAAGAAATAAGATTGTGCATGAGGGTGATTTGAATAATACTTTTCCTCGAGGGTTGAGACCTGTTGCGCGCGGTGAGGTTGACTTTGTCAAAATGCATATTGATCGCATCGTGAGGGCAATTGATTCGTGTGTTTGAGGATAAAACATCGTTGTTCTCGTGTGCGATTATTTTTGATCTAATTTTGGGTTTTGTTTCATGAATATACATTTGATTTGAATGTTTACGTAGGCCCCAAAAACAAATAGGTTTCGGTTTTGGCAATGCCGTCCATACTGCGGATATGGGTAACGATGCGGTTAAATTCCGGCAGGCTGCCAACTTTAACCTCAGCAATCAGGTCCCATTCACCATTGGTGGTGTGAAGGGTGCGAAAGCTGAGGGTTTTGCGTAATGTTGCCACTAGGGCCTTCACGTTGCGACCCGAGAGCTCCATCATTATCACCCCGCGAATGGTGCCATCACTGGCATCTTCGTGCAATCGCACGGTGTAACCGGCAATGACGCCGTTTTGTTCGAGACGGGTCATGCGCGATTTTACCGTGCCCGGTGCCACGCCCAAAAGGTCGGCCAGTTTGGGCACCGATGCGCGGGCATTAATGCGCAATTCGGCAATCAGGCTGCGGTCCAGATCGTCCATTTTTGGGGTTCATTGCTGTTTTCGTCAGTGTATGGCGTATAATTGCATTGATTCTGCATTTTCATTGGCGGGGCATCGCGCTAATTTGGCGCTTTGATGCAATGTCAGGCAGGAAAACAATCATGAGCGCAGCAACAGGCCACTGGGCCCCCGAAGCCCGCACCCGCGACATTGCCGAACGTCTGACCCGCTGGCCCAGTGTGACCGGCACCAGGGACGAGGCCGATTTTGCCGAAAAGCTGGTGGGGCTGCTGCGTGAAATTCCCTATTTTCAGGAAAATCCCGATGACATTGCCGTTATTGACAGCCATCTGGTTGCAAATGGCACGGCAATGGCAAAAAATGTGGTGGCGCTGGTGCGCGGAACCGGGCGCAAAACCCTGGCGCTGGCCGGGCATTATGATGTTGTCTCGATTGAGAATTTCCATGACCTACAACATCTGGCCTTTTCGCCCGATGAACTCTGCGCCGCCCTGATTGCCGATCTTTCCAGCCGGTCTGATTTGACTGCCAAGGAAGAATTCGCCCTGCGTGATTTGCAAAGTGGGGATTTCGTTCCCGGTCGCGGGCTTTTGGATATGAAAAGCGGCGATGCGGCGGGTATTGCCTTTCTGGAGCATTTCGCTTGTCAGGCAGACTGCAATGGCAATGTGGTGCTGTGTCTGACCCCGGATGAAGAACGCAACAGTTGCGGTATGCGCAGCCTGCGCAATGCTTTGCCCGAACTGGTGCGCCGCTGGGACATTGATATTGTCGGCGGCATTAACCTTGATGCCAGCAGTGATTACGAAAATGGCGAAATCGGCCGGGCGATTTTTCATGGCTCGATCGGCAAGATCATGCCCTTTGCCATGATTGTTGGCCAGCCGACCCATGTGGGTTATCCGTTTGACGGGATCAGCGCCCATGTCATGAGTGCCGAAATCATGCAGGCGATAGAGGGCAATAATGACCTGTCTGATCATGCCCGCAACGTAACCGCCCCGCCGCCGGTATGCCTGGAATGCCGGGATTTGCGCGAAAATTACGAAGTCACCACGCCCGAACATGTCTGGATGGCGTTCAACTGGTTGATACAAAGTAAATCGGCCAGCGATGCCCTGGGTGAATTTGCCGATATTGTTAAAACAACTGCCAATCGGGCGCTGGATCGTTTGTTTGACCGCGCCACCCGGCACGCCGAAGCCAATGGTGAACCCGCGCCAATGGCCTATCGCCCGCTGGAGGTTATTTCCTATGCGCAGTTAATCGAGATGGCGAGAACGGTTGGCGGGGAGGCGGGGATGGCCCGTATTGCGGCGGTGGAGGATGAATACCGCTACAGTAACAATCCGTTGTTACGTTCGCGTATGCTGGTATTGGCCGCAATGGCCGAGGCCCGGTTGCAGGCCCCGGCGATTATTACCGGCAATGCCAGCCTGCATTACCCGGCGGTTCATCTCGATACAGATAGAAAACTGGATCGTGATTTTATCGAAGCCATCCATGAAGCCCGGCAGATAATCGAGGCGCGTCATGACACCAAAATCATTGATCGGGGTTATTTTGGCGGCATTTCGGATATGTCTTTTTTCGGAAAATGTCCAGAAAGTGACGAATCGAAAGTTATCGCCGAAAATACCCCGGTAGGGGAGTTGGTGGACCAGCCAGTGGCCGATGCGCTGGAATATCCGGTGGTCAATATTGGCCCGTGGGGGCGCGAATATCATCAGCGTCTGGAGCGGCTTTATGCGCCTTATTGTTATAAGGTTCTGCCGGATTTTCTGTCTGAAATAGCCAAAAAACTGCTAGCTTAAGGTCTGTCAGCAGGTAGGACGAAAAAGAACATTTTACGAAATTTTCTACCTTGGGCTGATAAAGGGGCAAATATGTGATGCAACTGCCTTGATCCTGCCGCTTGTCCACGTCACTATCGCGAAAATTCGTTTCGGAATGAAGGAGTTGCAGATGGTCCGGGCAATGCTGGCGAATAGGGCGGCAAAGGCAAAAATCGGGATCAATCGATACGGGAACAAACGGTGCAGGCGTGCGCCCCGGCTTGCGGCATGGGCCGCCGGCATGATGTGTGCCGCGATGATGGCCTTTTCACCGGCAATGGCGCAGGCTGTGACCGATGACCATGTGGTGATTGCCCATCGCGGGGCATCGGGTTATTTGCCGGAACATACCCTCCCGGCGGTTGCCCTGGCCTATGGCATGGACCCGGATTTTATCGAACAGGATGTGGTGATGTCCAAGGATGGCGTGCCGGTTGTCCTGCACGATATTCACCTTGATACCACTACTGATGTGGCAAAAAAATTCCCCAAACGGCACCGCAAGGATGGCCGTTTTTATGCGATCGATTTTACCCTGGCAGAGCTTAAAACCCTGAATGTTCACGAGCGGACGGATGCCAAAACCGGCAAGCAGGTTTATCCTGACCGCTTTCCGCTGGAATATGGCATTTTCAAAATTCCGACCTTTGAAGAAGAAATCAAACTGATCCAGGGGCTTAACAAATCCACCAATCGCGATATTGGCGTTTACGCCGAAATCAAGGACCCTGCCTGGCACCGGGCCCAGGGTCAGGATATTTCCAAGGCCGTGATCAAGGTGATGGAAAAATGGGGTTATGGCACGCGGGAATCCAATGGTTACATCCAGTCTTTTGACTGGAACGAAACCAAACGCATCCGTAATGATCTGAATTATCAGGGGCGTCTGGTGCAGCTATTGGGCGAAAATAGCTGGAAAATCGCCCCGAATGTCGATTTTGATTTCCTGAAAACCGATGAGGGTGTGGAGGAAATGTCCAAGGTGGTGGACGCCATCGGCCCGTCGCTGGATCAGGTGATTGAAGGTCTTAGCGAGGATGGACATGCCGTCATGTCGCCCACCTTGATTGCGGCACAGCGCCGCCATTTACCGGTTCATGTCTATACCCTGCGCGCCGACCAGTTGCCCAAGTGGGCGGGAGATTTCCGCATTGTGATGACGGCTGTTTTTGACGATGCGGGCATTGACGGCGCCTTTACCGACTTCCCCGACCAGGTGGTGGATTATCTGGCGGCAACGCCGGAATAGGTTCCAATCCCTGTTATTCGCCAACAGGGGGCAGCAAAGACGAACGGGCCGGAACCAAAAATGTTCCGGCCTTTTTGCCATTTTGGGGTGAAATACACTGTTTCCAATCCCGGCCTTTTCGTTGGGGTGGAAAGGGCGCATGATGCGGACGATGTTTTGGCCGGAACGCGGCCAGCGATCTTATCAAACAGGAGGCATGGAATGGCAAAAGTACTGGTGCTTTATTATTCGATGTATGGTCATATCGAAACAATGGCAAAGGCCGTTGCCGAAGGCGCGGTCGGTGTTGCCGGTACCACGGTTGATATCAAGCGCGTGCCTGAAACAATGCCCGAGGATGTTGCCAAGGGTGCCGGGGCTAAACTTGATCAGGATGCGCCGGTGGCCTCGGTTGATGATCTGGCAAATTATGATGCCATCATTTTTGGCGTTCCCACCCGTTTTGGCAATATGTGCGGTCAGATGCGCACTTTCCTTGATCAGACCGGCGGTCTTTGGGCACAGGGCAAGCTGATTGGCAAAATCGGCTCGGTCTTTGCTTCCACCGGCACCCAGCATGGCGGTCAGGAAACCACCATCACCTCGACCCACACCACATTGTTGCATCATGGCATGGTGCTGGTTGGCGTACCTTATAGCTGTGAAGGTCTGACCAAAATGGACCAGATCACCGGTGGCTCGCCTTATGGCGCAACGACCCTGGCAGGCGCCGATGGTTCGCGCCAGCCTTCCGAAAACGAGCTTGATATTGCCCGCTTCCAGGGCAAGCATGTGGCCGAACTTGCCGCCAAGCTGGCAGGCTGAAACAATCAGCCTTAAAACGGACTTATGCCGCATCGGTTGTGTATCCGGTGCGGCATTTTCTGTTTTGGAATTATTTTGAAATTAGGGCAATTTTCGGCGCAATTACCATAATCGCGTCGTGGAATTGCCTTGGTTCGGGATCATTTCGTTTTTTAAAGTCTCAAAAAAAAACGGAGCTTCCCGTGTTCCAGTCCTTTTTTCCCCGTCCCAGACTGTTTTTCTCAAGTGCCCTTATCTGGACTGTCATTGCCGCCACCATCTGGTATGGCGGCGGGCAGCAATGGGGGCAATATTTGGGGCTTGGCGTTGCCTCATCCGCCGATGGACAGGTTGTCGGCATTGCCTATTTCGCAACGCCGACCTTTTTATGGTTTAGTGCCTATTATTTTATTGCCGTTGGCCTGTTTGGTCTGGTCTGGCGTTTTTGTTCCGATAATCCGTGGCAGTTATGGTCGGTCTTCGGTTCGGCGATTATCATTTTCACCACCTTTTTTGATGTCGAAGTCTCGGTTGCCATCAATAACTGGCGTCGGCCGTTTTTTGATGATGTGCAAAATGCCCTGTCGGGCCAAGCAGTGGTACATGCCGTTGATTTGTATTTGCTAATCGGGCAATTCGCCGAAATTGCCCTGTGCGCCATGTTCCTGTTTGTCTTGACGCGTTTTTTGGTCAGCCACTGGATCTTTCGCTGGCGCACGGCGATGAACAGTTATTACATGTCGCATTGGCAAAAATTGCGCCATACCGAAGGCGCGGCCCAGCGTGTTCAGGAAGACACCATGCGCTTTGCCAGCGTGATCGAGGGGCTGGGCATCTCACTGGTCAGCGCAATCATGACGCTGATCGCGTTTTTACCCGTATTGTGGGGCCTGTCAAAATATGTCACCACCCTGCCATTGGTGGGCGAAATTCCCGCTCCCCTGGTGACGGCAGCCATCATTTGGTCGGTTTTTGGCACATTGCTGCTGGCCCTTGTCGGGATCAAGTTGCCGGGGCTGGAATTTCATAATCAGCGGGTCGAGGCGGCCTATCGCAAGGAACTGGTCTATGGCGAGGATCACGAACACCGTGCCGACCCCGTAACCGTGCGCGAATTGTTCGGCTTTGTGCGGCAAAACTATTTCCGGCTTTATTGGCACTACACCTATTTTAATGTTTTTCGCGGGTTATATATCCAGGCAGACGGCATTTTTGCCATCGCCATTCTCATTCCCACGATTGCGGCAGGGGCGACCATTGGCTTCACCTTTGGGGTGCTTCAGCAGGTTTTAACCGCCTTTGGGCAGGTCTCCGGCTCTTTTCAATATCTGGTTGATGCCTGGACCACGATTATCGAATTGCTGTCGATTTATAAACGTCTGCGGGCCTTTGAGGCCTCCGTTTCGTTGGTAACGGACTGATTTTGCGCTGATTGTCCCGTTTGGGGAAACAATAAGGTGCCCGAATAGAGGTTGTTCGGGCGCTTTTTTGTGCCAGATTCAAAGTAACTGTTCACCACCACGCGGTGGTGCCCGATTTTGAAGAAAGGGAGCTTTCCCGATGAAAAATGACGATGTTAACCTGCGCAAGGTCGCCCGGACAATCCGGGCAATGGATACCTCGGATGGGGCCGGTGTGCGCCTGAAACGGTCTGTTGGCTCGCCTGCTTTGCCAATGCTCGATCCGTTTTTGATGCTGGACTCGATCTCCAGCGACAAGGCGGATGACTATATTGCCGGTTTCCCCGAACATCCCCATCGGGGCTTTGAAACCGTGACCTATATGGTCGAAGGGGCGATGCGCCATAATGACAGCATTGGGTCAGAGGGCGTTTTACGCTCTGGCGGGGTGCAGTGGATGACGGCCGGCAGCGGCATTATCCATTCCGAAACGCCAGAACAGGAAGATGGCCTGTTGCAGGGTTTTCAGCTTTGGATCAACCTGCCCGCCAAGGACAAAATGCAACGTCCGCGTTACCAGAACCTGGAGGCCCATGAGGTTGCCGAAGTCAGCCCGGCAGCAGGCGTGGATATTCGTCTGGTCGCCGGTTCCGCCTTTGGCAAAACCGGGCCGGTCTCGGGTATTTCGACCGAACCGGTGTTTATGGATGTCAAACTGGCGCCCAATGCCGAAGTGACCCTGCCAGTGCCAGAGGGGCACGCCGCCCTTGTCTATATGTTCATTGGCGATGGCGAGGTTGCCGGTCGTTCCCTGCCCACCCATCATCTGGCGGTGCTCAAGGATGGCAATGCGGTATTGCTGAAGGGCGGTAGCGAAGGCGGACGATTGTTGCTGATTGCGGCCGCACCGATTGACGAACCCATTGCCCGTCACGGTCCGTTTGTAATGAACACCCGCGAAGAACTGATGCAGGCCTTTGAAGATTTCCAGCGCGGCCGCTTCGTGCGCGAAAAAGCCGTCGGACAGGGCTGACGTTACGTTATTTCGGCAAAAGAAACGCATTTCAAGCACAACGGGCGAGGGAGTTTACTCCTTCGCCCGTTGTGTTTTGTGTCATCATCAAAATGCGATATGATGACAATACATTTGGTAAAACGAGTTTGTTTATAGCCTGATCATGACGCCCGAGCATTACATAGATAGGTTGCTGCAAAAATATCAAAAATATCCAGGTTTTCCCTTTGACGACTGGGTGCAAAACGCGGGTTCGTTTTATGCGCTTATCAATATTTGGGATGAAATTTTCAAAGCTTCTGCCGGAAAATTATTTGCCGATTATGTTGCTTATGGTGATGCACAACAGGATGAATACTCGTTCATTTATCGAGTTAAACATGTAAAGAAGAATGCTGTTGTTTGGATTACTCCATCCTGGCCTGCGTTAAAAACGAAGATTGGCGGTGATGGCGGGATTCTTGAAACGGTATATCCGCCGGAGATGCAGCCAAGGGATGACAAGTATGAGTTGAATATCAATTCAGACCTGGATAGAGACCGTCTCGTTTGTTTCTTTGAAATGATCAGGCATTTTATCCACAATCTTCCGGAAAATAGTGTTGATGTAGAACGCCACAATAAGATGTACATCGAGAGATATGGAAAATACTTTGGTTGGTGAGATTTTAATTTATATAATGCGCCGTTGTTTTGTGATGCTGGTATGAAAGATGATAGGATAAAATTTTTTCTATTCGCATGATATGTAAATGTAAATTTTAAGTAATTTAGTTGCGAAATATGACGCCGGAAACCTGCATTGACGCACTTCTTGAAAAATACAAAAAGATTCCAGACTTTCCCTTCGGGGATTGGTCGGAGAACTTTGTTTCTTTTGGTGTTTTGAAAAAATTATGGGGCGAGGTCTTTTCTGCTGCTGCAGGGACGAACAAACAAGGTTACAAAGCTTTAGGTGAAGCAACACAACAAAAAGATTCGTATATCTACCAAATATATGAATCTGGTTCGAGAAAGAAATTCCGGGTGACATATAGTGAAAAGGGCGGAACTTTTCATGTTCTAACAAACATTGTTGATCCGGGGCTGGAAGATTTGGATGAATATGAGTTGGGATTTGTTGTGGATTTGGAACGAGATAGGCTGGTCTGTTGTTTTAAGATGATCCAGTATTACGTTTCAAGATCGATAAAAAATGACAATGATCTCAGGGCTATGAATGAAATGTTTGTCGATCGCTATGGGAAATATTTTGGTTTTGAGAATTATAATCCGTTCAATTCACCTTTGTTTCCCGTCACCGAGATAGAAGATGACGATGATGAGGAGCTGCTTTGAGTGCGCGATACGCAGTTTCTCTATCCATTTCCACTTCCATTTGGTCAGACATAAAGACCTAAAGGTTCTGATGTGCCGCTAACGGTTCGGACCCCAAATCAGCGGCAGCGCCGGGGAACAGGCGGTAAACGGTTTGCCAGCCATCCTTGGGGTCGCGGCATGCGCGGCCAAAGAAGGTGATTGGTTTTTTCTGGCCCATGTCAATATCGGCGCGGTATTCGCGGCAGAAGCGTCCGTTAAGCTGGAAGGTTCTAAGCGGTTCGATGGATGTTTTGCCGATTTTTTCCGAATCCGTGGCAAGAGCAGCCTTTTTGACCTGTCCGCTTTGGGTGGTTTCGAGCGTTTCATTGATCAGCATATCCAGCCCGGCACTATCGAGCTTGGTGCTATCTTTGCCATTGGTGGCAATAACCGGATGTTGAGTGACCGTTGTTGTGCGCTGGTAAATGCTGCCGGCGAAAAAGGCGATGGCAAGGGCCGCTGCCATGCCAGCCCCGGCCCACCAGCGGGCAAAGGTTTTTCCCGTACTGCGAGGTTGCGGGCGGTGTTCGACGGTGCTGTCCTGATCATACCCGTTATATTTGCCATACATCGCGGTCATGGTATCGCCCGTTTCGCTCTGGCTGTTTTGCGCCTGCCGGGTCAGGGCGTGTGTCGCGGGTACAGGGTTTTGCTGCTGATAGGTGGCAAGCGTGAGCAGATCGTCACTATTTTGCCTGTTCGGTGTATCCGGGCCATTTTTACCTGTGGCCGGGAACAGAAATTTTTCGTCGGTCAAAAAGGTATGGATGCGTTGGTTCTTGTCGGAGCCATGCAGGCCAAAACCGGCATCCAGAATGGCATCAATGCGGTTCTGAAGGACCGGTGGGACATCTTCACCATATGATCCGTCCGCAAGCTGGTCAGCCTGAAACGCCATGATCTCCAGGCGTTCGCGCAGGGCAGCATCATGCTCCAGACGAAGTTCCAGTTTTTCGCGCGCCGGGGCGTCCAGTTCATCATCCAGATAAGCCGAAATCAGCAAATCGTCATTGGGTGTAATGAGTGCGGTCATGGAATCCCCCGTTTAATCTCGTGCGGTAGTACAGAATGGTCGGCGTCATGCAAATCAATCAGCGCACGGCGGGCGCGGGCAACGCGGCTCATCACTGTGCCATCGGGCACCTTTAATATCTCGGCAGCTTCGCGGTAGCTGTATCCTTCAACCAAAACCAGTGTCAGTGCGGATCGCTGGTCCGCGGGCAATTTGGCCAGGGCAGCACGTAAAAAAACGCGGTCACTGCCCCCGTGGCCCTGCATTGGCATGCCGGCGTCGCGGGCATCTTGCAATGATATGACATTGCCGTTGCGTTGTGCGCGACGCTTTTCGTCAATCCAGGTGTTTTGCACAATTTTGAACATCCAGCTATCCAGGCGCGTGCCGGGTGTAAATTGTGCCAGGCTTTCAACAGCCTTGATATAGGCGTTTTGCACCAGATCTTCAGCCGCCGCACTATCGCGGGTCAGGGACCGGGCAAAACGAAGTATGCGGGGCAGCAAACGGGACATTTCGTCGCGAAGCGCCGGGTCGAACCTATGTGTCTGCATGGCATCCAGATAAGTCGTGTGAAGGGACAACGTGTAGGGGCGAATTTTTATTCCGCATATTTTTTAAAAAGTTTTTGGAAGAAATAGGGCAACGTGAACGTTGTTCCCCTGAAAGCAGACAAAAACGGGGTTTCGCATCGGGAGAAAGCGGATGTCCCAGGGACAGATGGTGCTGCTTCGATGGTTGTTGCCTGCCGCGATGGGCGGTGTCGCAATAATCGTTTTGGCGGTTACGCCTTTGTCGGCCCAAACGGCGCGTGATGGCTTTTGGCCTTTTTTCACCGCGACGGATGGTGCGGCAAGGGTTTTGAAAACAAGTGTATCTTCTGATGCTGCGGGGGCCGCATCGGGGCAGGATACAATAATTTGGCCTGGTGCGGGCATGCCCGTATCTGGCCCGTCTCCTCATGGGGACGACACGGTTGGTGCGCCAGACACTGGTTCATTGCCACAGAATGACACGGTTGCAAAAGGGCATGCCGGATATGAATTGCGAGACAGGGGCGCACGCGCAACGCGCGATCTGCCGCCCGGTATTCGTGATATTCCGGATATGGCGGGGGATTTGCCCGGTGTCATTTGGCACATGTTTGGCGCACCGGCCGGGTCGGACATCGGGCCCGACCAGGAACGAAAGTTTATAAAGGAAGGCTGGCCGTCGTTGTCGCAAAAAGCCGGGCAAAAGACAAACCTGGTGGCGAGACAGCCCGCAAAGGAATTATGTGCTGGCGGGAACTGCCCCGACAGTACCGCGCCGCAAGGCGCACAAGGTGTCACGGGAAGCACGACCGGGACCAGCGGCACCTGATGGCTCGAAACGTTTGATTCTGTCGTTTCTGAGCCCTGCCGCTCGTTGGGACACGTGCAAACTAACACCCCGCCAGTTTTGACTGGCGGGGTTCTTTTTGTTTGGTCCTTAACGGAGATGCTGTCCCTCGATCCGGTGCCGCGAAAACAAAACCCCGCCAGAATAAAATCTGGCGGGGTTCGTATTTTCAAAGGCAAACCTGCCGGGCAATTACATGCCCATTGCGGTTTTCAGGCCTTCGTCAAGTTTGTCGAGGAACTGGTTGGTGGTCAGCCATTTCTGGTTCGGGCCGATCAGCAATGCCAGGTCCTTGGTCATGAAGCCCGATTCGACGGTGTCAACACAGACTTTTTCAAGGGTTTCGGCAAATTTGACAACTTCCGGGGTCCCGTCGAATTCACCACGGTATTTCAACCCTTGCGTCCAGGCAAAGATCGACGCAATCGGGTTGGTCGAGGTTTCTTTGCCCTGCTGGTGCTGACGGTAGTGGCGGGTCACGGTGCCGTGTGCGGCTTCGGCTTCAACGGTCTGCCCATCCGGCGTCATCAGAACCGAGGTCATCAGACCCAGCGAGCCAAAGCCCTGTGCAACGGTGTCAGACTGAACGTCGCCGTCATAGTTTTTGCAGGCCCAAACGAAACCACCGTTCCACTTCATGGCACAGGCGACCATATCGTCGATCAGGCGGTGTTCATAGGTGATGCCGGCTTCTTTGAACTTGTCGGCAAATTCGGCGTCGAAAACTTCCTGGAACAGGTCTTTGAAACGGCCATCATAGGCTTTCATGATGGTGTTTTTGGTCGACAGGTAAACCGGCCAGCCCAGCGACAGACCATAGTTCATGCAAGCACGGGCAAAGCCCTTGATGCTGTCATCAAGGTTGTACATCGACATGGCGACACCCGAGGACGGGAAATCGAACACTTCATGTTCGATCGGCTCGCCACCGTCGGCCGGCTGGAATTTGATGGTCAGCTTGCCTGCACCGGGAACCTTGAAGTCGGTCGCACGGTACTGGTCACCAAAAGCGTGACGGCCGATCACGATCGGCTGGGTCCAGCCCGGAACCAGGCGCGGCACGTTTGAGCAAATGATCGGCTGACGGAAAACAGTGCCACCAATAATGTTGCGGATGGTGCCGTTCGGCGACTTCCACATTTTCTTCAGATCAAATTCTTCAACGCGCTGCTCATCGGGGGTGATGGTGGCGCATTTGACGCCAACGCGATGTTCCTTGATGGCATTTGCGGCATCAATGGTGATCTGGTCGTTGGTTTCGTCACGTTTCTGGACCGACAGATCGTAATATTTCAGATCAATGTCGAGATAGGGCAGGATCAGTTTGTTTTTGATGAAGTCCCAGATGATGCGGGTCATTTCGTCGCCGTCAAGCTCGACGACCGGGTTCTTCACTTGAATCTTGCTCATAAAATACTCCCTTTCTGGCCGCTGCCAGGTATCAGCGCGGCTGCCATTTGACAAGGTGGGTCAAACTATCCGGCGCGCGAGGGAGCGCCCTGGCCGCGTCGGGAGATCGCAACATACAGGATGCGACCGCAAAATCAAATAGGCTCGCGCAACTTCCTGCGCAAGATAATTCATCAAATAGTCTACAGCCCTGAAAACCGCCATTTTTGCCGTGAACCGGGAAGTTGCCAAACCGGTAAAAGCGTTTAAGTGCGTTAAGAAGGGCGGCGTTGTTCGGCAATCGGTTTGCCCTGCCCGTATCCTGCCAGAAACATGTCAACCGCTAAGGTAACATGTTGTTTCAGATCACCGGCACTGGGTTCCCAGCCGACATAGGTCAACTGGCGAAAATCGTAATCCGACTTGATCAGACTGACCAGAAAGCGTGCCGCCTGTTCCGGGTCGTGGTCGGGAAAGCGGCCAAGTTTGATTTGTTGGGTGAAATATTCGGTCAGCAGGCGCCGCCCGGTCATCATCCCGCTTTCATAAAAGACTTTGCCCAGATGCGGGAAGCGCGGCACTTCGCTTAGAAACATGCGCAAATAGCGCAAGGTGTCGGTACGGGTCAGGGCCGTCATCAGGTTTTCACCAAATTCGATCAACGTGTCGCGCAGCGGTTTTTCCGAAAGCGGCAAGTCGCGCATGATTTGGGTGATTCGCGCCGTACAATTGCGAATCACCGCTTCGAATATGCCATCCTTGTTGCCAAACAGCTCGTAAATCGTTCGTCTGGACCCACCGGCCTCAGCGATGATCATTTCCAGCGTCGTGCCAGACAAACCATATTCGCAAAAAAGTTCGCGGGCGGCCTCGATAATGGCTTCGCGGCGTTTTTCTGTGCGCGGATCAATCTTCTTTGTTTCGGACAAGGTGCCATTCCATTTTTGGGTCAATTTAGAACTTGACCAAGGGTACTGGCCGGTACCATATTGCACGAAATGGTACTGATCAATACCAAAAGGAACGAAGACATAAAATGAGCGTGAAAAAAATCCTGCTGCCAGTCATTGCTTTGGCGGCAATCGGCGGTGGTGTGTATTACGGTTTCTATTGGGTGACAGAAGGTCGCTTCCATGAAGAAACCGACAATGCCTATCTTCATGCCGACCAGGTGGCGATCTCGCCCAAGGTGTCGGGCTATATTGACCGCCTGCTGGTTGAAAATAACCAGAGTGTCAAGAAGGGCGACCTTCTGATGGTGATCAATGATGCCGATTACATGGCGAAATATGACCAGGTCCGAGCGGCACTCGAGTCTCGTATTGCTGCACTCGACACAATGGACAAACAAATTGCCCTGCAACAGGCCTCGATTGATCAGGCCCAGGCCAATGTTGCCATTGCCGAGGTGGAACATAGCAAAACCAGCGAAGATTTTGACCGTTATAAAGACCTGGTCAAAAAGGGGGCTGCCAGCCGCCAAAAATATGATTATGCCGTGGCCGATCGCAACAAGGCCATTGCCCAGGTTAATGCAGCAAAAGCGACCCTTGCGGTTCAAAAAGGCCAGCTTGAAGTGCTGAAGGCACAGAAAGTTGAAACCGAACGCAGTGTTTCCGAGGCCCGTGCCGATCTCGACCTTGCCCAGCAGTCGCTGGATGATACCCGCCTTTATGCGCCCTTTGACGGCGTGATCGGTAATCGGTCGGTTCAGCTTGGTGCGCTGGTGCAGCCCGGCCAGCAATTGGCTGTTTTGGTGCCGTTGCCGGGTGTGTATGCCGTTGCCAATTTCAAGGAAACGCAAATCGGCCACATGGCGCCGGGTCAAAAGGTCAAACTGGAGGTCGATGCCTTTCCCGATAGCGAAATTACCGGTGTGATCGATAGTTTTGCCCCGGGCACGGGCGCACAATTCAGCCTGCTGCCGCCCGAAAATGCGACGGGCAATTTCACCAAAATCACCCAGCGCGTGCCGGTTCGCATCCGGCTTGATAAAAGCCCGGTTGCCGATGCCTTGCGCCCGGGCCTGTCGGTGGTGGTGGATGTTGATGTGCGTGATGCCTCTGGCGAAATGCACGCCGCGGGCACTGGCCTTGACCCGCGCGTTGCCCAGATCCGCGATGTATCGGAGCTGCAATAATGGCAAGTGGCAGCCAGACTTCGCGCAAGGACGGTGGTGAAAACGGTGCGGCTGCCCCTGCACACGCCAAGGCCGCCCCGGCACCTGCTCTTGGCCCGGACCATGTTGATCCCCTGCATTTTATTGGCTGGATCGCGATGGTCATTGGCATGTTCATGGCCATCCTCGATATTCAGATCGTTGCCAGCTCGCTGGAAGATATTCAGGCGGGTCTTTCCGCCAGCCCGGATGAAATTGGCTGGGTTCAGACCTCCTATCTGATTGCCGAAGTGGTAATGATTCCGCTTTCGGGCTTTCTTTCGCGCCTGATTTCGACACGCTGGCTGTTTGTGCTTTCGGCTGCTGGTTTCACGATCATGAGCATCTTTAGTGCGATGGCCTGGTCGATCAACAGTATGATTCTGTTTCGCGCCCTTCAGGGGTTCCTGGGCGGGGCGATGATTCCGACGGTTTTTGCCACCACTTATATTATCTTCCCGAAATCGCGGCAAAATGGCGCCAGTGTCTTGATCGGGCTGATTGCGACAATGGCGCCCACCGTCGGGCCCACATTGGGCGGCTATCTGACCCAGTCGCTGTCCTGGCACTGGCTGTTTCTGATCAATGTGGTGCCGGGCATTATTGTTGGCGCGGTTGTTGCCATGACCCTGCATATCGACAAGGGCGACCGGTCGCTCCTTAAGGGGTTTGACTTTGAAGGTCTGGTCGCGATGGCGGTGTTTCTGGGCAGTCTGGAATTTGTGCTGGATGAAGGCCCGCGTAATGACTGGTTCGATGATCAGGCCATAGCTTACGGCACGGTGATCTGTGCGCTGTCGGGGTTCTATTTTCTATGGCGGATGTTCACCTACGAAAAGCCGATTGTCGATCTGACCTCTTTCACTGATCGCAATTTCTCGATGGGCTGTATCTTCAGCTTTACGCTGGGCATCGGGCTTTATGGCAGTGTCTATATTTTGCCGCTTGAACTGGCCCGTGTGCGCGGTTTCGACAGCTTGCAAATCGGCACCATTATGGCCGTGACCGGAACCTGCCAGTTCCTTTCTGCCCCTATTGCGGGGCGGCTGATGAAGGTTTTGCCGCCGCGTGTTTTGCTGGGCTTTGGTTTGGCACTGTTTGCGGTAGGCGTTGGACTGAACGGCTTTCAAAACAGCCAGTTGGGCTTTGATGAATTGCTTGTGCCCCAGGCGTTGCGGGGGTTTGCCCTGATGTTTTGCATGTTGCCCATTACCAATTTGGCGCTGGGGACTCTGCCGCATGACAAAATCAAGAATGCGTCGGGTTTGTTTAACCTGACACGTAATCTGGGCGGCGCAATTGGTCTGGCCTGTATCAATACGTTGCTTGATAACCGTTCCGACCTGCATTGGGCGCACCTGGCGGAATATATCAATCCGGCCAATCCGATGTATCAGAAATACTTGCATACATTGACCGCACGTTACGATGCGATGGGGATCGCCGAACCGGCAACGGCGGCCATGAAGTCGATTGGCAATATTATCATGCGGGAATCGACCATGATCGCCTTTAACGATGTTCATTTGGCAATGGCGGGTGCCTTCGTTCTTGCCCTGATGTTGCTGCCATTGGCAAAGAAACCACAAATATCGGCAGAGGCCGCACCAGCCCATTAACCCGAACAGGGCTGGTAGCGTTTCATTTGTCACCCGATAAACCGCGCATGTTTCCCCCCCCGACCCCGCCTGCGCGGTTTTCCGACCCCCGAACGGCCCTGCGCCGTTCGGGGGTTTTGGTTTTATGGACCCCGAACCCGTCCAAAACGAACAAACGACGCCAGCATAAACTGGCGCCGTCTGTCCGGCGGGGCGGGGGAGGGGAAAAATGTCTATTTTTGTGCCGCGCAGGCCGTAGCGGGGGGTAGCTTTTGTGACGACGTGCTGGCGGCGCGTTTTTGGCGGGCGTAGCGGCGACTCAGGGTAATGGTGATAATTCCACCTGTCATAAAGGCCGCGCAGACCCAGAAAATTCCGTCGGGTTCCGGTGTCGGCACGGTGGTAAAGCGCGCGGTAATAAATTCGATCCCCATCAGGATAAAGGTCAGCGAGCTTGCCGCGAGAAAATAGGTTTCAACCCCGGCCAGCTTGATCGACCGCAGGGTCAGCACCATTGCCGGGCCCCGAAACAGTACACCGACGAGGAAGCCCGAAATCAGGGTGGGCCAGCCAAAGAAATTTTCCAGTGACAAAAATGGCATCTCGAACGGCAGGACAAGGCCGATCAGCGGCGGGAAAACCAGGAAAATGACCGATGTGACCAGCAATAAAACGCCGGTAAAGCGCAAATGCGCCCAACTGTCGCGCACCTGATTATAGGGGTGCTTTTCCGCGACGATGGATGACGAGATGGATGTGATTTCACTTGCCAGCATCAGCCACACGGCCGGATTGGAAAATCCGCCCGGTAAATGCCACGACATCAGCAACACGCCAGCAAGTAAAAGTGCATGCCCGATCCATTCGGTTTTATGCGGCGGACGTCCCAGGAACAACATGGCGGCAAGGGCGGCCAGCGGCATGCCGCTTTGCGACATAATGCCACTTTGCGGCGATGATATATACAGCAGGGCCGCCGTCCATGTGACGCCCGTCAACACCCGTAACATGCCATACAGCCAGTTCAGCGGCAGGTAAAACTGCCGCCAGGGAATTTTGCGTCCCGGTGACAAAATAATCAGTGCCAGCCCGCCAAAAGCCAACTGCCAGCAGGTCATGGCATAGGCATCGGCATGGAATTGCAGCAGGGCAAGACGGTTTGCCACCAGCAATAACGCCCATGTGAGCATGTTGACCACAAGCAGTATGAAAACAGGCATATGAAAAATCTCAAATTTGTATGAACATGTGTAGTCTTGCAGGTTTAAAAATGAATATCTATGCTTCAATTTTATGCAGGGTTATTCATATTTGTATCACCGAGGCGGCAAGGCCGCGACACGAACCGCGCAATCATGAACATTTTGCGTTCCGGGGTGTGGATGGGGGATGCGGCAAGCCATGCAGGGTGAAGAATGATCGTTGTTAAGGGATCGGAACAGGTCAAATGCTGACAGTTAAAATGCCGGACTGGGACCATATTCGCATGTTTCTGGGCATTGCCCGCGCGGGTAGCCTGCGTGCGGCCTCGCAGGAAATGGGCATAAGCCAGCCCACCGTCGGACGGCATCTTTCCGTTTTGGAAGAAAGCCTGGGGGTTACATTGTTTGACCGCCTGCCCGAAGGCCTGCGCCTAACCGAAGCCGGGCGGGATTTGATGCCCCGGGCCGAAGCAATGGAAACGGCGGCATTGGCATTTCATCGGCATGGTGACGCCATTTCCGGCATGCGCGACCGACAGGTCCGTCTGACCGCAAGCCCATGGTCGGCGCTGTTTTTATCGGGTGAAATCGGCACCCGGCCCGAGGGGCTGTTTGCCGAAATTCGCCAGTCGGATGATACGCAGCTGTTAACCAAGCGCGAGGCCGATGTGGCCGTGCGTCACGGTTTGCCCCTGACGGGCGATTTTATCACCCGCAAGCTGGGCTCGATTGCCTGCGCGGTTTATGCCGCACCGGCCCTGGCGGCCAGCATGCTGGCAATGACCCGGGATCGCCTTTTCATTGATGCCCCTTGGGCCTGCTTTGCCGAGGAATTTGATCTTTATGATAGCCAGCGTTGGGTTTTGGGACATCTGGGCGATGCCAAGCCGGTTTTTCGCGCCGGAACAACCCCGATGTTGCAACAGGCCCTGCGCAGCGGTATCGGGGCTGGTATTTTACCGTGTTTTATGGGCGACGAAGACCCCCGTCTGACCCGCGTTTCCCAACCGATTTCGGCCTTGAATTCCGACATATGGCTGATTGTTCATCGTGACTTGCGCAAGGCCGAAGGTGTTGTTCTTGCCAGCGACTGGGTGGTGGAGTGTTTCAAAAGCCAGCATTTTCGCCTGAGTGGCGCTGCGGGCCATGCCGCGCATCAATGCAATTTGGTTTGAGGTTTGAATGTCGTGAACAGTTCACCTGTTGCAAATAACGAGAAAAAATAAAGCCCGCCCCAATTTAGGGGCGGGCTTGCACGATACAATCGTTTATCGGTTTATTTTGCGATCATTTCCTTGGGCAGTGGTGTTGCATGGGTGCTGACAGGCAGGATTGGATACACGATTTGGGGTTCTTGCCCGGTCAGGGTGCGCAGGAATGCGGCAATGGCGGCAACTGATTTGTCGTCAAGTTCGGTGCCAAGCTGGCTGGTTGCCATGATGCCAACCGCCTGTTCCAGGTCCCAGACCTTGCCGGTATGGAAATAAGGCGCGGTCAGTTCGATATTGCGCAAGGGACCTGCGCGGAAGACATAATCGTCATCGGCGGTATGGGTGACGGCAAACCGGCCCTTGTCATTGGCTGGCAGAATATCCGCCCCCGGTTTTTCAACCACGCCAAACGGGTAATAGCCATTCCCGCCGATATTTACGCCATTATGGCAGGAGGCACAGCCGCTATCCATAAACAGGGCCAGGCCTTCTTTTTCCTGTTTGGTCAGGATGGCATCATTGCCTTCAAGGAACTGGTCAAACCGGGATGCCGGGGTGATCAGGGTGGCTTCAAAGGCTTCGATGGCTTTGGCCATATTGTCGAAGGTTACAGGGTCTTTTTCACCGGGGAATGCCTTGGTAAAGCGATCGACATATTCCGGCATGGATTTAAGGGTGGTTACCACGCGGTCCGGCGTGCTGGCCATTTCGACACCGGCCTGAACCGGGCCTTTGGCCTGTGCCTTCAAATCGGCTGCGCGGCCATCCCAGAACTGGGCGATGTTAAATACAGCGTTTAAGACCGTCGGGGCATTACGCGGGCCTTTCTGCCAGCCGTGACCGATTGATGTTTCAAGGTTGTCATCACCCCCCATCCCCAGATTGTGGCAGGTATTGCAGGAAATGAGCGCACTTGACGACAGTCGCGGTTCAAAAAACAGCATTTTGCCCAGTTCGACCTTTTCATGGGTCACAGGGTTGCCTTTAACCGCAGGCACGGCAGACGGGACAACTTCAAAATATCCACTGGCAGCCGTGCGCAGGGCGGCATCGTCCCCCTGGTTGGCCGCAAGGGCATGGCTAACAAATCCGACGCACAGGGCAGAGGCCCCCAGCAGCCGGACGATGGTGCGGGCGGTGTTCATGATCGTTCCCTCTCTCTTGTATGGGAACGGTTACATCATCACTGCAACCTCTTGATAACCATGATTTATGTCAAATATCTAATTTAATGTTATTTAATGTAAATAAGCTTGTATTGCGCTTCAAATCGTTAAAAAATGTATTCTTGCGACTCACCATAAAACGATGTGTTTCTGTTCACAAAGCGGCAGGTAATATCCGTTTTATCGGGGATATACACGCAGGGATGCTTTTGAGTTTTTGCAACTGTCATACAGCGTAAGCCTGGATATCAATAATACCGGTTGGAATCTCATAACTATCTTCGCGGCCCAAAACCTGGTCAGTCAGGTATTGGGCCATGACGGGTGCCAAAATGAAACCGGGATGGGCGATTGCCAGAAACAGATTTTCAATATGTTTTACGCGACCAATCCGGGCTTTTCCGTCAATACTATCGGGGCGATCCCCGATCTGAACAGACAGGATGCGCGGATTTTTACCCCCCCGAAACACCCGGCATACAGATGCCAGTGTTTGATCGGCCAAATCCTGCAAGGCGGTTTTGGTCGGGTTTTTGGGCATGTCTTCGGCAATGATGAAACGGTTCTTTTCAAGTTGGCGTATTTCAAGCTCCGGTCCGCATAAAATGCCGTGAAAGCCGGGAATTTCTGCCTCCAGGGTGATTAAAACCGCAGGTGACGCGATAATGCCGTGCTGATCGCCAAAGGGGGCAAGCAGCGGGATGCTGCCCGTTGCCGATGCAACAATAACCCGATCGGTTGCCAGTGCTGCGCCATCAATTACAACGGCGCTGGCCCGGTTGTGTTGCACAACGATCTGCTCCACGTTGCGACCAAACATCATTTCAGCGCCCAGCCTTTTAAGCGCCTGACAGTAATGTGCCATCACATTGCGTGGATGCAGGGCAAAATCATGGGCGCAATAGGCCGCATAATCGGGCGGATTGATCACAAAGGGGGCCAGTTTGGCAAATTCGGCACGGTTGAGCGCACGGGGTGCAGCACCGTGTTGCTGGTGGCGATGGACCAGATCAAGGGTTTGCCGGGCATCATCTGTCCATAGCAGGGAGCTTGTTGCCGGGGAAAAAAGCCTGCCGTCAAAATCTGTGTTCAGGGCATGGTAACGGTCAAACGCCGCACGGCAATAACGATGCGCGGCAGGGTCATCGGCGGGGTCGCGGGTGATGTAGTTGATCCAGCCAAAGGATCGGTCGGTAACGCCCCGTCCTGGAGTTTCTTCGCGATCCATTAGACGGACAGATACCCCGGCGCGGGCCAGGAAATAGGCCACTGTCATCCCGACAATGCCTGCACCAATGATCGTCACATGGGGGGAAGTCATTATTGCGTTCCTGATGTTTTTAAGGCGACTGCCGTGCCAACAGGAACAAAAGATGCGCTAAAAATGCAAAGGGTGCAACGTGGCACCCTTTGTGATCCTTTGTGACGTATGGTTTGTTCTGATCTGGTCAGATCAAACGATCCTGCCGCCTGTTACAGCAGCTTTTCCTTGGGATCAAATTTCGGTCCCGGTTCGGCGGAAAGCTTTTCAAACACGCCTTCCAGCGTATCGGCCACCGAATAAAGCTGGCGGTTGCTGGGGCGGGCAAAGCCTTCCTCGATGATGCCATCAATCATATCCAGGCATTTATCCCAGTAGCCAAGCGCGTTTAAAAACACCAGCGGCTTGTCATGAATGCCAAGCTGGCGCAGGGTCAGGGCCTCGAAGGCTTCGTCAAGGCTGCCCAATCCGCCAGCCAGGGTGACAAAGGCATCAGACCGGCGGAACATTTCCACCTTGCGTTCATACATGGATTTACACACGATCAGTTCCGAAAGCCCGGCATGGCCGACTTCGATATCGTCTAGATGGGCCGGAATAATGCCGACAACATTGCCGCCATTTTCCATGACCGCATCGGCAACGGCACCCATCAGGCCAATGCGCCCGCCGCCGTAAATCAGGGTCATGCCGCGTTCGGCCATCATTTTGCCAAAGGCGATGGCGTTTTCCTTGTGCTGGGGGTTCACACCGTTTGATGCACCGCAAAATACACAAATCGAGTTTATTTTCGTCATGGCGGCCTGCCTTTCTTGTTATCTTGTTGCAGGAAAGAAACCTTAAGCATTCTCAATGTCTCTTTCATCGCCAGCTTACCGTATGATATGCCTGCGCCGTCAATGATATCTTGATGTCAAAAAACGATTTTCCGAAAGGTCTTTGCCCGCCGCGATTGCAGTGCGCAAATTCCCGCGGCAAAAGCGCAGCCCGATTTGTGCCGCAATATGCCGTATTGTGTCGGTCCCGCTCTGTGCAGATGCGTAACGGCACTTTGTGGCAGATGTGATAGGTGTGGCCGGTACGCCCGAAACAGAAACTGAAAGTTATTAAGGCAGGTTAAGTCAGCGTGTTTGTCGACAGTCCCTTCTGGTTTGCCATTCTTGTTTCCGGTGTGATTGCCGGGGTTTTGATGCTTGCCCTCTGGCTGGGGCTGGATCGTCCTGTGGCACGGCGTATTGTGCTCTCTGCCATAATTCCCGCCATTCTGGTGGCGGTTCCGGCGGCGGTGGGCCTGCCTGAAGGCATGCGCGGCGGGGCCGGGGCGGTGCTGGCGGTTATTCTGATTGGCGGGTTGGCCGGGATCATGATTGATGTGGCGCGGTTTTCGGCGCGCATATCATCGGTTTTGGCCGCAATTGTCATTGTTGGTGGGGGCTGGCTGGTGCTGGGTGATGAAACCGGGGGCACGGCAGCCCTGCTATCGCGGGTGGCCCGCCCTGAAACGGCAAATTCTGTTTCGGTTCTGGCATGGGCGGTTTACCTGCTGGTGGCAATGGTGCTGGCCTATGTGACTTTGCCCGATTTTACCGCCGATACCGCCGATGACGTATCGACAAGCGGCAAGGCTAAGCCCAAGGGCAAATCGGCCAAGGTCACCACTACCCGTAAAAACAAAACCACAACCGATACATCACAACCGCCGGATCGCGGGCCAGGTGCGCTATCGGTGTTTTTGGCTCTGGTGCTGGGCATGGGCGTTATTGCCGTTCAGTTTGGCCTGCGCGATTTGAAAATTTTGTACGGTGCAATGGCAGTGGCGTTGCTGATGGCGTTGATTTCCGAAAAGGCAGCACCGCAATATCGCGCCGCTGTGTGGTTGTCGATGGTGGGGGCGATTATGGTGGCCGGTGCCACGGCCATTTTGCGCGCCCCGGCCAGCCTGGTGGCCCATGCGGTGTTGTTGCTGGTGTTGTTTGCCGGGGCAGGGGCCACGATATTGCAAAAGGCGTTGCGCCTGGACCGCGTGGCAAATGGTGATGCAACCGGAGCCGAAGCCGGCCTTGCCTGGGCCGGGGCGGCGTTGGTACGGGGGCTGGCATTGGCATTGCCGGTGTTTATGGCGGCTTTGGTGGCCTATATCGGGGCGTCAATGTCGCAGCCGTAAAGCAGGCAGGGCTTTAAGGGCAGCTTTGTGACGGTTGTGCCCCATAATCGGTTAATCCACCGGGAAATGGCTTGAAATCGGGAATATTAACGCCCAGATACGATTATGACGGGTCAATTTTCATATTTGCAACGGCATGATGCAATTCCGGCTTTGTTACGGTATGGAAACTGTGCGATGAAAGTAGTACAAGTTTCCGATTACCGTGTCGGGGGTGGGGGCGGAATTCCGGTTTCTATGATGAATGCCGCGTTTAGACGTGATTCTGACCTTCGGCGAACAAAAGATAACCATCGTTCAAGGATATTTTTCCGGTGAAACGACCTTATATCCTCGTCATTATCGGCGTTTTGCTGATCATTGCAGCTATCGTTTTGAATTATACGCTTACCGGTTCTGTCGATGATGATGCCGATACGGTTTCATCTGCACCGCCATCCCAGGCAGATAATGCTGGAAATAGCGGGCAGAGTGCGGCACCAAAGCCCGATACAACGGCACAGGCGTCTGACGATGACAAGGCACCGGATGTTTCCGATCCCAGTTTTGACGTTGTGCGTGTCAGCCCGGATGGCAATTCGGTTATCGCCGGTCGCGCTGAACCCAACAGCAAGGTGCGTGTGCGCGAAGGCGAGGACGTCATTGGCGAAGCTACGGCCGATGACCGTGGCGAATGGGTGATTTTGCCAGAAAGGCCCCTGGAACCGGGCGACCGCGAGCTTTCGGTTGAAAGCGAAAGCAAGGATGGAAAAATTAAAAGCGGCAACGAGGATGTTGTGGTCCTGATCCCGGAAAATCCATCCCGGGAAACCACAGCGCCGATTGTGACCCAGAAAGACGGCGATGATACTGCTAAGACCGATGACGGTAAAAAGCCGATCATTGCATTGCGTGTCCCATCCGAGGGGAAAGGCCCGGCAACTGTATTGCAGGGGCCAGGGGCGGTTGCTGAAAATAGTGAAATTGCCAAGGCGGCCAACCAGGCTGCCCGCGATGCCGGCCTGCCGGAAATTGCCAACACCCGGCCACGGTTGAGTGTAGGCGTGGTGGATTATGACGAAAAGGGCCAGGTTTCCATGTCTGGCGATGCGGATCCTGACCATAATATCCGGGTTTATCTGGATAACAAATTTGTCGGGAATGCGCTGTCAGACGACAAGGGCGACTGGGCCGTCACCCTTGGTGCCGATATTGATCCCGGACAGTATAAATTGCGTGCCGACGAGGTAGATAAACAGGGCAAGGTGGTTGCCCGGATCGAATTGCCCTTCGAGCGTGCCGATGCCAAAAAGGCGATGGAACCGGGATCGCGCTATGTTGTGCAGCCGGGCAACAGCCTGTGGCGCATTGCGCGGCGGGCCTATGGGGATGGTATCCAGTATTGGGTGATTTATCATCGCAACGAAGACCAGATCCGCGATCCCGACCTGATTTATCCGGGGCAGATTTTTGCCTTGCCCGAACAGAAAAAGGCGAATTAAACCGATCTGAAACAGCAATAGCGTCTTGGGCGTTATTGCTGTTTTGTCCTTTTGCCATCGACATTGCCTTTTCCCGGCTTATATCAGGGCAACGATCGGGGCCGGGTATCAACCGATGATCCGATAAATCCATGATACCGGGCCGTTGGCGTGGTGTCTGATTTCGCGAGATGTATGAGGGGGTAAATCCGTTTTTGCCCTTTTGTGCTTAGCCGATTATCGGGCGGTTTATTGGCCTTTATGCGGGGCGAAACGTGATGATTTTCACAGAAATGCCCGCCCAGGACAGGCAAGGTGAGGGATCGCAGGGTGATCGTGTTGCGAAAAAAGTGCTTTTCCGGTGATCCCCCTTGTTGATGGACATGGATTGCCAGTGATAAGAACATGCCAGACGTGCCGCTGACCGGTGCGTTGCATTGCAACCAGGGAAGACAACTTTGAAATCCGTTCTTGTGCCGATCAATTCCGAAGGCTGGAAATTTATTGCAATTTTCGCCGCCGTGACCGTGATCCTGTTTCTGATTGCCGAGCCACTTGGCTGGATTGGTGTGATTCTGACGTTGTGGTGCGCCTATTTCTTCCGCGACCCCGACCGCGTGACGCCGACCAGCGACAATTTGGTCATCGCCCCGGCGGATGGCCGCATTTGCATGATTTCGCAGGCACCGCTGCCCAAGGAACTGGAACTTGAAGACCAGTCGCCGCGCACCCGTGTTTCGATTTTCATGAATGTGTTTAACGTGCACGTTAATCGCTCGCCGGTGAATGGCGAAGTGGTAGGCGAGGCGTATGTGCCTGGCAAGTTTGTCAATGCCGAGCTCGATAAGGCATCGGAAAATAACGAACGCCAGATTTTGCTGGTGCGCGATGGAGCAGGCCGTGAATTTGGCGTGGTTCAGATTGCCGGTTTGGTCGCCCGCCGTATTCTGTGTGATGTCGGTCGTGGTTCGATCCTCAAGGCAGGCGAACGTTTTGGTCTGATCCGTTTTGGGTCCCGCGTGGATGTCTACCTGCCTGCCGGTGTGGAACCGAAGGTCTGTGTTGGTCAGCTTACCGTTGCTGGTGAAACGGTGCTGGCGGACGTATCTGAAACCGAAGCAACACCCGCAACCGGGGAGATTCGTTAATGCCCTATGGTCCCAATCGCAACCGGCCGCGGCGGTTCAAGGCACTGTCCCTGTCCCGTTTGGCCCCGAATGTCGCGACCCTTATGGGGATGTGCGCGGGTTTGACCTCGATCCGGTTTGCCATGCAGGACCATTGGGAAGCCGCTGTTACTGCCATTCTGATTGCCGGGATCATCGATGGTTTGGATGGGCGGCTGGCCCGGATGCTCAATGCGTCCAGCCGTTTTGGTGCCGAACTTGACTCGCTTTCGGATTTTGTCTGCTTTGGTGTGGCCCCGGCCCTGTTGATGTATTTCTGGTCGCTGCATCAGTTGGGGCCAATCGGCTGGGCCCTGTGCCTGTTATTTGCCGTGTGCATGTCGTTGCGTCTGGCCCGGTTCAATACCCAGATGCTGGGCGAACCGGAAATGCCGACCTGGGCTTATCGCTTTTTTACCGGGGTTCCCGCCCCGGCGGCAGCGGCCCTGTCGATGTGGCCGATTGTGTTAAGCTTCCAGTTCGGCGAAGGTATTTTTGATACCCCCTTTATCACCGCCCCCTACATTGTGTTGATTGCGGTGTTGATGGTTTCGCGCATGCCGACCTTCAGTTTTAAAAAGGTCAAAGTCCCGCGTGCCTGGGTCTTGCCGCTAATGTTGGCATTCGGGGCGTCGGTCGCGTTTCTGGTTTCGTCGCCCTGGCTGACCCTGTCGGTCATTGCCGGTGTTTATTTTGCGACCTTCCTTTTCAGTTATCGGTCCTATCGTCGCATGGGCGTTGAACAACAGCAGCGCGAAGATGAAACCGAGGAAGAAGAAGATCTCGGTCAGTCCGATGACGACCCAGAAGATGGCCTGAACCGCGTTCACCAGAACTAACGGTTTCGGGTATAGGGCGCATTCGCGACCCTGCAAGGTGAAATTCCCTTAAAACAGGGCCAGCCAGCGTCGTCGGCTGGCCCTGTGTTTTTTTGGGGCTGGCAGGGCTATGGTCGGGCCTGCAAAAAAGCAGCCCTTGTCAGGAGCAGCTTTTGTAAAGGGTTTTTTGGGGGGCTTGGTTGTTACCCCTTCATCATTGGGGGAAGCCTTTGGGCCCGCTGTGATCATTCCGATCCATGTTGCGTTTATTGCGCCAGTGCTGCCAGCGTTGGCCGATCCTGCCCACCATCAATAGGGCGCAGGGGGTAAAGACCAGTGTCAGAACCGTTGCAAAGGTAAGGCCAAAGGCAATCGAGGTTGCCAACTGCACCCACCATTGGGTGGAAGGGGCCCCAATGGAAAATTCGCGGGTGACAAAGTCGATATTGATTTGCAGGACCATTGGCACCAGGCCCAAAATGGTGGTCACGGTAGTTAACATCACCGGGCGCAGGCGCTGGGCGCAGGTTTGCAGAATGGCATCTTCGATGCTGTCCGCCGTTAGTTTTAGCCGGTCATAGGTATCGATCAGCACGATATTGTTGTTAACCACGATGCCTGCCAGCGCGACAATGCCGATTCCGTTCATGACAATCGAAAAGGGCTGACCGGTAAGCAGCAATCCGCCCAACACCCCGGCCGTCGACATGATGATGGCGACCATGATCAGAAGCGAACTGGTGATCGAGTTAAACTGCGTTACCAGAATAATGAACATGATAAACAGGGCAGCCGAAAAGGCATTCTGAAGGAAGGCTGCCGATTTTTGCTGTTCTTCGTCCTGGCCTTTGAACTCGACATTGACACGTGGGTCAATATCAAGGGTTTTCAGCCATTCTTTGACTTCTTGCACCTTGGTATCGACCAAAATGCCTTCGGTGACGTCAGCCTTGACCGTGAGCGCGCGGCGGCTGTCCACCCGATGCAGGGTGCCGGTTTTGGGTTCTGCGGTGCGGGTGACGAAATTTGAAACCGGCACCAGCCCCTTGTCGGTGACAATATTCAGGCGTTGCAATTCCTCCAGGGTGCGGCGATTTTCCGGGAAGCGGCCCACAATATCAATTTCCTCGGTCGAATCATCGGGCCGGTAGGTGGAAAACAAAATACCGTTTGTCACCAGCTTGACCGTATTGCCGATGGTGGCAATATCCGCGCCAAATTTTAGGGCCTGGGCACGGTCCACCTTGTATTCCCAGTCAATGCCGGGCGGTGATTTGCCGTCTTCAAAATTGTAAAGACCACCGATTTTTTGCAGCCCGGCCATAATTTCGGCCGAAGTTTTATCCAGAAGCTCCGGGTAAAGCGAACGCAACTGGATCTGAACATCCTTGCCCTGGGGCGGTCCGGCTTCCGCAGCCTGGATTTCAACCTGAATGCCCGCCAGATCCCGGGTGGCTTCAAGGATTTTATGTTCTATCTCACTGGCTTTGGGTCGCAATTGCCAATTGGCATATTCCAGCTGGATCACGCCAATTACATCTTCCGGGCTGTCACCACCGCCCTGGGCGGATGCCCCAGCCCGACTATAGACCGTATCAAACCAGTGATGGCCACTCTCGGAATGGTCATCAAGGGCAAGGATGCGGTCTTCGACCTGATGCACCAGGGCGTCCTGTTCGTAATAGGACATATTGCCCCGTGCGCGAATTTGTACGGCGGCATTCTCCGGCTCGACAGAGGGGAAAAATTCAAACCCCTTGCCAAATGAGTCAAAAGCCATCCACATCGCAATCAGGATCACGAAGGCAGCCGGAATGATCAGCCAGTAAACCCTGAGCGATTTTTGCAACACGCGAATATAAAAGCCGGTCCCGCCGGTCAGTTTTTTTAGTTTATCGGTTTCGCCTGCGGCCACGGCATCGAGGGCTTCGTTGGAACTGGTGCCGGGTTTGCCAAACCATGCGCCGACCGTTGGCACAAAAATAAGTGCCATTGCCAGCGAGGCCGACAGGGTAAACAGCACCGTAATGGGCAGGAATTTCATGAAATCGCCCACCACATCGGGCCAGAAGGCAAGCGGTAAAAACGCCGCCAGTGTGGTGGCCGTCGAGGCGATAATGGGCATCGCCATGCGTTTGGCCGCCAGCGGATAGGCCTGTTTGCGGTGCATCCCGTCAAGCATTTTACGGTCGGCATATTCGGTGACAACGATGGCACCATCGACCAGCATGCCAACCGCGAGAATAAGCGAGAAGAGGACAACGATATTCACCGTCATGCCCAGGCCCCACAAAATCAGGATCGCTGTCAGAAACGAGCCGGGAATGGCAAGCCCCACCAGCAGGCCGGACCGCCAGCCCAGCGACCAGATGACCACCACCATCACCAGCAGGATTGCCAGGATGACGCTGTTTTGCAGGTCATTGAGCATGGTGCGAATGTCGGAGGATTTATCCTGCGAGTAGGTGACTTTAACCGTCTCGGGGTAGGCGGCGGCATCTTCGGCGGTGACTGTTTTGACCGCATCAATCACATCAATGATGTTTTCGCCCACCCGTTTGGAAACTTCAATCGCAATGGCGGGGCGGCCATTTAACCGGGCAAAGCTGGTGGCATCCTTGAAGGTGCGGCGCACCTCGCCAATATCGCGGAAACGGATCACCGAATCCCCATCGACCAGCAGCGGCATGTTCAAAATATCATCGACATTCTCAAACAGGCCTGGAACCTTGATGTTAAAGCGCCCGGCACCGGTATCAAGCGCGCCTGCGGCCACCAGCGAGTTGGAATTGCGCACCAGCGAGACAATATCAACACCCCGGAGGCGGTAGCTTTCGATCTTCATGGGATCGATGACAAATTCCACCAGTTCCTCGCGATTACCGGCAAGGTTTGCCTCCAGAACCGCAGGAATGCCCTCAATATCGTCTTTCAGGTTCCGCGCCAGGCGTAAAAGGCTGCGTTCCGGCACATCACCGGACAATGTGACCACAAGGACCGGAAATAGCGACAGGTTTACCTCGTGGACTTCGGGGTCGTCGGTATCGTCGGGCAGGTCGGATTTGGCAATGTCCACCCGTTCGCGCACATCGGCCAAAGCATCGTCAATATTGACGTCGCTGTAAAATTCCAGCGTGACCGATGCCCCGCCCTGATAGGCCTGCGAGCGCATTTCCTTGACACCTTCGATGGTGCGCAATTGCTGTTCCATCGGGCGCAACAGCAGGCGTTCGGCATCTTCGGGGGAAATCCCCTCGTGATGGATTAGTACATACAGGATCGGAATTTGCACATCCGGGTCAGCTTCCTTGGGGATGGCGTTATAACCAACCCAGCCCGCCACCAGCAGCAGGATCAGCGTCATTATGACGGTGCGCGAACGGTTTAGCGCAAGATCAATAAGAGACATGGTTGAATTTCCTTTGCGCGCCGGTCAGTTGCCAGAAACGCTGGTGCTGGTGTTGCTCGCTTCGGCTGTTTGAGCTTTTGCGGTGCCGGTGGCCGGTGTGGCGCTGGTCGGAATATGGTCAATCCGGTCAATTGTTACGTTCGTACCTTCCTTGACCCAGTCCTGGCCGACAACAATCAGGTCGATCTTCTCGGGTAGGCCACTGACCCAGACCTTTTCGCGGTCGCCGCCCTGCAGGCTGACGGGGTAAAACACGACTTTGCCCTGTTCAACACCGCGCACGCCCAGTTCACCCTGATCATTCAGTGTCAGGGACGAGGACGCGATTTGGTGGGCTTTATCCGTGCCAACGGGAATAACCAGTTCTGCCGTCATGCCATCGGGAATGGAATGATCGGCATTGTCCATTTCCACCTCGATGCGGTAGGTGCGGGTATCATTGTTGCTGGCAATGGCGGTATAGCGCACAACGCCCTGTCGGGTGCGGCCGTCAAACAGGCGCACATGTGCCAGTTGTCCCACATGCAGCGCCCCGATGGAATGTTCGGGGATATGGGCAACCACCAGCATCGGGTCCGGTTGAACGATGGTGGCGATGATGTCGCCAACCGATACCAGATCGCCCATTTCAGCCGGGCGGGTTTCAATAACACCGTCAAACGGGGCGCGAATGGTGGTTTGGGTCAGTTCAACCTCGATGGCCTTTAAATCGGCACGGGCTTCTTCAAGCGCGGCTTTGGATTCCGCAACGCCGGTTTTGGAACGATAGTCCTTTTTTGCCAGGCTTTTGGCCGCGTCATATTCCAGTTCGCGCTGATCGACCAGGGCACGCGCCTTTTCCAGCCGCGCGGGGCGGTCATCGGCAGCAAGCCGCACGATCATGTCGCCCTTTTTAACCGTTGCACCTTTTTCAACAGCAATTTCAATAATGCGCGACGATGTTTGTGCGCGAATGTCGGATTTGGTCGCTGCCTCGGTGCTGCCGGTCTGGACCAAATGCCGAACATGGTCCTGTGCGCTTGATGCCATTACCCGGACAGACGGCAAAGGGGCTGCTGTTTGGGATGGATCGCCATTATCGGCAGCGCCTTTGGCAGCGGTGGCTGCGGTTTCCTGTGCCGGGGCGGGTTCCGCGCCGGGGATCATGCTTGAACCGATCCACAGTGCCGCGCCAACAACCAGCGCGATGGCGATCAAACGTGAAGCATTCATGGGTTTCGCGTTCCTAAAAGATCTGTGCCTAATTTTTGTTGCCGCCGCTGGGGCGGCATGGGCTGCCCGGGGTTAGGGCTGGCCGGAGTGGCGGTTGCGTAATTCGTCTAAAAACGGTTCTTTGTTTTTGCTGATAAAATCCAGCGTTGCCTTGCAAACCGCTTCCCCCAGGCCACCAATAAAATCGCGACCTGCCCTTTGGCAGGGATTTTCGGCATTTGCGGGTGCATTTGGGGCTGTCGCAGGGCAGGCTTCCTGGATGCGGTCAAGTATGGTTTCCTGGCGGGCGGCATATTCGTCAATCAGGGCTTCGCACAGTTCAACCGGAAGCTCGTGGGCAAAGGACAGCAAAAATAAAATATCCGATCGGTAGCGGTCCTCGCCGGGGCGGGTTTGAAACAGGGTGCGCAAGAAAGTCCGGCGGCCTTCCGGGGTCAGGCTGTAGACCTTTTTGTCGGGGCGGTTTTCCTGCTCTTGTGCGGTGAATGTTACCAGGCCTTCCTGACCCAGTTTTGTCAGGGCCGGATAGATCGAGCCAAGGGAAGCCATTTGAAAATAGCTGAAAATGCCGTCTTCAAACATTTTGCGGATCTCGTAACCGCTGGCGTCGCCCGCCATTAGCGCGCCGAGACATAGTGACCGGATATCCATCGCCGTTTTTGATGCCTTTATTCATGAATTTAATATATCAGTCCGATATAGTACGGATTGTTATATATCGAACCGATATAGTCAATTTCAGTTTTGTCACGGAATAGAAAATTTCGTACAGGTTGTGTCTATGATAATTTGGCTTGGCAGTTGGCAGGAAACTGACTGAAAATTACCCAATAGGCGTCCGTTCATGCAGGATCGGACGCACGAAATTCTATTCGGACATATAGAATGGATATAATCGGGCCTGCATAAGGGACCGCAAATGCCAGACCGGCCAGAAAGCATGCCCAGTATGGCTTGTGCAGGATGGAAGTATTTTGAGTACAGTTGGTTTCTATGAGGGTGTTGACCTGTTCATCTCGGTGCTGGGATTGATGCAGGCGGGCTTCCTGGGCGTTTTGTTGTTGTCCGAGGGGCGGCGTGCCTACCGGGCCAATCGCTGGATGATACTGTTTATCGCTGCTGTCAGTGCGAACCTGATTGAAGATGTTCTGGATGTTTTTAGCGGACCCGCCCTTAATTTTTACGGGACTCTTTTCTTTCTGCCATTCAATTTTGTGATTGCGCCTGCGATCTATCTTTATTTTTGCGAGGTTTCAGGCCGCACAAAGTTGAATTACGGGCTGCATCTGGCGACTGTGCCTGTTGTTGCCAACTTGACATTCTGGTTGCTGACGGGCGTCGGGACAATGCCGGTCAATGGCGCGTTGACCTATGAACTGGCCGAAAAAACCAGCCCGCTTATGGTTGCTTTGCTCAACATTATTCATTTTGGTCTGTATGTGCAGGCGGCGATTTATGTTGTTTTACTCTGGCGGGTAGCGATGCGCTATTTCCGGCAAGTCCAAAAGCAGCTTGGTGCCCAACGCGAAGATATGGTGCGCTGGTTGCGCAGTGTTTTGGGCAGCGTGTTGTTTATTTTTCTGGTTTTTGTCGTGCAGGAGATGGCTGCCGACTTTCGCTGGGGAAGCTGGCTTTGGTCGTTTCAGTTTTTAAACGTGGCCTTCCTGCTGGTGTTTTTTTGGCTGAGTTACACATTGGCAGCACATCAGGTTGTTTTTGTACTGCCCGATTGGGATGACACCGACGGTTACGGTATTGATGATGATATTGACGCAGCCGAACAGGCCCGACAGGGTTATGGTGGCGGAGTAATGCGGGACGGGATGGTTGCCAGTCAGCCAAATGTCACATTAATCAGTTTATATGATAAAGGTGAGGGCGAAAAAATAAGTGGCGGAAATTCAGGGGATACAGAGTCGCCAGTTCGTCACTTTCTGGACAAAAACGACTCCGCCCTGGTTGCCGGTGAGGCGACAGGATCATTCAATGGTTTGGCCGGTCAACCCGGTGGTGCGCCTATACCGCCCGATATGCGCCATCAGGCGGGGGCAGCCGGGCCTGATGATGCTTTGTGGGCAACCGGTGCTGCGGGGGTATCAGGTGCTGAGGGGGCAAAGGGATCGGGCATATCTCTGCCGGTAGATGCGACCGTTCCCCGCCCCCTAATGGATGAAGATGATGCCGCGCGGGCCAAGCGTCGCCTTATGATCATTCACGGGCAGGGGGATTTGTTGCATGACCCGATGATTTCACTGCCCAAGCTGGCGCGTGCTGTGGGCATTTCCCCCAACCAGCTTTCTTATGTTTTGAATCACCATATCGGCCAGAACTTTTTTGATTTTGTGAACAGTGCCCGCATTGCCGAAGCTCGGCGGATTTTGCTGGGCGAACCGGACCGGCCCATTTTGGATGTGGCCATGACGGTGGGGTTCAATTCAAAATCGACTTTCAACCTTGCCTTTAAAAAAATCACCGGCGAAACCCCCAGTAGCCTGAGAAGAAAGGAAAATGGCACGTCCTGATGCGCATTCGCACGTTTTGCACGTCCGAACGTATCTGCGCGGACGCCGCACTGCCATAAAACCGGCATGTTGGTCTGAAGATTGGGACACGAGCAAACTGCGTGGGGGCCTGCGCCCTTAAAAAACCGATCATGACAAATAAATGACGGAGATATCTTCAGGATATGAAAGTGTATCATTTACGTTACGGCCTGTTGCCGGTGAGCCTGGCGGTGGTGACATTGGCGGTCACATTGCCTGTTGTCGCAAAGGCCGATGACGCAACCGCATCAAAGACGGTCAACACCACTATGCCGGCAAAGGGCGACGAGGGCACGCAAACCACGTCCTATCGCGATCAGTGGTTGAAGGGGCGCTTTCGGTTGGGAGCATTGGGCACGGTTCGTACATCCCCCTATCGTGGGGCGGATAACGCCGATTTTGGTGGCCTGCCCACGTTGGCCTTTGATAGCGAACGCCTGCATGTTGGTCTTGATGGCATCAGGGCCAAAATCGTTCAGGGCAATTGGGGCAGCGTTTCCATTTTGGGAAATGTGCGCATGAAGCCGTTTGATGATGATGACAGCAGCTATTTGCGCGGCCTGCATGAACGTGACTGGGCCTTTGAAACCGGCGTGGCCTATGACCGCCGGTTTGGCCCGGGTAATGCCCATATCGAGTTTTTGCACGATGTCAGCGGAGAACATGAGGGCAAGCAGTTTGATGCGACCTACAAGGTGCCGTTTCAAACCGGTCGGTTCAAGTATGAACTGGGCGGTGGTGTGATGTGGCGGGATTCCGACCTGAACAATTATTATGTCGAGGTTCGCCCCAACGAGGCCCGTGCCGACCGTGCGGCCTATTCGGCCGATAGTGCCTTTTTGCCGCATCTTGATGCGTCGGTGGCGTATCAATTGACGGCACAGATGATGGTGCGTGCCAACGCCAGCGCCACCTTCCTGCCCAATGAATATACCGACAGTTCAATCATCGAGGATGACGTGATTTATGGTGTTGGCCTGGGGCTGGTTTACCAGTTTTAATCCCCGTTGCCAGGCTGGCAAAGCAGGCAGTGCAACCAGATCCGTCCCCCACCGGATGCACTGTCTGCCGTTGCCGCATCAATGGGGAACATGCCATCAGGTAATGGCGTTGGCGTTACGTAAAATCAGCGATGTGTTGATACCGCCAAAGGCAAAATTGTTCGACATGACGTGCGTTGCGTCAATATGGCGGGCGCTGCCTTTGATATAGTCCAGCTCGCCACATTGCGGGTCCACCTGTTCCAGGTTGGCGGTGGCAACAAAGCGGCCTTCGCGCATCATTTCAATGCCCAGCCAGGCCTCGACTGCCCCGCACGCGCCCAGCGAATGGCCAAAATGCCCCTTTAGGGTATGTAGCGGCACTTCGCGGTTAAACACTGCCCGCGTGGCAAGGGTTTCGGCAAGGTCGCCGTGGTCGGTGGCGGTGCCGTGCCCATTCACGATGTCGATGTTGCTGGCACCCAGCCCGGCATCATCAAGGGCCCCTTGCAAGGCAACCTGCATTTTATCAGCCGCGGGCTGGGTAATATGGGTGCCGTCCGAATTGGTGGCGAAACCGGCAATTTCGGCATAAATCGTCGCACCGCGCGCACGGGCATGTTCGTATTCTTCCAAAATCAGGGTGCCGGCCCCTTCACCAATCACCAGCCCGTCGCGCCGCGCGTCATAGGGGCGCGGGGTGTGGCTGGCATCGTCATTATTGGTGCTGGTGGCAAACAGGGTATCAAACACTGCCACCATTGTCGGGCACAGTTCCTCCGCCCCGCCGGCAATCATTACATCCTGCATGCCATATTTGATGGCTTCATAGGCATAACCAATGCCCATGCTGCCCGATGTGCAGGCGGTTGATGTGGGAATAACCCGCCCGCAAATACCATACAGCACGCCTATATTGACCGCCGCCGTGTGGCTCATCATCTGGATATAGCTGGTTGCGGTAATGCCGTTCGATGATCCTGTTTCAAAAAGCTGGGTAAAGCCCAAAACCGGCGGCGTGCTGCCAAAGGATGAGCCATAGGCAATGCCCATCCGCCCGCCTTGCAAAATGGCTTGATCATCACGCAGGCCTGCATCCATCAGGGCATTTTCGGTGGCGGCAAGCGCCATTTGCGCCACCCGGCCCATGCTGCGCAACTGTTTGCGGCCAAATTTGCCCGCCAGTGAAAAATTCTGTACCGGGGCGGCCAGGCGGGTGCGCAGGTCGTATTTGCCTTCCCACTCTTCCATTCGGCAAATGCCGGTTTCGCCGTTATTCATGCGGGTGCGAATGCTGTGCCAGTCATTGCCAAGGGCGGTAACACCTGACATGCCAGTCACAACCACACGGCGGGGAAAATGGCGGGTCATAACATGCCCCCATTCACGCTGATGACCTGGCGGGTAATATAGGCGGCATCGTCACTGCATAAAAAGGCGATTGTGGCGGCAATTTCATCGGTTTTGCCAAACCGGCGCAGCGGGATCATGGCGCGCAAGTCGGCCTCGGGCAGATCGGCGGTCATTTGGGTTTCAATAATGCCCGGTGCAACGGCATTGACCGTGATATTGCGTTTCGCCAGTTCCAGTGCCAGCGATTTGACAGCCCCGATAATCCCGGCCTTGGAGGCGGCATAGTTAACCTGCCCGCGATTACCGGCAATCCCGGCAATGGAGGTGAGCGCGACAATACGGCCGGGCTTGCGACGCTGAACCATTGGCATCACCAGCGGCTTGATGACATTGTAAAAACCGCCCAGATTGGTATTGATCACCGTATCCCATTCGTCATCTTCAAGGGCTGGAAAGGCCGCATCCCGCGTTAGCCCGGCATTTAAAACCACACCATAGGGGGCACCGTTGTGCGCAAGGTCGGCCTCGATTGCGGTGCGGGTTTGGTCGCGATTGGCGATATCGAATTGTATCGGGCGGGCATTGCGGCCAAGGGCGGCAATATCGGCGCACACCGCATCGGCCCCGGCGCGGTCGGAATGATAATGGACAATAATGTCAAAGCCATCACGGGCGAGGCGGCGGGCGGTTGCCGCGCCAATGCCCTTGCTGGCACCTGTTACCAGAATGGTGTCTGTCATCGAACCCTGATATTCCATTATGATGTTGGCGTATCTTCTGCCTTTGGCTGATACACGTTTATGCGCGCGCTGACAATGATCTGCCCGTCCCGGCAAACGGTGCCGTCAAACACGCCCATTTCGCCATCTTCAAAGATATTTTCAACATCGATTGTCAAATGGTCGCCCGGTTTGAAAAAGTCATCCTGCAATGTCATTTTTCGGGTGCCGAGCAAATAACCGATGCGCGGTTCGCTGTTGCCGGTTTTGCTGGCCTGCCAGGCGCGCCAGCCGCTATAGGCCGAAACTGTCTGGGCGATATATTCGATGCCGACATAGGATGGAACACCGTTTGCCGCGTCATAAAACATGCTGTTTTCATCAATGTGAACAGCAGCCTTAAGGGACGTGTCATCGGCAGCCAGAATGCGGTCAATCAGCAACATGGGGCGTGCGTGGGGCACCAGCTTTTCAATGGCAGGAAAGCCATTTTGTGCCGGTGTTTCTGCGGGGGCGGAGGGGCTGTGCCGGTTTGGCATTCCGATGGGCCTTGTTTGGGTTGAAAATTGTCAGATATGGGCTGTTTGGGTGTTTTTAGGGCTGGTTCCAGCCGGTTGCCAGAATAACCGAGGCATTGCTGCCGCCAAAGGCAAAGGAATTGCTGAGCATGGCGCATTTTGGCATCGGTGGCAGTTGGTTATTGTGTTCGGAAACCAGCTTGATGGCGGGCAGGTCCGGGTCGGCCTTGCCATCCCATATATGCAGGGGCAGGGCGGCCCCCTGTGGTGCATCACACAGGGCCAGATATAAAATCGCACTTTCAATCGCCCCGGCAGCACCCAGGGTATGGCCCGTCAGGGGTTTGGTGGAACTGACCGGTACATGATCGCCAAACAGGTCGTGAATGGCGCGCGATTCCATGCTGTCATTAAGCGGGGTGGCGGTGCCGTGCATGTTTAAATAGGTGATGTCCGCCGGAGTCATGCCTGCCTGGTCAAGGGCGGCAAGCATGGCGGCCCGTGCGCCGGTGCCTTCCGGGTGTGGGGCGTTGGGGTGGTGGGCATCCGATGTTTCGCCAACCCCCATCACGGCGATGGCGGCGGGGTCGCGCCGCATCATGAAAATGGCCGCCCCTTCGCCAATATTGATGCCGTCACGATTGGCACTCATGGGGCGGCAGCGCCCTTCTGCCACCGATTGCAGGGCAGCAAAACCGGCAATGGTCAGGCCACACAGGCTATCCACCCCGCCCACCAGCACCGCGTCGCAAAGCCCTGCCTTTAACAACCGCTGCCCGGCAGAAAAGACCTTGGCACTGGATGAACAGGCCGTGGAAATGACATAGGCAGGCCCGCCCAGCCCCAGGGCCTCGCGCAGGAAATCGGCTGGGGCACCAATTTCCTGGCCGGAATAGGTAAAATCTTCGGGAAGGGCACCTTTTTGCAGATATTCCCGATAGGATTGTGTGCCTTCATCAATGCCCGATGTGCTGGTGCCGAGGATGACGGCAATGCGCTGTTTGCCAAAACGGTCAATGGTTTGGGCTATACAATCATTAATCTGCCGGGTGGCTTCCCATAACATCCGGTTGTTGCGGGTATCGTGATGCTGCAAATGGGCAGGCAGGGCACCAGGTTCGCGCGCAATCATGCCCACGGTCACGGTGCGATCAGGCAAAAAGCTGCCAACTTCAACCATATTGGCCGCGCGTTTGCCCGCCAGGGCTTGCCGTGTTTCATCTGCCGTCATGCCAAGGGCGGAAACCATGCCCATTGCATGCAGATAACAGGCCGGGTGTTGCGGTGTGCCAGCCCGGTTGGGGGTGTCTGTGCAATTGTCAGGCGTCGCGGTGTTCCCGTGTGGAACGGTCGATGTCATTGGCTGTCAATCCGCGATGACTGGATGTCGATCTGATAGCCATCGCGCAGGTTATGCAGGCTTGCCGCCCCCTGCCAGCGATCCTTTTCAGGATAGGTGATGGCGCTGTATGGCGTGCTTTTGCCGTTTTCGTCGATGGTGACAATCTGGCGGGTATCCGGGTTCGACACCATTGCCATATTGGCAGGCAGGGCATCGCGCACAATGTCGGCGGGCCAGTAAACCATCATGATATCCACGAGCATACGGGCGGGGTCAAAGGCATCGGGCATCCAGTCGGCCTGCTCAAAGCTCAGGTCCCGTTCGCTCCAGTTGATCTGCATGGCACGACGGCCCATCGGGTCCAGCATCACCATATGCACCTGGCGCGGGGCCAGGCCAATGCGGGCCTGAAAATCAACCGACTGGCCGTTTTGCCAGGTGGCATGAACCTTTTGGATCACATCAACCCGATTGGCATCCTTGGGCCAGGGCATTTGCGGCAAGACAAACAGGGCATTTTGATCATTGTTCAGCGCCACGATATGGTCGGGTTCGGCCGCATTCAGCGCCGCTTCATGCTGCTTTGCATGTTCTTTTTGCTGCGAATTGGAAAAATCGATGGTGCTCAAATCAATGGTGCCCAAATCAAAGGGCAATTCCATCGGCTTGGAGCAGGCAGCCGTCAACAAGGACGTGGCAATGATAAAGGCAGGACCAAATTTCACAGGCTTAACTCGTGTAACAGGTTCAAATATCGGTCTGTCTTGGCGACCAGCGGGTTTTCCATATTCCAGGCATATCCGGCCAAAATCGACACCACCATGCGTTTTAACTGCAAATCGCGATCTGGCTGGTTAAAAATAATCTGCTGCAGGCGGCCATCATACCATGCCTCGACATAGGATTTGAATGTCGCGATCCCGGCATTCAGGGGCTTGGCAAAGTCGTTTTTCCAGTCAGGCGCGTCTCCGTTATGGCGGGCAATCAGGGCTTTGGCAGCCAGTTCGGCGGAATAGAGTGCAATGGTAACGCCCGAGGAAAAGACAGGATCCAGAAAACCTGCTGAATTTCCCAATAAAACATAGCCGTCACCATAAAGATGGTCATTTCCGCTGCTATAGCTGGCAATGGCGGCAAGCGGGCGAGTTTGTTCGGTATTTTGCAAAAGCGCGCCCAGCGCGGTTTCGCCCAGCAGACGGGCAAATAACGCGTCGTCATTTTCATAGGTGCGGGCATCTGGCGCATCGGCCAGGGGGGATTGATCGTCCAGCGGGTACACCACGCCAACCGATGCGGTGCCATCGGCAAACGGGATCAGCCAATACCAGATATCGTGGTGGTCGGGATGCACCGTGATCAGGATTTTGTTGCGGTCATACTCGGTCGCGGTGATGTGGTCGCGCATATGGGTAAACAGGGCCCGGCGCGGTGGCAGCGGGGCGGTATTGGCTGTTCCGCGCAATTTGGGAATAACCCGGCCATAGCCGCTGGCATCAACAACAAAACCAGCCTGAATGGTGTCGGTTTGGTCATTATCATCCTGCCAGGTCAGGTGGCAGTCGCCCTCGGCCAGGTCAGCTGCAATAATACGATGCCCGAATTTGACCGGCACACCCGCCTTGATGACGGCGTCAATCAGGGTTTGATCAAAGGCATCGCGCTTGACCTGAAAGGTCGTGCTCCAGCCGTCATCCTCGAACCGGTCGTGAAAATCGATGCTGCATTGCTGGTCGCCCCGGGCAAAGGCCGCCCCGTTTTTAAACTGAAAGGCCTGTGCTTCTGCCTGGGCCGCAATGGTGTCGGCCAGGCCGCATTTTTCCAGCACATTCATGCAAAAGGGCAGCAGGCTCTCGCCTATGACAAAACGCGGGAAATGGGCTGCCTCCAGCACGATGACGGATAAACCGGCATCGTGTAAAAACTTTGCCACAACCGCCCCGGCCGGGCCTGCACCGATAATGGCAATGTCATAGTTACGCATTGCCACGCCCCTGTGTGTTATGTGCCCGGTTACGGTGGGCTGGTCTGTCATCGTCATACATATCTTCGGTATCTTCGTCTTCGTCGTCATATGCCAGATCATGCGAATGGCCCGCCGGGTTCATGCTGCGCCGCCCCGCCATGACAGGGGCCAATATCCAGGCGGCGACCAGGCCAATGGCAATAACGGTGCCAATATCGCTGACCAGGGGGACCGAACTGGTTGCCAGCAGGCCAAAGGCCAGCACACTGCTGATCAGGGACAGTAACACCGCAAGGCTGGTATCCTGGTCATGCGTGCTATGGCGGCTTTCGGCCAGAAACAGCACATAATCCGCCCCGATGGCAAAAACCAGAAACAGGGCCATTGTGGTAAAAAAGTTGTGCGGCACCCCCAGGGCAAAGCTTCCCGCCAGCGCACATAAAACGGCCCCGGCGGGGGCGCCAAATACACAAATGCCATCGCGCAGGCCATAGCGGAAAACCGCCAGGACCAGGGCGGCAAACATGGCAACCCCCAATGCCAGATAGGCCCAGTGGCGATAGCGGCCAAACAGGTCGGAAATGGCGCTGGCCGGGTCGATCAGATGCACATTTTCCAGGTCGCCCAGCGCGGTTTTCAAGGCGGTCACATCTTTAACCCCGCGCAGGCGCACCAAATCCCCGCTGCCCGATTGCAGGTTGGCCAGTTCGGGCAAAACAAGGAGCGTGGCGGCATCGGGTACCAGGAAGGATGTTTCGCTCGGGGCTTGCGGGCTTATCTTAATTGGCAGGTTCTGGGCCAGTTGGGCGGCAAAGGGCGTGTAAAGTTTATCGTTCACCAAAGCCATGTTTTCGGCCTGGCGTTTTTGTGACGGGATGACATCGGCCATACTGACCATGCCGCTCAGCGTACCATTTTCCAACAGCGGGGAAAGTTTCTCGCGCAGTTTTTCTTCGGTTTGCAGGCGGTCCTCGGCGGTTTTGCCATCGACGCGCAAAAACATCGGGCTGGCCCCCAGGCCCATCACATCGCGAATGGTGATGGTTTGTTTGATCAGGCTTTCATTGCCATGCCCCAGATTGCGGATGCTGTCATTGCTGGTGATGTAATGGCTGCACGCGGCAAAACCTGCCAATATCACCACCACCAGCGATAACCGCCCCCAGGTGGGCGGCGTGATGCGATATTGGGCATAACGCAGGGCGGCAACTGACCGGCGAATGGGCAGGTAATTGCGCACCGGCTGCACAGGCAAAAACGGTAGCAGGAAAATAACGGTCAAATAAGCAGCAATCAGCCCTGCGACTGAATAAATGGCTATTTGGGTGAGCAGCAGGGTCGGGCTGATGGATAGGGCGGCAAAGCCGACGACGGAGGTGATCAGCCCCAATGTCAGGCCCGGCAAAATCAGCCGCAGGCGCTTGCGCGCATTACCGCGTGCCGGATCAATGCTGACATAATGCAGGGCATAATCCACGGCAATGCCAATTAGGCTCGCACCAAAAACCAGAGCAATGGCATGAACCGTGTTGAAAATTATGGTGACGGCGGTAATACCCGCTAAAATGCCGCTGCCGACCGTAATCAGCGCGGCGAGTAACGGCCCCCAGGAAAAAAACACCAACCCCACCATAAAGACAATGCCGGTGGTGGCGAGCATGGCAATGCGTTTGACATCGGCTTTGGCGTGGCTGGCCTCGGCGGCGGCAAAAAACACCTGACCGCTGCGGGCAACTTCAATATCGGTGGCTTTTTCCAGGTTGGCGGCAACCCGGTTGGCATCATTCACCCATTGGGCATCCCGGTCCGAACTGGCAAGGCGCGGGTCAAGGGAGGCAATAACCGGCACATAAAACCGCCCATCGCGACGAACAGCACCGCTGCCATCGCCCAACTTGCCTGCCATCGCCGCCAGGTAATGCGGCAGTAATGAAAATGGATCATCCCGTAATGAACGGGCATTTATGGTGCTGGTGGGGGAATAAATGCTTTGCAGGGCGCGGCGATACAGTTTTGCGCCCTGATCCGCCTTCAGGGCCTTGCGGTCTTGCGGGGCAAGCAGGGCCGTGGCATGGGGTTGAAAAAAGGCCAGCAATTCGGGCAGGCGTCCGGCCTGATCATCCGGCGTGGTGACTTTTTCGGTGCCGTTGATCCAGGAAAGCCGCCCGGCAAGGTCGGTTGCGGCATTAACCGCGCGTTCCCGCGTGGGGGCGGAAACCATGAAAATGGCGCGGCGGGAATCCTGCGCCAGCACATGGCGGACATTGTCGATATCATTATACATGTCGCTGTCTTCAGGGTTTTCCTGCCCGATCAGCGAAATGAAATCGGCATCAATCCGGGTGTGGCCGCCGCCAATTTGCCAGGCGCACCAGGCAGCGGCCATCACCAGGCAAATGATCCAGGCGGTTGCGTGGCGGCCTGTCATTGCGCAGGGGTTCCGGGCAGAAGGGATGCCTTGTCTTTGGGCAATGGCAGGGCCTTTGCCTGCTGGTCGCTTAGCGTGATGTCGTCATAATCACCGCCGGGTTTGTTTATGCGCACCTGATCGACATAGCGGGTACCACTGGCAACAATATCAATGACCTGCCCGCCAATCGCGCTTTCGCCAAACGGAACCAGCCGCACTTGCCACGGCGTTTGTGTCGGCGGGGAAAATTCAACGTGGAAACGGTTTTCCAGGGCCGACCAGTTGCCTTCCAAAACCGATGAAATCAAATCGACAAACACGCCAAATTGCGCATTGCCATCTACAACACTGCTTTTTTCGCCATCGGCATCAATGTTGGTAATGCCCGCCGGGCCCAAAATGGTGGTGCCGGGAAAGGGCTTTGTCGTTTGCCAGATCAGCCCGCTTCCGGGAACCAGCGTAAACTCGCCGTTTGATTTTAGCCCGTTGTCAAAACCTGCCAGGTGACGATCCAGGGAAAATTCCCCGGCAAGATATTGTCCCTTTTCCAGGGCTGCTGCGCCGGGGCGGGCGAATGCAAGTTGGGGCAACAGCACCGTATTGCTGATAAATGCAATAAATAGCAGGGAACGCACGAAACGGGCACGGATCAATTCATTGCCTCCAGCTTGTCGATCAGAAAGTCGGGGCTGCGAAACAGCATTTCGCCGCTGGCTTTTTCGACTGCAACCTGAATGGTGAAACCCTTGGTCAGTTTTTCACCGGTTTGGGCATCCGTAATCAGGTAATTGATTTTCAATCTGTTTTCATATTCGATCAATGTGGCGGTGATTTGAATTTTTTGCCCGAACCGGCAGGGGCGGACATATTTTACCCGCATGTCGACCACCGGCCAGACATAGCCCGACGCATCCATTTGCGGGTAGTTATAGTCAATCAGATCAAGCAGGGCGCAGCGGGCCTGTTCAAAGAACTGCACATAATTGCCATGCCAGACCACATTCATCGGGTCCAGATGATAAAACTGGATGGTTTCGGTAATGCTGGCGCTGATCATTTTGGGGTGTGGCCTGCACTGTGACGGGGCCGGTTTTTGCCAAAGGTCATCGTTGGGACAGTCTTGTTATTTTTGGTCATTTTCATCCCCTGGACGGGCCCAGAAATCAAAAAAATTGTACCATTGTAACGGATGTGCTCGAACCCGTTTTTCCAGCCATGCCATATAGCGGGTGGCATAGTCGGTGATGGCTTCGGTGCGGGTGGCGCGCGGCAAAAAAAGACGGTCGGTCAGTTTATCCCAGGCAATTTCAAACCGCCC